>NZ_JBSGBQ010000029.1:0-119571 GCF_053601335.1 Amycolatopsis sp. NPDC004747 | reverse complement strand
TTCCGATATTAACACTTTGAGCCGGGCCCGCAAGCCCGCGCTGTCTCCCCACGTAGCGCTGTGCGTTGCGGGCCCGGCTCAAAGTGATTTCACGGCCTCAGGCGACGGGATGACCACCCCGCTCCTTGGTGTTGCGCAAGGTTGCGACCGCTTCCACTGCTTCCCTTGTCTCCCGGACGTTGTGTGCCCGGAACACCGCTGCCCCCGCCTGTGCCGCGATCGCCGTTGCCGCCAGGGTTCCCGCGAGGCGGTCGGCGGCTTCGACGTCCAAGGTCTCGCCGATCAGGTCCTTGTTCGACAGGGCCACCAGGACCGGCCAGCCCGTTTCCACCAGGCGGTCGAAGTGGCGGAGCAACTGCAAGCCGTGGCGGGTGCTCTTGCCGAAGTCGAACGTCGGGTCGATCAGCACGCCTCCGCGGGGCACGCCCGCCGCTACCGTTCGTGCGGCGGCCTCCGTCAGCTCCGCGACCACCTCTGCCACCACGTCGTCGTAGCGGGGCCAGAAGGGCCTCTCCGGGGTGGGCGCCGGGTACGGGTCCGTGCGCACCGGCATGCCCCCGACGTGCGAGCACACGTAGCCCGCGCCGAACTCCGCGGCGACCTCGACCAGCTTCGGGTCGGCGCCCGCCCACGTGTCGTTCAGCAGGTCGGCGCCCGCTTCGCAGACCTGGCGGCCGACCTCGTGGCGCCACGTGTCGACGCTGATGACCAGGCCGGGGTGGCGGTGGCGGACCTCGGCGACGAACGGCACCACCCGCCTGGTCTCCTCGTCGACGTCGACCTCCGGGCCCTCGCCCGCCTTGACCCCGCCGATGTCCACGATGTCGGCGCCCGCGGCCACCGCGCGGTCCACCGCGGCCAGCGCCGCGGGGTCGGCGAACGTCGCGCCCTTGTCGTAGAACGAGTCCGGGGTGCGGTTGACGATGGCCATGACCAGTGCGCGGTCGCCGGGCATGCGACGGCCCCGGAAGACCATCTCCGGCCGGTGTGACGTCATGCGCCCAACCCTGCCAGGTCACGGCTGGGTCCGGAACGCCGCGTCCGGGCCCGGCGCCCGATATCCTCGGGCGCGACCGAGGGGGCGAAATGAGCGAGGAACCGACCCGGACCGACGCCGAGGCGATGATCGCCGAGGCCAAGAAGGCCCTGTGGGTGATGGTCGGCCTGCTGGCCGCGCTGTGGCTGGTCCAGCTGGTCAACGCCCCCAGCGGCTACGACCTGAGCCGCGAGTTCGGCATCGAGGCGCGCAACCCGGCGTCGCTGCCGGAAATCCTCACCTCACCCTTCCTGCACTACAGCTGGGGCCACATCGAGGGCAACTCGGGGCCGCTGTTCGTGTTCGGCTTCCTCGCCGCCTACCGCGGGGTGAAGAAGTGGGTCGGGGTCAGCCTGCTGATCATCGTCGCCAGCGGGCTCGGCGTCTGGTTCATCTCGCCGGCGAACTCGGTCACGGTCGGTGCCAGCGGCCTGGTCTTCGGCTACTTCGGCTACATCATCGTGCGCGGGCTCTTCGACCGGCACCTGATCGACATCGTGATCGGGCTGGTGATGGCGCTGTGCTTCGCCTACCAGTTCACCTCCCTGCTGCCCACCCAGGAAGGGGTCAGCTGGCAGGGGCACCTCTTCGGGTTCGTGGGCGGCATCGTCGGCGGCTGGCTGTTCCGCGACCGGCGCCCCAGGGCGGTCGCCGCCCCCGACCCGGCGACCGCCCTGCTGCCCAAGGACCTCTAGCCGGGCGGCTCGAGCTCCGCCTCGACGTCGATCCGGACGTACCGGCCGATCACCGCGCGCGGCACCCGCATGCCGAGCGGGGCCCGGTCCAGCGTCCCGGTCGCCCGCACCCGGGTGGCGGTGACCGGCGCGACGGTCAGCGTCAGCGGGCACGACGTCCCGCGCAGCCGCAGCTCGCCGGTCACTTCCCAGCCGTCGTCCTGCCGCCGGACCCCGGTGGCCGTGAAGGTCAGGTCCGGCCGGGCGGCGCTGTCGAGCAGGTTCGGCTTGCGCAGGTCGGCGTCGCGGCGCTCGTTCCGCGTGTCCAGCGCGCCGAGGTCCAGCTCCGCGTGGACGGCCGTCACCGCGCCGTCACGCACCTCGACGCTGCCGGTGCGGACCGGAATCGTGCCGCGCACCCGGTTGACGCCGAAGTTGCGGACCTCGAAGGCCGCCGTCGTCCGTCCACTGCGGACGGTCCAGGTCCCGGCGCGCAGCGCGGGGGCGGTGCGCGGGCTCATCGCGCACCCGCCGGGGCCGGCAGGGCGGCGTGCTGCACGCGGTGCAGGTCGACCCGGTCCGGGCCGGGCAGCAGTGCGGGGTCCTCGCCCGGCAGCAGCTCGGTCGCCATGATCGCCTCCTGGACGGCCTCGATCGTCGCCAGCGACGCGGTGAACCCGATGACCACCAGGGACCGGTCTTCGGCGAGCAGGGCGTAGGTCGTGCCGATGCCCTCGATGTCCCGGACGGCGGGCCAGATGCGTTCGCGCCCGGCACGCTGCTCGGCGGCCGACTGGTCGGCGCCGCGCGGCCCGTCGAACCAGGTGAGCTGGGCGTAGGCGGCCGCGTCCGACGCGGAGTGCACGTCGGCGACCCGGTAGACGCCGGTGTCGAGCCAGGTGGTCCCGGCGGGCCGCCGGGCCGCGGCCGCGCCGGCCGCGGCCGCGTCGGGCCAGAAGGTGACGACGGCGCCGGCCTGGCCGCCCAGCTGGGTGAGGGTGGCGGTGCCGAGCGCCCCCTCGGCGAGGTCGTGGGTCCCCAGCGGACTCCGGTACTGGTGGATGGTGGCGTGCATCGAGAGGCTCCTTTTCGCTGGTCAGTGCGTTGGGAGTCACTCTCGCCGCCGGCGGCGTCCCGGACATCAGTGCCAGTACGGAGGCCGGCACGGAAACCGGCCACGGAGGGGATACTGCTCGGGTGACGCGCAGCGAGCCGTTCGTCGGGCGGGCCGGTGCCGTGGCCGACCTGCGCGCGTGGCTCGCGGCGGCCGGCGGCGGCACCGGCGCGCTGGTGCTCGTCGGCGGCCCGGCCGGGATCGGCAAGACCCGGCTGGCCGAGACGGTCACCGGCCCGGCCGCGGTCTGGGGCCGGTGCGTCGACGACCCGGGCGCCCCGCCGCTGTGGCCCTGGCGACGGGTGCTCCGCGCCTTGCCGGAGGCGGGCGCGGAGGTCGAGCGCGCGCTCGCCGACCTCGACGACCGCGACGGCGCCGACCTGGTCGCCGCCCGGTTCCGGTTCGTGGCGGTGGCCGCGGACGCCCTGGTCGCGGCGGCCGAGCCGGACGGGCTCGTCGTCGTCCTCGAAGACGTGCACTGGGCCGACGAGGCGTCGCTGCGGCTGTTGCGGCACCTGGCCGGGGAGATCCGCCGGTCGCGGCTCGCCGTCGTCGCGACCTACCGGGACACCGGCGCGGCGGGCCCGCTCTTCGACGCGCTGCCGGAGCTGCTGGGCCGGCCGGGGACGGAGAGCCTGCGCCTGGCGCCGCTGACCGAGCCCGACGTCCGCGCCTACCTCGCCGAGGTCGGCCGGGCGGGCGTCGACGCCGTCGACGCGCTGCGGCGCTCGGGCGGGAACCCGCTCTACCTCAAGGCGGTCGCCCGGTCCTCGGCGACCGGCGACGGCGAGGCCGAGCTGCGCCACCTCGTCCGCACCACGGTGGCCGGGCTGGACGCCGGGACCCGGGACCTGCTGGCGATCGCGTCGGTCCTCGGCGAGGAGGTCGACGCGCACGTCGTCGCCGAGGTGGCCGCCCGGCCGGACGGCGAGGTCGTCGCGGCGCTCGACCGGGCGGTGCGCGCCGGGGTCCTGCGGCCCGCCGTCGCCGGCTCGCGGCGGTTCGCCCACGCCGTGGTGCGCGACGGGATCTACGCCGACCTCGACCAGGGCGTCCGCGAGGAGCTGCACGCCCGGGCGGCGGCCGCGCTGGCACCGCGGGCCGAGCCGGGCGTCGTGGCCGGGCACTGGCTGCGGGCCGCGGCGACGCCGGACGCCCTCGCCCAGGCGGCGGAGTGGGCCGAAACGGCGGCCCGGGACGCCACCCGCTCACTCGCCTTCACCGAAGCCGCCCGGTTCCTGGCCCTCGCGCTGGACTGCCGCCGTCGCGCGGGCCACCGCGACGGCCTCACCGCCCTGCTCGTCGACCTGGCGACCGCGGAGTACCGGGCGGGCCGGTTCGCGCGCAGCCTCGGCCACGCGCGCGAGGCCGCGGAGCTCACGTCCGACCCGGCGCTCGTCGCCGCCGCGGCGCTCGTCGTCCGGGACACCTCGGCGCCCGACCTGCTGCCGGCGATGGCCGAGCTCACGGCGTCCGCGCTGGCGGCGACCGGGCCCGGCGCGGACCCGGCCGTGCGCGCGAAGCTCCTCGCCCAGTCGGCGGCGGTGACCGCCGACTACGGGCGGGCGTCCGAAGCCGTCGAAGCCGCCGACGAGGCCCTGGCGCTGGCCGAGGCCTCCGGCGACCAGGAGGCGCTGCTCGACGCCGTCCGCGCCCGGATGAAGATCCGCCCGTTCGAGCTGCCGCTGGCCGAGCGGCTGCGGCTCGGCGCGCTCGCCGTGGACCTGGGCGGCACGGGACGGCCGCTGGTCGCGTTGTGGGGGCACAAGTGGCGGCTGGACGCGGCGTTCGAGGTCGGCACCGTTCCCGTCGTGGACGCCGAGCTGGCCGCGATCACGGCGCTGGCCGCGACGACCCGGCTGCCGCTGGTCCGCTGGCACGAGCTGCGGCTGCGAGCGTCGGTCGCCGCCTACCGCGGCGCGTTCGCCGAAGCCCGCGAGCAGAACCGGCTGGCGCGGGAGCTCGCCGAGGCGGAACTGGCCGAGGACCGGTCCGCGGCCGGGATGTCGTTCGCGTTCGCGCAGCAGCTGGCGGACGTGGTGGGCGACCCGGCCGAGCTGCCCGACGGCTACGAAGAACTGCTCGCGATCGCCCCGCCGCTGCCCATCACGGTCGTCTCCCGGCCGCTCTGCGCCCTGGTCGCCGGTCGCCGCGACGAGGCACGGGCCCAGTACGACGCCCTGCGGCCCCGGCTGCGCGACCCCGACTTCGTCGGCCAGGCACCGGGGATCGGGCCGAACCTCCTGCCGTTGCTGGAGGCGTTCGAAGACCGCGAAACGGCGGAGTGGCTCGCCAAGCGGCTGGCCGCCGAGTCACCGGTCGGCTCCGGCGGGGCGGGCACGTTCTGCAGCGACTGCTCCAGCAGCTGGGCCGGCCGCCTGGCCGCGCTCCTCGGGCGGCCCGCCGAGGCGGTGCCGCTGTTCGAGGAGGCGGTCGCCTGGGACACGCGGCTCGGCGCCCGCCCCTACGTCGTGCACAACCGCGTCCGCCTGGCGGCCGAACTGGCCGCGCTCGGCGAGCTGCCCCGCGCGGAGACCCTGGCCCGGCAGGCCGCCGACGAAGCCCGGCGGCTCGGCATGCCCGGCTGGGTGCGGGACGCCACCGCGCTGCTCGACCGGGTGCGCAG
Source organism: Amycolatopsis sp. NPDC004747 (assembly GCF_053601335.1). Classification (NCBI taxonomy): domain Bacteria; kingdom Bacillati; phylum Actinomycetota; class Actinomycetes; order Pseudonocardiales; family Pseudonocardiaceae; genus Amycolatopsis; species Amycolatopsis sp. NPDC004747. Next base: position 114,121 of record NZ_JBSGBQ010000029.1, on the reverse strand, counting down.
CGAAGCCGACCCGCTGACCGGCCGCGAGCGCGAGATCGTGGCACTGGTCGCCGACGCGCTGAGCAACCGCCAGATCGCCCACCGGCTGGTGCTGTCCGAGCGCACGGTGGAAAGCCACGTCCGCAGCGTGCTGGCCAAGCTGGGCCTGGCGAACCGGACCGAGGTGGCGGCCTGGGCGCACCGCCGCAACCTCATGCCGGATCGAACGCGAACACCGCCTCGGTGAACTGGCCGGGGTCGAAGTCCATGGCCTGGTGGGCCTGGCCGCGCATCGGCACGACGTCGGCGCCGGGGATCAGCTCGGCGACCGCGTGGGCGGCCGACCGGAGGTAGTCCGGGCTTTCCGTGCCCGCGAACAGCCGGACCGGGACGGCGATCTCGCCGAGCCGCTCGTCGAAGACCATGCCCTCGACGACGTCCAGTTCGCGCGGGATGGTGGGCGCGGCGGCGACCCGGGCGGGCCAGACCGGCGTCGCGCGCATCGCCTCGACGTCCGACGGCGGGAGCCGCAGCGCCTCCTGGAGGAAGATTTCCAGGATCCGCTCGGGTTCCCCGGCGGCCCGCATCCGGTCGCGCGCGTCCGGGCCCACCACGGTCCCGCCCGGCGCCGGCCGCGGCGGCTCGTAGGCGACCAGCCGCCGGACCGCCTTGGTGTGCCGGACGGCTTCCAGCGCGCACAGGGCGCCGTAGGAGTGCGCGACGAGGTAGACGTCTCCCCCGGCGGCTTCGGCGACGGCGGCGATGTCCTCGCCTTCGCGGCGGAGGTCGTAGGCGGGCGCCTCGGCGCGGCTGAGGCCCCGGCCGCGGCGGTCGACGAGGTACAGGCGGTAGCGCCGGGCGAGCCGGTCCTTCACCGCGGCCCAGCGCGTGTGGTCCGCGCCGGTGCCGTGGACGAGGACCAGCGGCGGGCCGTCGCCGAAGGTCTCGAAGCCGATGACCGTCCCGTCGGGCGAGGTGACCGATGCCGTCATGGGTCCCGAGGCTAACGGCGATTTCCGGGGCTGCCGGCGCCGTGCGCCGAAGACCGCGCGTCCGGGCGGGGCTGTGTGGCGCTGTGCGGGCGCTATGAAGTCGCTGTGCATCGGGCCGCGCACGCTGCGGATGCGGCGCCGCTGTGGTGCTCTTGAGCCGTGGCGATCAAGTTTTCCCGCACCGCGCTGTCGGCCGCGGCGACGTTGCTGGTTCTGGGGACCGGGCTGGTCCTCGGCACCGGCACGACCGCCGACGACGCCTACGCCGCGGGCGCGCCGGCCCCGGTCACCACGCCCGTCACCACTGCGGCCCCCAGCCCCGTCACCACTTCGGCTCCGGCCCCCGTCGCCTCGCCCGCTCCGGCGGCACCCGCCGTCCCACCGGTCGGGGCGCTGTTCGCGAACGGCCGTCACTTCTGCTCGGCGAGCGTCGTGCACTCCGCCGCGGGCGACCTCGTGCTGACCGCCGCGCACTGCGTCCGGGACGGCATGAGCTTCGCCCCGGGCTACCACGACGGCGTCGCGCCGGCCGGGATGTGGACGGTGACCTCGGTGGCCGTCGCCGGCGGCTGGACGGCTTCGGCGGACCCGGATCTGGATTTCGCGTTCCTGACCGTGCGGCAGGCCGGAAACCCGGCTTCGCTGGAAAGCCTCACCGGCGCGAACGCGCTCGGCACGAATCGCGGGTTCGAGCACCGGATCACCCTCACGGGCTACCCCGACACGACCGATTCCCCGGTGGTTTGCGAGGGGAACACGACCCGTTCCGACACTTATCAGCTGCGCGTGGCGTGCCCCGGTTTCCCGGACGGAACCAGCGGCGGGCCGTGGGTCACCGGCGGCGAAGTCATCGGCGTGATCGGCGGTTACCAGCTCGGCGGCGACACCCCGGACGTTTCCTACAGCCCCTATTTCGACGACGACATCGCGAAGCTCTACGCGTCGGTCACGGGCTGAAACGCAAACCGGGCCCGCGTCCCTGGCGGAGGACACGAGCCCGGTTCACCTCTGTAACATTCAGCAGGTCACGATCAGCCCAGTGAGCGCCTGGCACGTCTTCGACGCGCTGTCGTCGGCGGGGTTGGGATCCGACGGCGAGCTCGCCGTCCGCACCGCCGTCGTGGTGTACGAACCGAGCGCGAGCAGGCCGCCGTTCACCGAGAACTTCGGCGTCGCCGACGCGCCACTGGCCAGCGAAGCGACGTCGCAGTTCACGGTCCGGGTGCCGGCGACGTGCGCGCAGCCGGTGCCGGAAGCGAACGACAGACCGGCCGGATACGTGGCCACGACCCGGGTTCCGGTCGCCGCCGCCGGGCCGTTGTTCGTCACGGTGACCGTGTAGTCGATGCGCGCGTTCAGCCCGCCGTGCCCGGTGGCGCCCAGCGCGACCTTGATGTCGGCGTTGGTCACCGGGTTGCCGATCGTGATGACCGGGCCGTCGAGGGTGTCGAAAGCGTAGTTGTCACCGACGAACTGGTGCTGCAGCGTGAACTGCCCCGGTGCCGCGGTGTCCTTGACGCGCAGGGTCCACACCGTGGTCCGCGTGCCGCCCGCCTCGAGGTCGCCGAACGCGGCGCGGTAGCTGCTGCCGGCCTGGAAGCAGCCGACGGCCGTCGTGTTGGTGCAGGACACGATGTCGGCGACGTCGACGATCGCGGTCGGCGTGCCGTAAATGGCGCCCTTCGCGAAAGTCACCGTGAAATCGCGGTCGTTGTGAATGGTTTGCGTGATCGTGAACGTCTGTCCCGGCAGCACCGTGGTGGGACTGACTTCGACGGAACTGCTGGGGGTGTCCGCGTGCGCGGCGGGGGCGATTGCGATGAACGCCGTGGCCAGTGCGGCCACCGAGGACAGGATCGTGGTCCGTCGCCAGCTTCTCTGCATAGTCGTCATCTCGCTGTTCCGGTCCGGGGAATGCCGCTCTGACTGATGGTGCATTGGGGTCTTATTGGACAGCCGACGCTGTTCAGTCGTCGCACTCCCGGAATTCGTTACCCGCCATCCGGACGCATTGCGGCACCGCCGTCAGGAGGGACGCCAGCGGCCGTTCATCTCACCCGGCCGCGGCGGTGGGCCCGGCAGATCCGGGCCTTTCGCCGACAACCCCTCGATGAGCAGCGCGAGGTAGCGGTGGCGCAGCTCGAGCATCCGGTCCTCGTCGTCGACGCGGATGGCGGCGCAGCACTCGAGGATCATGCCGACGTCCTCGGGGACGGCGTCCGGGCGCAGGCGCCCGCTTTCGTGCGCGCGCTCGACCAGCTTCCGGGTCAGCTCGCCCGCGCGCCGCGCGTCCTCGCCCATCTCGGGGGTCGGGGTGAACGTGCCGGCCAGGTGGACGGTCAGGGAGTGCACGTCGAGTTCGACGACCCGGGTGAGGAACCTGGTCAGCGCGCCCCAGCCGTCCGCCTCCTCCGTGGCGCCCTCGGCTTCGCCGATGTACCTGAGGAGGCCGTCGTGGCAGATGCGGCGCAGCAGGACCTCCTTGCTCGGGTACCGGCGGTAGAGGGCGCTGATGCCGACCCCGGCGCGCTCGGCGACCTGCGAGATCGGCGCCTTCGGATCGGCGAGGAAGACGTGGCGGGCGGCGTCGAGGATGACGACGTCGTTGCGGGCGGCCTGGCCTCGGCGGCCGGGCAGGGCGGTGTCGGGCGTGGCTGTCTCGGGCATGGATCGAGATTAGCACTGGAACGGATCGTTCCGGTCTGATACAGTTCGGAACGAAGCATTCCGTTCCACCCCGAAGGAGCAAGTCATGACGGTCCCCGCCCTCCGCCCGTTCCGCGTCGAGATCCCGCAGGCCGCCCTCACCGACCTGGAGAACCGCCTGCGCGGGGCGCTGTGGCCGGACGACCTGCCCGCCGAGTACGGCGTCACGAACGAGCGGGTCCGCGCGCTGGCCGAGTACTGGCTGGAGAAGTTCGACTGGCGGGCGTTCGAGGCCCGGCTCAACGCGTACCCGCAGTTCGTGACGGAGATCGACGGCGAGGAGATCCACTTCCTGCACGTCCGCTCGTCGCGGGAGGACGCGACGCCGCTGGTGCTGACCCACGGCTGGCCGGGCTCGATCGTGGAGTACCTCGACGCGATCGGCCCGCTGACCGAGCCGGCCTCGGCCGACGAGCCGGCGTTCCACCTGGTCATCCCGTCCCTGCCGGGCTTCGGCTTCTCCGGCCCGACGCGCTCGGCCGGCTGGGGCACGCACCGCACGGCGGCGGCGTGGACCGAGCTGATGAGCCGGCTGGGCTACGAGAAGTACGGCGCGGTGGGCAACGACGCGGGGTCGATGATCTCGCCGGAGATCGGGCGGCTCGCGCCGGAGCAGGTCGTCGGCGTGCACGTCACGCAGCTGTTCTCGTTCCCGTCGGGCGACCCGGCCGAGATGGCGGACCTGAGCGAAGCCGACCAGGCGGCGCTGGCGCACCTGCAGTGGTTCTACGAGAACATGTTCTCCTTCAACACGCTGCACAGCCAGCAGCCGCACACGCTGGCGTTCGCCCTCGCGGACTCGCCGCTGGGCCTGCTGGCGTGGAACGCCCAGCTGTTCGGCGAGCACCTGGACCCGGAGTTCGTCCTCGCGAACGTGGCGCTGTACTGGCTGACCCGCACCGGCGGCTCGTCGATCCGCTTCTACTACGAGGACGCGCACACGTCGGCGCACCCGGAAGGCCCGACGACGGTCCCGACGGGCCTGGCGATGTTCGCGGGCGACTTCCAATCGATCCGCCGGTTCGCCGAGCGCGACCACGCGAACATCGTCAGCTGGAACCGCTACGACGTCTCGGCGAGCTCCGGCGGCCCCCGCGACGCGGCGGGCCACTACGCGGCGCACGAAGCCACGGAGGTCCTGGTGGCCGACATCCGCCGGTTCTTCGCGAGCCTGGACCGCGGCACGTCCTGGCCGGTCCTCGAAGCGGCCCACGAAGCACTGCGGGCGGCGATCGCGGGCGTCACGGACTGGTCGGCCCCGACGCCGTGCGCGGAGTGGAACGTGACCCAGGTCCTCCAGCACGCGGCGGGCGACCAGCTGGGCTACGCGGCGGCGATCACCGGAACGGGCGGCCCGGACTTCAACCCGTTCGCCCCGTCGGGCACCCTCCCGGCCCCGGCGGCGGAGTACCTCGAGCCGACGCTCGCGGCCGCTGCGGCAGCCTTCGCCAAGGTGTCCCCCGACGCGGAGGCGGTCCCGACGCCGTTGCCGCAGGGCGCGCTCCCGGCCCCGGTGGCGGCCGGAGCGGCAGCACTGGACGCGGCGGTCCACGCGTGGGACATCGCCCGCGCGGCGGGCCGGACGTCCCCGCTGACGCCGGAGCTGGCGGCCCGGCTGCTCCCGGTGGCCCACGAGCTGACCGAACCCCTGCGCGGCTTCGCCTACGCCCCGGCCCTGGAGGCCTCGGCCGACGACGACGCGGTGGCGACGCTGCTGCGGTACCTGGGCCGCGACCCCGAGTGGACCGCCTGAGCCGAGCACGCGAGAGTGCCGGGGCCGCCGTTGCGGCCCCGGCACTTCGCCGCATCCCACCGACCCTCCGGGCACACAGGCCGACCTACCCGGCACGCCAACCGACCCTCCCGGCGCACAACCCGACCTCCCCGGCACACCAACCGACCCACCAGGCACACCAGCCGACCGCCCCCGCACACCAACCGACCCCACCAGGCACCCCAACCGACCGCCCCCCGCACGCAACCCGACCGAGCCGCACCCACGCCCCGCCGCTCCCGGCCCTCGCCCAGCCGGCCAGCCTCACCCGAGCGCTCTCCCCAGCCCCGGCCGTCCACCGCGAGCCACCCGACAAACCGCCCCTCACCTGCGGTCCTGACTGTCCGCACAGGCCGAGGACCCCACATTCGGCGCCTGCCGCGCACCCGCTGCCCCTCGGTACGGTGGCCGCATGATGCGGAAGGCCGTTGCCGTGCGGCGGGAGGAAATCGTGCGCGCCGCGCTCGAAAACATCCGCCTGCGGGGGATTGCCGGTGTCCGGGCCGCCGATGTCGCTCACTCACTCGATGTCAGCACCGCGCTGATCTTCTACCACTTCGGCACCCTCGAAACGCTCGTCATCGAAGCCTTCCGGCAAGCCGCCGAGCACGAACTCGCCAAGCTGGACGACGAGCTCGGCAAAGGCGGCTCGGCCGACCAGCGGCTGCGGGCCGTGCTCGCCCTCTACGGACCCACGAAACACGACAACTGGCCGCTGTGGATCGAAGCCGGCGCCGCCGCCGTGCGGGACGACGCCCTGCGGGCCGTCCTGCAACGCCTCGACCTGCGGTGGCGGGATGCCGTCGTCGCGCTGATCGCGGAGGGTGTCGGCGCCGGGACCTTCCGGTGCCCCGATCCGCACGGCGCCGCGTGGCGGCTCACCGCCCTGCTCGACGGGCTCGCCGTCCAGGTCGTCGCCCGGCAGGGGACCGTCACCGCCGGGGACTGCGCGCGGTGGGTCGAGCAGGCGATGGTGCACGAGCTCGGGTGTTGACCGGGGGATCAGGAGGGGCGATGACCGAAACTGCCTTGCTCGAAGTGGCGTGGACCGATCCCGTCACCGGGTGCCGCGGGTACCTGGTGATCGACCGGCTCGTGCGCGGGGTGGCCAGCGGGGGCCTGCGGATGCGCCGCGGCTGCTCGCTGTTCGAGGTCCGCGGCCTGGCCCGGGGCATGACGCTCAAAGAAGGCCTCAACTACGACCCCGACGGCCGGTACGTCCCGCTCGGCGGCGCCAAGGGCGGCATCGACTTCGACCCCTACGACGAACGCGCGCGCGACGTCGTCGCCCGGTACCTGCGCGCCATGCGGCCGCTCATCGAGCAGTACTGGTCCATGGGCGAGGACCTGGGCCTGCGGCAGGACGTCATCGACGGCGTCATCGCCGAAATCGGCCTGATCAGCCCGGTGCAGGCGATCTACCCGCTGCTCGAAGACCGCGAAGCGGCCACCGCCCGGCTCGAGGACGCCTTCCGGATCGAGGTCGGCGGCCTCGGGCTCGACGAGCTGGTCGGCGGCCTCGGCGTCGCGCAGGCCACGCTCACCGGGCTCGAGATGCTCGGCCTCGAAAACGAGGACAACCGCGTCGTGCTGCAGGGCTTCGGCGCGATGGGCGGTGCCACCGCCCGCTTCCTCGCCGACGCCGGCCTGCGCGTCGTCGGCGTCTCGGACGTGCGCGGGGTGGTCGCCAACCCGGCCGGGCTCGACGTCGAAAACCTGCTGCGGCACCGCGACCGCTTCGGCGGGATCGACCGCGACAACCTCAAACCCGGCGACGAGCTCCTCCCGCCGGAGGCCTGGCTCGACGTGCCGGCCGAGGTGCTGGTGCCGGCCGCGATCTCCTACTGCGTCGACGCCGACAACCAGGCCAAGATCGGGGCGAAACTGATCGTCGAGGCCGCGAACCTGCCGGTCACGCCGGACGCCGAAGAGCTCCTCGACGCCCGGGGCATCCGGGTCGTCCCGGACTTCGTCGCCAACTCGGCGACGAACTCGTGGTGGTGGTGGACGCTGTTCGGCGACGTCGGCGCGGACGCCGAGCAGGCCTTCGGCAAGGTCCGCAGCCGGATGCGCGCCCTGGTGACCAGCATGTTCGAGGTCGCCACCCTCGACGGCCTCAGTCTCCGCGACGCCGCGCTGCAGCTGTCGGAGAAGAACCTCGAGGCCATCCAGGCCCGGTTCGGGTGAGGCCCGGAGCCCCGGGAACGAATCCACCGCCGAGATAGTTGAGCGTTGTATGAAACTCGGCATCTACAGCTTCGGCGACCGCGCGCCGGACCCGCGCACGGGCGACCAGCCCAGCGTCGCGCAGACGCTGGCCAACACCCTCGAGCGGATCAAGCTCGCCGACGAGCTGAGCCTCGGCTTCTACGGCCTCGGCGAGCACCACCTCGACCAGTACGCGATCTCGAACCCCGGCACCGTGCTGGCCGCCGCCGCGAGCGTGACGAACCAGATCACCCTCTCCTCCGCCGTCACCGTGCTGAGCACCGAGGACCCGGTCCGCCTCTACCAGCAGTTCACCACGCTCGACCAGCTCAGCCACGGCCGCGCCGAGCTGCTCGCCGGCCGCGGGTCGTTCACCGAGTCGTTCCCGCTGTTCGGCAACGACCTCGGCGACTACGACGAGCTCTTCGAGGAGAAGCTCGCCCTGCTTCTGCGCATCGACCGCGAAGACCCGCTGACCTGGTCCGGCAAGTTCCGCCCGCCGCTGGAGAACGCGCGGATCCTGCCCCGGCCGTACGGGAAGCGCCTGCGCATCTCGGTCGGCACCGGCGGCAACCCCGAGTCGTCGATCCGCGCCGGGCTGCTCGGCCTGCCCGTGGTGTACGCGGTGATCGGCGGGCAGCCCGAGCGTTTCGCCCCGCTCGTCGACCTCTACCGCCGCGCCGGGGAAGCGGGTGAACAGCAGGACCTGCACGTCACCATGGGCGCGATCGGCTTCATCGCCGAGAAGTCCCAGGACGCCAAGGAAACGTTCTACCCGTACTGGCTCGAGACGATGAAGTACGGCGCCCGCGCCCGCGGCTGGGCGGTCCCGACCCGCGCGGAGTACGACGAATACACCCGGGACGCGAACGCGTTGTTCGTCGGCAGCCCGCAGGAGATCGCCGAACGCCTGATCGCGGTCGGCAAGCTCACCGGCGCGGACCGGTACGCCATGCAGATGGACTGGTCCGGTGTCCCGCACGCCGAGGTCATGCGGGCCATCGAACTGCTCGGCACCGAGGTGCTCCCGCTGGTGGAAAAGGAGTTCTAGACGTCGTTCGCGGCGATGTAGCCGAACGTCATCGCGGGGCCGATGGTCGACCCGGCGCCGGCGTAGCTGTGGCCCATCACCGCCGCGCTCGCGTTGCCCGCCGCGTACAGGCCGGGGATCACCGAGCCGTCCGGGCGCAGCACCCGCGCCCGGGCGTCCGTGCGCATGCCGCCTTTCGTGCCGAGGTCGCCGGGGACCAGCCGCAGCGCGTAGTACGGCGCCGTCCGCAGCTGGGCCAGGCAGGAGTTCGGCGTCACCGCCGGGTCCGTGTAGTAGTGGTCGTACGCGCTGGCGCCGCGGTGGAATTCGGTGTCCGCACCGGAGCGGGCGAAGCCGTTGAAGCGGTCCACAGTGGACTTCAGCGCGGCGGACGGCACGCCGATCTGGCCGGCCAGCCCCTGGACGGTCGAGGCCTTGAACACCGCACCCGCGTTGTACCAGGCGTCCGGGAACGGCAGCAGCGGCGCGATGTCGCGGAACAGGTACCGGTTGCGGTAGTTCTGGTCGACGATCAGCCACGCCGGGATGTCCGGCGCCGTGGGGTTCTTGTCGTACATGGTGTGCACGACGTCGCTGTAGGGCGCGGCTTCGTTGACGAACCGCTGCCCGGCCTGGTTCACGATCAGGCCGCCGGGCAGGGTCCGTTCGGCCAGGCAGAAGTACGGGTCGCCCGGCGTCGGGATGGCCGGGCCCCACCACGCGTCTTCCATCAGGTCGAGGGCGGCGCCCGCGCGCTGCCCGGCGCGGTGGCCGTCGCCGGTGTTCTCCTTCGCGCCGACGGTCCAGTCGGTGCCGATCGGCTGCCGCTGGTACTGCGCGCGCATCGCCGCGTTGTGCTCGAACCCGCCCGAGCCGACGATCACGCCGCGGCGCGCCCGCACCAGCCCGCCCGGCGTCACCACCCCGGTCACCGCGCCGTTTTCCACGTTGAGGTCGACAAGCGGGGTGTTCAACAGGACCGGGACGTTCGCGCGCTGCAGGCCTACGCGCAGGCCGGCGGCGAGCGACTGCCCCATGGTGAGCGGCTTCTGCCCGGCCAGCGCGGCGGCCGTGCCGCGGGCCAGGCATTCGGCGGCGACCGCGGCGCCCTTGGCGTTCACCAGGGCGAGGTTCAGCCACTTGTAGTCGGCGCTGAAGACGACGAGCCCGGCCGGCGTGGCGAGGTAGGGCGGGTTCAGGTTGGCGAGCTCGGCACCCAGCAGGTTCCCGTCGAACTGGTCCGGCTCGATCGAGCGGCCGTTCGGCAGGCCGCCCGGGAGTTCCGGGTAGTAGTCGCTGTAGCCCTCCATGAACCGGAACCGCAGCGGGCTGTTGGCCATGACGAAGGCGATCATCGCCGGGCCGTTGCGCAGGAAGGCCTCCTGCCGCGCGGCGGGGACGTCCGGGCCGACGACGGCGGCGAGGTACTGCGCGGCCTTCGCGGGGGTGTCCGGCACGCCGGCGGCGAGCAGCACCGGGTTGTTGGGGATCCAGATACCGGCGCCGGACCGGGCCGCGGACCCGCCGAAGGTTGGCGCCTTCTCGAGGACGACGACGCTCAGCCCGCGCTTGGCCGCGGTGAGCGCGGCGGTCATGCCCGCGGCACCGGAGCCGACCACGACGACGTCGTACTCGCTCGGCGCGGCGGCCGCGGCGGTGGCCGCAGGGGCGGCGAGCCCGGCGGTGACGGCGAGGCCCACCCCGGCGGCGCTGCCGCGGAGGAGCTGACGGCGGGTCAGGTCGGCATCCATGGCGACTCCTCGCTCGCAGGAACGGCGAGGGCCATGGTCTACGGCCCGGCCGCAGAACTGGAACAGGTTCTACCCAGTTGGAGCAGTCTCCGCCTGTCGCATTCGCCCAGTGGTGCCACTGGGACCCGGCATTCGGACCAGATTCACAAAGATAACCGGTTGCAGCGCGCCTGGCCCGCGACGTTCTTTGTGGACACACCCAGCAAGTTGACGACCCCCTCAACTTGCGGATAAGTTGAGGACATACTCAACTTGAGGAGGTTCCCTTGCCGAAAGTGCTCGCCGTCCTGGGCGTCGGTCCCGGGCTCGGCCTGTCGGTCGCCCGCCGGTTCGGCCGCGAAGGCTTCACGACAGCGCTGGTTTCCCGCACCGACACGCGGCACGCGGGTTACCGCGAGTCGCTGGCCGGGATCGACGCCGCCACCTACACGGCGGACGTGACCGACCAAGCCCAGCTGCGCGACGTGCTCGTCCGCATCACGGCCGACGCCGGCGAGATCGACACGGTGTACTTCGGGCCGGCCGACGCCACGGCCGGCCCGGGCATCACGCCGCTCACCGAAGCCGGCGCCGGCACCCTGCGGGCGACGTTCGATTCCGTCGTGCGCCCGGCCGCGCAGCTCGTCGAAGCCGCGCTGCCGGGCCTGCTCGCCCGCGGCTCGGGCTCGCTGCTGTTCGCCGGCGGCCTGAGCGGCAAGTACCCGATGCCGATGCTCGGCAGCCTCGCCCCGGCGTCGGCGGCGCTGCGGATGTACGTGCTCACCCTGCACGCGGCCCTGCGGGAAACCGGTGTGCACGCCGGGATCCTCACCATCGGCGGCCTCATCGAACGCGGGGACATCCACCGCGTGTTCACCGCGCAGGACCACGGCTTCACCGTGGGCACGCTCGACCCGGACGACATCGCCGACCGCGCGTGGCGGCTCTACACCGAGCGGGAAGCCGAAGCGGAGTTCAACGCGATGGCGGCGGTCTAGGCGAGGTACGCGAGTTCCGGGTGCGCGGCGACGTAGGCGTCGAGCAACCGCCGGGCGACCGGCACCGAGCCGACCAGCGGGTGCAGCGCGAACGCCCGCAGCGCCGCCGCCCGCGAACCCGTCGTCGCCGCTTCGAGCACCGCCCGCTCGACGGCCTTGACCGTCGTCACCAGGCCGAGCGCGTGGTCCGCGAGCGGCGCGGCGGCGAGCGGGCGGGCGCCGCCGGCGTCGACCGCGCACGGGACCTCCACGACGGCGTCGCCCGGTACGCCCGGAAGCGCGGAACCGTTGCGGACGTTGAGGATCAGCGTCGTGCGCTCGCCGTGCGCGAGGGCGCGCAGCAGGGCCAGCGCGACCTTCTCGTAGCCGCCGCCTTCGAGGTCGTCACGCTCCCCCTCGCGCGTCTCGGCCATGTACGTCGCTTCGCGTTCCAGGCGCGTTCGTTCCCACGAAGCCAGTGACGGTTCCGCGTAGAAGTCCCGTTGCTGTTCCAGGAGAAGCGCTCCGCGTGACTCCGAACCGACGTGGGCGAAGTAGTAGTAGTGCAGGTATTCGTTGGGGATCGCGCCGAGCGTGCGCAGCCAGTCCGCGCCGAAGAGCCTGCCCTCCTCGAACGACTCGCACGCGGCGGTGTCGGCGAGCAGCCGCGGCAGGACGTCCTCGCCACCGACGCGCACCGAGCGGAGCCAGCCGAGGTGGTTGAGCCCCGCGTAGCCGAACTTCGCCGCCGCCGCGTCGATCCCGAGGGCCCGGGCGACGCGGCGGCACAGCCCGACCGGGGAGTCGCAGATGCCGATCACCCGGCCGCCGAGGTGCGCGGCCATCGCCTCGGTGACCATCCCGGCGGGGTTGGTGAAGTTGATGACCCACGCGCGCGGCGCCAGCTCGCCGATCAGCCGGGCGAGGGCCACCGCCACCGGGACCGTCCGCAGCCCGTAGGCGATCCCGCCCGCGCCGACGGTTTCCTGGCCCAGCACGCCTTCCGCCTGGGCGATCCGTTCGTCCAGCCGCCGGCCGCGCAGGCCGCCGACGCGGATCGCGGAGAACACGAAGTCCACATCGGACACCGCGGCGGCGAGGTCGGTGGTGGTGCGCACCCGCGGCGCGTCCGGCGCGCCGACGGCCTGCTCGGCCAGCACCCGCTCGATCGCCGCGAGCCGGCCGGCGTCGACGTCGTGCAGGACGAGCTCGGTGACTTCGCCGCCGTCCAGCAGCGCCCCGTGCACCAGCGGCACGCGGAACCCGCCACCGCCGAGGATCGCCAGCCTCAACGCGGGACACTTCGCTCGGTTGAGTGACAGCTGTGCCGCATTCCGTGACCCTAGCAGCCGGAGCCACCCAATCCGTGGCCGAAGAGGCCCAGCTCTTGCGGATCTCGCGCGGCTGACGCAGGCTCGGGCCGTCCGCCCCGAGTGATCCCCTGGAGGCGCCTGTGCCGGCCGAGCCCGCCCCCGAAGTCGACGTCTTCCTGTCCGGCCTGCTGTTCTTCGACCTGGTGTTCACCGGGCTGGAGCACCCGCCGTCACCGGGCACCGAGGTGTGGACGGGCGGCATGGGCTCGGGCCCGGGCGGGATCGCGAACTTCGCCGTCGCGCTGAGCCGGCTCGGCCTGCGGACGTCGCTGGCGGCGGCGTTCGGTACCGACGTCTACGGGCGGTACTGCTGGGACGTGCTGGCCCGCCAGGAGCACATCGACCTGTCGCGGTCGCGGCGGTTCCCGGAGTGGCACTCGCCGGTGACGGTCTCGCTGGCCTACGCGGGCGACCGCGCGATGGTCACCCACGGCCACCCGCCGCCCGTCCCGGTGGCGGAGCTCGCCGGCTCGCCGCCGCCGAGCCGGGCGACGGTGGCGCACATCGGCCTCGACACGGCCGAATGGGTCCACACCGCACACCAGTCGGGCAGCCTGGTGTTCGCCGACGTCGGCTGGGACCCGTCCGAAGCCTGGTCGCCGGCGCTGCTGGAGCAGCTGGCGTGCTGCCACGCGTTCCTGCCGAACGAGGTCGAGGCCATGCGCTACACCCGCACGGACACCCCCGAGGCGGCGCTGGCCAAGCTGGCCGACCTGGTCCCGATCGCGGTGATCACCCGCGGTGGCGAGGGTGTGCTGGCGGTGGACGGGACGACGGGCGAGACGGCGGCGGTCCCGGCGCTGCCGGTCGACGTCCTCGACGCCACGGGCGCGGGTGACGTGTTCGGCGCCGGCTTCGTGGCCGCGACGCTGACCGGCTGGCCGCTGGTGGAACGCCTCCGGTTCGCCTGCCTCACGGCGAGCCTGTCGGTCCAGCACTTCGGCGGCGCGCTGGCGGCCCCGGGCTGGCACGAGATCGCCCAGTGGCACGCCCGCACGCGCAGCCCGGAGTACGCGTTCCTGGACGAGGTGCTGCCGTCGGAGACGGTGGCCGGCATCCGCCGCGGCCCGGTGACCCTCGGCTTCGGCGAGGACAGCTGGCGCTGACACACCCCGGCCCGGCCGATCTCGACCTTCCGGACATCCCCCTGCTTCGCCCCGCTCGGGCGCGAATCCGTGCCACGATGGGAAGAGCGGCGACGGAAGGAGGCACCCGGTGCCCCAGCGGGACGTTCGGAACCTGCCTCCGGCCGCGCGGGCACGCATCGAGCGCTTCGAGGCGTCCGGGCCGAAGACGTCGCTGCTGAGCGTGCCGGGCGCGGTCGGCGCCGAGGCCGCCGGCTTCACGCCGGTCGGCGAGGTCATGGGCTGCGTCGTGCAGCAGCTCGGGTGGACGGCGTTGAGCCAGTGGGCCACCGACCAGGCCTGGCTGCTGGCGGACACGCTGCGAGAGGCCTACGCGACCGCGCTCGGCCGGCTCACCGAGGAAGCGAGCGCGCTCGGTGCGGACGGCGTGCTCGGCATCCGGTTCACGACCACCTCCCGCGACGGCACCGCCCAGGAGCTCGTCGCGATGGGCACCGCCGTCCGGGCCGAGACCACGCAACGGCCCGGGCGGCTGTTCACCACCGACCTGCCGGGCCAGGACGTCGGCAAGCTGATGCAAGCCGGGTGGGTGCCGGTGCGCGTCGCGGTCGGCGTGGCCGCGCGCGGGCGGATCGACAACACCATGCCGAACCAGACCGACTTCTGGACAGGCAACGTCGAAGTCGACACCCCGACCAGGGTCGTCAACCAGGTCCGGGCCGCGGCCCGCGCGGAGTTCGCCCGCGCGATCCAGGACTGCGGCGCCGACGGCGGTATCGTCTCCGACCTGCGGTTGTGGACGTGGCCGGTGCAGGAGGTCGCGGTCTACGGCATCGCCAGCGTCATCGGCACCGCGATCGCGCGCTTCCACGACGGCCCCGCCGCGCCGACCAGCGCGCTCAAGATCCTGCCCTTGAACCGTTCCTGAGGAGGCTTCGTGACCACCGCGGACCCCGCCGCGCAGCACATCCCCGAGGATGCGATGCGCCGGCTCGCCGAGATGAAGCCCGGGCAGAAGACCAGCCTGTTCACCTCGGACCTGAGCGTCAACGAGTTCCTCCTCGTGCGCGAAGCCGGCTTCCGGCCGCTCGGGCTCGTGCTCGGCTCGAGCATCTACCACGTCGGGTTCCAGCGGGGACGGTGGAGCGAGAACCAGGAGCTGGAGCGGCTTTCGCAGGCGATGTACCACGCCCGCGAGCTCGCGATGTCCCGGATGGAGCGGGAGGCGGACATCCTCGGCGCCGACGGGATCGTCGCGGTCCGGCTGGAGATCGAGTTCAAGGAGTTCGGCAGCGACCTCGCCGAGTTCATCGCCGTCGGCACCGCGGTCAAGGCCGACGAGCCCGGCGAATGGCGCAACAACACGGGAAAGCCGTTCACCAGCGACCTGTCCGGACAGGACTTCTGGACGCTCGTGCAGGCCGGCTACGCGCCACTGGGCATGGTGATGGGCACGTGCGTCTACCACATCGCGCACCAGCGGTTCCTGCAGAAGATGGGCAACATCGGCCAGAACGTCGAGATCCCGCAGTACACCGAGGCGCTGTACGACGCGCGCGAGCTCGCGATGTCGCGGATGCAGGCCGAGGCGGAGCAGCTGGAAGCGGAGGGCATCGTCGGGGTGCAGCTGCTGTCGCTGCCGCACCGCTGGGGCGGCCACACGACGGAGTTCTTCGCGATCGGCACGGCGGTGAAGCCGTTGCGAGCCGACCACCGGATCGCCAAGCCGCAGCTCGTGCTGCCCCTGACCGACTGATGGACGGCGAGCTGGACTTCCACCTGGTGGCGGCGGCCCTGCGCACGGACCGCGCGGACGTCGAGTCCTACCACCGGGTCCTGGCGGAGACGCTGGGCAGCGCGCTGCCGCCGGGGATGGTCGAGGTCGACCGGCGCCGCACGTTCGCCGACCGCGTGGCCGGCCGGGACGGGCAGGCGACGGCGGTGCGGGTGCGGACGCCGGACCGGGTGCTGGTGCTGAGCGCCGGGAAGCACGGCGGGGTGGCGGCGGAGATCCACCAGGTGGTGCGGGGTGTGGTGATCAGCCGGAAGGAAACCGCGGTCGACGACTGGCTGACGGCGCTCGCCCGGGAGCTGACGGCGTTGGCGGAGAAGGACGCGAGAGCGCGGGATGCGCTCTCGCGTCTGCTCGGCGGCTAACCGTCCAACCGGGACCAGAACGCGGTCAGGGCGCGCGCCACCGGGTGCGGGTCCGTCACCGGCCACCAGTGTCCGGTACCGGGGAGCTCGGCGAGCTCGGCACCGGCCGCCTCGCCCGCGAACCGGTGCTGCGCGGGCGTTCCGCTGGCCTGGTCGACGTCCGCGAGGGCGATCAGGGCCAGCCCGGGCCGCTGCCGCGCCTTCGCGAGGTCGCGGCCCGCCTCGGCCATGGCGGGCTGGGCGGCCGACCGCAGCAGTGAAAGCACCGCGCGCCCCATGCCGTCGTCCATCCCGGCGGCCACGCGTTCCGCGGCCGAACCGGTCATCCCGAGCGCGGTGACGACCGCCAGCCGCTGCTCGAAGCTGCCGCCGAAGATTTCCTTCACCGAGGCTTCGCCCGCCCCTTCCTGCTGCCACACCTGCGCCCGCGCGTGCCAGACGTAGTCCGGCGCGAAGAGGCCGAGCGCGTCCGAGGCCCAGCTGCGGATCAGGTCCGGGCGGGTCATCGCGATCCGGGCGACGTGCGCGCCGCCCCAGTCGTGGCCGACGAGGTCGACCGGTTCCTTGAACTGCTCCAGCCGCGCGGCGAGCCATTCGCCGTAGCCCGCCACCGTGGCGGAGAAGCCGTCCGACGCGGGCACCCCGAAGCCGGGCGGGGACAGCGTCACCGCGTCGTCCCGGCCGAGGGCGGCGATCAGCGGTCCCCACACGCCTGAGTTCTCCGGGTTGCCGTGCACGAGTACCAGGGGAACAGCCATCTCCACTCCTAACTTGCGTGCATGTATGCAAGTAAGTGTAGCAGCGGACGGCGCCGGGCGGCCACGGCCGGAAACTACGGCGTGACGGCGAACGCCGCGCGCACCGAGCGCGTCGCCTCGCGGATGAGAGTGGGGACGTTGCGCACCGGGGGTTGCGCGATGAGCTGCAGCCCGGTCCCCCGGACCAGGGCGACGACCAGCACAGCGGCCGCGGCCGGGTTCACATCGGACCGGACGGACCCGTCGGCGACGCCCTGGCGGACCACGTCCGCCAGCAGCTGCCGGAAGTCGGCGTCCCGGCGGGCGAACAGCGGCGCCAGCAGGGGGTCGGCCGCGATCGCCTCGCCCCACAGCTGCAGGAAGGCGCGCGCCGACGGCGTCCGCCGCACGACGTTGCGCAGGTACGCCTCGACGATCCGCACCAGGTGCTCCAGGCCGTCCCCGTCGTAGGCGGGGACGTCGAACCGCTGCGCCGCGTCGAGCACGGCTTCCAGCAGCCGTTCCCGGCTGCCGAAGTGGTGGTAGACGATGCCGCGGCTGTAGCCGGCGGCCTCCCCGACCTCGGCGAGGGTGACGGCGCGGGACCCGCTGCGCGCGATGAGCGCCATGGCCGCGTCCAGCACGCGCCGCTCGGTCTCGGCGCGTCGTTGCTCCTGCGTTCGCCTCGCCGGACGATCGGTCATGCGCGGTGCTCCCCTGCCGGGCGTAGTGGTCGACGAAGTGTGCCACGCTCCGCCGACCACCGTGCCGGCCGGACCTAGCCCACCGACACCCGCAGGATCTTGTTGTGGCTGTTGTGCGGCGTGCTGTCCTTGTCACCGTCCACGCTGGTCGCCAGCCACATCTGGCCGTCCGGCGCGGGCTCGACCGTGCGGAGCCTGCCGTACGTGCCGTTGAAGAACGTCTGGAAGTTCGTCAGCGAGCTGCCGCTGATCACCGCGCGGTAGAGCCGCGCCCCGCGCTGGCAGGCCACGTAGAGCGCGTCGTGGATGATCGTGATCCCGCTGCACGACCCCTGCGCCACCGGGTAGGTCTTCTTCGGCGCGATGAAGCCGTCACACGAACCCGACGTCCCTTCGCAGGACGGCCAGCCGTAGTTGCCGCCCTTCACGATCAGGTTCGTCTCGTCCATGATGCTGTTGCCGAACTCCTGCTCCCACAACCGGCCCTGGGAGTCGAACGCCAGGCCCTGGACGTTGCGGTGGCCGTAGCTCCACACCGCGTTGTGGAACGGGTTGTCGGCCGGGATCGAGCCGTCCGGGTTGATCCGCAGCACCTTCCCGTTGAGGCTGCTGGTGTTCGGGGCGTTGGCGCTGTTCTGCGCGTCGCCCGTGCCGGCGAACAGGTACTTCCCGTCCGGGCTGAACCGCAGCCGGCCCCCGTTGTGGAACTTGTTGCGCGCGATGCCGGTCAGCAGGACCTGCTCGGTGCTCGTGGTCAGCGAGTCGGCGGCCGGGTCGTACTTGATCCGCACGATCCGGTTGTCGCTGCCCGAAGTGTGCATGATGTAGAGCCAGTGGTCCGAGGCGAACGACGCCGGGTTGATCTCCAGCCCGGTCAGGCCTCCTTCACCGTCGGTGCTCTGCACGTTCGGCACGGTCCCGATCGTCTTCTTGGCCCCGGTCTTCGGGTTCAGGTGCACGATGTCGTGCGCGTCGCGCTGGTTGTAGAGGATGGTGCCGTCCGGCAGGGTCACCAGGCCCCACACGACGTCGTCGTCCGTGCCGACCTGCGTGGCGCCGCAGACGCCCTGCGACGGCGTGCAGCTCGACCCGCCGGTGGTGGTGACGTCGAGGACCGGCGTGCTCGGGTCGCTGAGGTTGCCGTTCCCGTCGATCGCCCGCACCTGCAGGTGGTACGTCGTGTTCGGGGTCAGCCCGCCGAGCGTGGTGCTCGTCGTGTCCGACGTGCCGATCTGGGTGCTGCCGTTGTAAATCCGGTAGCCGGTGACGCCGACGTCGTCGGTCGACGCCGTCCACGCGAGGCCGATCGACGTGCTGTTCACCGCGGTGGTGTGCACGCCCGTCGGCGCGGACGGCGGTGTGTGGTCGTCGGACGGCGGCGTCTTCACCGTCAGCGTGCCGCTGGCCTGCGAGACGTTGCCTGCCGCGTCGCGCGCGTTGACGTAGAAGCCGTAGCTGCCGTTCGGGCCGAGGTTGCCGCAGGTCGCCGTCAGCGCGCCGGTCGTGCTCGCGCAGAGCTGGCCGTCGCGGTAGACGTCGTAGCCCGTGACGCCGGTGTTGTCGGTCGCGGCGGTCCACTCGATCGTGGCACTGGTCGGCGTCACCCCGACGAGCGTCGGCGTGCCGGGCGGTGACGGCGGCTGGACGTCACCGCCCGAGCCGTAGACGCCGAACTCCTGCAGCGAGTAGCCCTTCGACGAGTCCGTGCGGCAGCGTTTCGTGCCGTACACCCGGACGTACCGGCCGGTGCCGTCGAGGGCGGTCAGGTCCTCGACGCCGCCCTTGCCCGCGTCCGTCGCGTAGATCTTCGTCCAGGTGGCGTGGTCGGTGGAGGTGTCGATTTCGTAGGCGGTGGCGCAGGAAGCGTCCCACTGCAGCCGGACGCGGCTGACGTGCACGCTCGCGCCGAGGTCGACGTAAATCCACTGTGGATCGACGCCGGCCGCGCTGGCCCAGCGGGTCGCCGAGTTCCCGTCGACCGCGTTCGCCGCCGGGCAGCACCCACCCGACGAGGACGCGGTGACCGGCTTTCCCTGCGACAGCAGGGGATCCGCGGCCGCTGCCGGGGTGATCGCCGCGGCGACGAGCGCGAGCGCGATCGCCGCCGCCCGAATCAGTCGACTCATACCGTCCTCCATGGCTGATGACGACGGCGGAGGTCGGGAAAACCCTACGAGCGCGCCGGTCCGGTGGTCAACTGGCGTCCCGGTCAACGGGCAGCACCCGCCCGAGGAACCCGCGGATGTACCCGGCGATCGCGTCCAGGTGCGTCTCCAGGGCGAAATGGCCGGAATCGAGCAGGTGGATTTCGGCGTCGGGCAGGTCGCGGGCATAGGCGCGGGCCCCGTCGGCGACGAAGATTTCGTCGTTGCCGCCCCAGACGGCCAGCAGCGGCACCCGGCTGGTCCGGAAGTACTCCTGGAACTTCGGGTACAGGCCGATGTTGTGGTGGTAGTCGGCGAGCAGCGCCTGCTGGATGGCCGCGGCACCGGGCCGGTCCAGCAGCGCCTGGTCGTGGATCCAGACGTCCGGGCTGACCAGCGAGGGGTCGGGCACGCCGTCGAGGTACTGCGCCTTGGTGGCTTCGAGGGTGACCATGCCGCGCAGGTCGTCGTCGGAAAGCGTGCCGGCGGCGAGCTTCTGCGGGAGCCCGGCACCGAGGCCGTCGACGTAGGCGTTGCCGTTCTGGGTGACGATCGCCGTCACCCGATCGGGGTGCGCGGCGGCGATGCGCAGGCCGATCGGCGCGCCGAAGTCCTGGATGTAGAGCGCGAAGCGGCCGAGGCCGAGCTGGTCGAGCAGGCCGAGGGTGAGTTCGGCGAGCGCGTCGAAGGTGTAGGTGAACTCGCTGGTGGACGGCGCGGCGGAGGCGCCGGCACCGAGGTGGTCCGGCGCGACGACGTGGTAGCGGTCGGCCAGCGCCGGGATGAGGTGCCGGAACATGTGCGAGCTCGTCGGGAAGCCGTGGAGCAGCACGATCGTGGGGGCGTCGGCGGGGCCGGCCTCCCGGTAGAACAGCCGGTGCCCGGCGACGGTGGCGTGGCGGTGGTGCACGGTGACCATCGTGTCGTCCTCTCTCATGTTTATTTGCTCATTTATCCATGAGATGACGTAGACTGTCAACCGTCGGGGACACTTCGAGGACGGACTCGGGAGGCGAACATGGTCACGGCGGCACCGGGCGAGGACCGCTCACCGGCGTTGGCGCTGGTCAACACCGAACGCGTGACGGGAGACGACCTCGCTTCCCCCGGCTCGGCCGGTTCGTGGCTGGACTCCCACGGACTGACGGCTTCGGTGCCCGACGCGGCGTCGCTTGGCCGGTTGACGGAGTTGCGTGGCGCGGTCCGGGAGCTGCTCGCGGCACTGGCGGCAGGCCGTCCCCCGGAACCGGCGGCACTGTCGGCGGTGAACGCGGCGGCCCGCGCGGACGCGGCCGCACTGACGCTGACCTGGGATGACGGACCGGTCCGCGGGTGGGACAGCGCCCGGCCGGGCAGCCTCGACGCGACACTGGGAGCGTTGGCCCGGGACGCGATCGAGGTGGTCAGCGGGGAGGTGGGGGCGTTGGTGCGCCCGTGCGAGGCCCACGGCTGCATCAGGTACTACGTCCGCGAGCACGCCCGCCGCCGCTGGTGCTCCACGACCTGCGGGGACAGGGTGCGCGCCGCCCGGCACCAGAAGCTGGTGGTCGAGCAGCGCGAAGGGGCTCGCTGAGGTTCCGCGACGGCCGGCCGGCTCCGGCGCCTCGCGGTCAAGCGGTTCGGGAGCCGAGGCCATGGGTGAGCACCAGCCTCGGGTTCACCCCCCATTCTTGTCTTCTACCAAGGGCTAGGTAGAGTAAGACCATGGCCGGGCTCAGGATGACGCTGCCCACACAACTGGTCCTCCGTGCGCTGCTGGAGGACGCCACTCGGGAGCTGTACGGGCTGGAGATCTGCGCTATGGCAGGCCTGCCCAGCGGCACGATCCACCCGATCCTGGCCCGCCTCGAGAGAGTTGGCTGGCTGCGCAGCCGATGGGAAGAGATCGACCCGGCGGCGGAAGGGCGGCCACGGCGGCGGTACTACCGCCTCGACCCCAACAGCCTGGGCGCGGTCCAAGCCGCCTTGCACCGCACGGCAGCCGCGACGAACGCACTCACGCGGTTCCGCCCGCGTCCGGCCGGGGGAGAAGGATGACCGACGGCATTGAAGATGCCTACCAGCCGCCCGGCTTCCGCTTCGCCTTCCTCCCGCCAGGTCCCCGCCCGTACATCTTCACCCGCGCCTTCTGCTCCGCCCTCGGGCCACCGACGGACTCCGCCGTCTGCGTCCGCCCCTACGCACGCGCTTGCTTCACCGACATCGCCGCCGCGCCGGACAACGAATTCGATGCCGCGGTGGACTGGCCGGACTGGTGGTCGAACTTCCGTGGTGGTGTCGAATTCGGCGCGCTCGACGAGGAGTCCGTCCTGACCCTGCCGGCTTCCCCGGCGATCCGGGTGCCGAAGGCTTCGCGACAGCTCACCAAGTGGGCGGTCTGGGTGCTCCCCGCGGAAAGCCGGACCGAGTTCGCCGAGCAGTTCAGCGCGGACCTGGTCCACCTCGCCCGCCAGCAGAAGAGCTGGTTGGCACAGGTACGGCACTCCACGCGGGTCCTCGTCCGGGCACCCTGGCTGCGCCGGGAACTGAGAACTCCCGCACCCGCGTTGAGGAAGGGCACACCTTGACCGCCGCCCGAACGGTTCCACCGTGCCCGGAGCCGGCGCACCCCCACGGCTGGATCGGCTACGTGGTGGCCGACTGCGACCGCACGCGGAACGTGATCCGCCTCGCGCGCTGGGCCGTTCTGGCCGCTGTGCTCACGTTGTCGATCATCGTCGGCGGGCTGGTGATCCTCGCACTCGTCTCGCCGGCGGCAGCAGCCACGCTGCTCGCCGGATCCACCGCAGCCGGTGGCGTGGCCCTGAACCGCCTGCGAAGGCGGCACCTCCGCGCGACCAAGCACCGCCAAGCAGTCCGGCTGTACCCCGGCCGGCCCACGCCGAACAGCACAACCCGCTAGATGATTGATTCCAAGGGGTGAGCCCGGCTCTGGGCATGAGGCGAGGGTGTCCATGATCATTGTGTGACGAATGACGTGGACACCCTCGCGGCCGCACTCTATGTCAGAACCGACGATCTGCTAGCAGCGGCACCTGATCTTGCACCATGGCGGCCGAAGATCGGGATCAAGCCCCGGCTCACCGACGCCGAACTGGTCACCCTGGCGGTGATGCAGGCACTGCTCGGGTTCACCTCCGAAGCCCGCTGGCTGCGACACGCACGAGCCCATCTGGGCCACCTGTTCCGTTACCTGCCGCTGCAACCCGGCTACAACAAGCGGCTGCGGCGGGCTGCGGCCCTGATCCGATCGGTCATCCGGATCCTTGCCTCCGACACGTCGTTATGGACCGATGACGTGTGGCTGGTCGACTCCACCCCGGTCGAGTGCGGACGCTCACGGGAGACCTCGAAACGCTCGGACCTGGCCGGATGGGCGCAGTTCGGCTACTGCTCCAGCCACTCCCGGTTCTTCTGGGGCCTGCGTCTGCACCTGGTCTGCACCCCGGGCGGACTACCCATCGCCTACGCGCTCACCAGCGCCAAAGCCGACGAACGACAGACCCTGCTGGGCATGCTCGAAGCCGACCCGGCCCTGGCACGCCAGCGTCCCGGCCAGACCGTGATCGCGGACAAGCACTACTACGGCCGCGACTTCGAGCACGCCCTGCGCACAGCCGGGCTGGTCCTGCTGCGCCAGGCCCGCAAAGGCGAGGCCCCACGGCCCGGTGCACGCCTGTTCAAGCCGCTGCGCCAGACCATCGAGTCGATCAACCAGACCTTCAAAGGCCAGCTCGATCTGGAACGACACGGCGGACGCACACCAGCCGGCGTCATCGTCCGCATCCTGCAACGCATCCTCGCCCTGACCGCCGCAATCTGGCACAACGACAAAACCAGCCAGCCAATCAAACGATCACTGACCGCCTACGACCACTGACCTTGGAATCAACCATCTAGTCGACCAGGGCGCCGCAGCTGATGTTCACCGTTGCCGCCGTCATCGAGGCGGCACGGTCCGAGGCCACGAAGGCCGCCACCGCGCCCACGTCGGCCAGCGTGGCCGCGCGGCCCACCATCGTCTTGGCCGCGATGCTCTCCTCGATCGCGGCCCGCCCCGCGAAGTCCGCCGGGAGGGTCTCCGGGATGCCGCCCGTCCGGAGCGTCACCGTGCGGATCCCGTGCGGGCCCAGCTCCGCCGCGAGCTGGCGGCGCATCGCCTCGAGCGCGTGGAAGGCCACCTGCAGCCCGCCGACCGCGAATTCGCGGACCGGCTCGCCCGCGCCCCCGAAGAACAGGATCGCCCCGGACCGCCGCGGGATCATGTGCCGGGCGGCCGCGCGGGCGGTCAGGAACTGGGTGCGCACGGCCGTCACCACCGGGCGTTCATAGTCCGCGAGCGCCATCTCCGCCAGCGGCGTCCCCTGGACGTCCCCGTGGGCGATCAGGTTGAACGAGACGTCGATCCCGCCCTCGGCGTCGACGGCGGCGGCGTGCTCGTCCACCGCCCGCTCGTCGAGGGCGTCGACCTCGGCGGTCTCGGCCCGGCCGCCGTCCGCCCGGATGCGGCCGGCCACCTCGTCCAGCCGCGCACGGGTCCGGCCGGCGAGGAACACCCGCGCCCCTTCCCCGGCGAAAGCGGTGGCGACGGCCGCGCCGATCCGCCCCGCGGCACCGTAGACGATCGCGTTCTTGCCGGTGAGCAGCGTCATGAGAGCCTCCTGAGTGGGTCCGGTCGCCTGTGCGTCGAACGGCCGCACCCGGAATCGACACTCAGGGCCGCGGCACGCCCATCGGGTTCGGCACCGGGACGACCCCGCCGTCGATCACCGCCCGGCTCAGCGGCACGGCCAGCGCCAGCACCCGTTCGACGTCGGCGCCCAGCGCCTCGACCGGCGCGGCCGCCAGCCGGTCCGTGTCGTCCTCGATCCCGCGGCGCAGGTCACGGCCCGCTTCGGTCAGGACGCCGCCGGAGTCGAGGATCCCGCGAACCCGCAGGCGGTCCACCGCGGCGTCCCACTCCGCGTCCGACCAGCCGCGGTGGCGCTGGATGCCCGCGCGGGCGATCACGCCGGCACCGACGTGGGTGAGCGTGGTCTCGAGCCCGGTCAACCCGGCGTGGACCGCCGCGAGGACGTGGCCGTCGCCGCGGTGCTCGCGCAGGATCGTCGTCGCCAGCCACAGCCGGGCCACCGGGTCCGCCGGCTTCGGCACCGACGCCCACGCCGCCGCGAGCGGGCGGCCGCCGAACTCGCCCGCGTCCGCCGCCCGCCAGAGCAGCGCGCTCAGCTCCTCGACGTCGCCGGCGACCGGACGCAGGGCGGCCGCGACCGCCTCCATCCGGGAACCGAGAACGGCTTCGGGCGCGGCGAACGACCACGCGTCCGGCAGTGCCCGCGCCACCATCGCCGGCGCGAAGCCGAACAGCATCGCCGCCGCGGGCCCGGGATCGATCGGCCCCAGCGGCGCCAGCCGCCCGGCGAAGTAGCCCATCCAATAGCCACGAAGGCCGGCCGCCTTCGCCGCTTCGGCCGTCTCGGGCGCGAAGTAGACGACGGCGTGCAACGGTTCCACGGCCGCCCAGAGGCGTCGAGCTGTCATGGCCCCTCCTCACCGCCCACGCCGAGAGCACCCGTTCAGCCCCAGGCGACCGGCATCTCCCGAACACCGTAGACCAGCGTGTTGTGCTTGAACCCCAGTTCCTCCCGCCCCACGGCCAACCGCAGGTCCGGTATCCGCCGGAACAACCCCGTCAACGCCTCCTGCAGCTCCACCCGCGCCAGCTGCTGCCCCACGCACTGGTGCGCCCCGAACCCGAACGCCACGTGCGTCCGCGGCGACTCGCGGTCGAAGTCCAGCTTGTCCGCCCCCGGGAACACCGACTCGTCGCGGTTCGCCGAGTTCAGCGCCGCCACCAGCCACTCCCCCGCCCGGACCGACCGGGACCCGACCTGGGTGTCCGCCGTCGCGTAGCGCAGCACGCCCCACTGCACCACCGACAGGTACCGCAGCAGCTCCTCCACCGCGCGCTCCGGTTCCGCCAGCGCGGGCGCCAGCAGGTCCGGGTTCTCCAGCAACACCAACGTGCTCATCGCGATCATGTTGGCCGTCGTCTCGTGGCCGGCCACCAGGAGGCTCAGGCCGAGGACCACCAGCTCCTCCATCGTCAGCGGGTCGTCCGCGCCGTCGGAAATCAGCCTGCTGAAGAGATCGTCCTGCGGATTCCGCCGCTTCTCGGTGAACAACCCCGCCAAATAATCGGATAGCTCGTGGTACGCCCGCTCGCCGTCCTCCCGGGTCGCGTCGGTGCTCACCATCGTGGCGCTCTGCCGCTGGAAGCGTGCCCGGTCGGCGTACGGCACCCCGAGCAGCTCGCAGATCACCAGTGACGGGATCGGCAACGCGAAGTCCCGCACCAGGTCGGCCGGCGCCCCCTGCGCGAGCATCGCGTCCAGGTGGCTGTCCACCAGTGAACGCACGTATCCGCGCAGGGCCTTCATCCGCCGCACGGTGAACTCTGCGATCACCTTCTTCCGCAGCCGCGCGTGCGCGGCGCCGTCGAGCTGGATGATCGACCCCGGGCTGACCTCCTCGTCGAGGTCGGCGTTCGGGTTGACGTGCACCGAAGACGCGCCGCGCGAGCTCAGCGTGCGGTCGGCGAGCACCGCTCGGACGTCGGCGTAGCGCGTCACCAGCCACGCGTCCATGCCCGCCGGGCACCGCACCGTCGACGTCGGTGCGGTTTCGCGGAGGGCGGCGTACTCCTCTGGCGGGTCGAACGGGCAGCCGGGCGGCCGGGTCGTCGGGAGGGCCGGGGTTTCGGGAGCGGCCGTCACGGCGGATCACCTCTCTCTTCCGGTGGTTCCAACACTTCCACCATGGAGAGAACCGCAGCCGCGCGCCGCACTTGCCGCCCGGATGGCCTAGCGGGCGCCGTACGCGCCGCCGTTCACGTGCACCACCTGGCCGGTCAGGTGCGCCGCCTCCGGCGCGGCCAGGAACCGCACCGTGTCGGCGATTTCCTCCGGACGGCCCGCGCGCCCGTTGAACGCCAGGGAAATCCGCGGCGCCAGCCATTCGTCGGTCAGCGTGCCGTGGAAGAACTCCGTGTCGAGGACGACGCCCGGCGCGACGACGTTGGCCGTTCCCCCGGCGCCCAGCTGCCGCGCGAGGTCGGTGTTCCACGCCTCGATCGCCGCCTTCGCCGCGCCGTACGAGCCTGAACCCTGCTTCGCCGCTATCGAACCCAGGGTCACAACCCGCACGTTGTCCGCGAAGCGCGGCTTCAGCGCCGCCGTGACGAGCACCGCGGAGAGCACGTTGGCGTCGAAGTTCGCCTGCCACGCGTCGGCGAGGCCCTTCAGGTCGCCGGGCGCCGGTGCCTCCCGGATCCGGTCGGTGTTGCCGCCGGCGTTGTTGACCAGGACGTCGACCCGCGCCGGCAGGTCCGCCAGCGCCGCCTGCACCGCCGCCGGGTCGCTCGCGTCGAAGGCCACCGCCCGCGCGCCGAGCTTCTCCGCCGCCGCTTCGAGGACGTCCTTGCGCCGCCCGGTGACGGTCACCCGCTCGCCCGCCGCCGCGAACCGGGCGGCGATCGCCAGCCCGATGCCGGTGCCGCCCCCGGTGACCACGATTTCCCGCTGTTCGCTCATGGCGCCATCTTCGCCGAGGAAGCCGGACGGCCACCGGAATTTCCCGCCGAGCGGGACACGAAAGCCGGTTTGTTAGGAAACTTTACGAATAGGTCTTGACGAGCGGCCACCGCCCGGCGAACCTGGACCCACGCCGCAGTCATCGTCCGCCCAGTCCCCCGGAGGCAGCATGACCCGGCGCGCGCCCGTGCTCGTCGTGACCCTGTTCCTCGCCTTGGCCGCCGCGCTCTCCGGCGCCGCCACCGCGAGCGCGGCCACTACGCAGCCGACCTTCCTCACCTTCTACGGCTGGTGGGACAACACCCCGCCCGGCGGGGACATCTCCTACCCGCAGATCCACGACACCGCGGGCGGCAAGGGCAGCTACGCCGACCCGATCACCTTCGCCACCAGCAGCGCCGAACTCAAGCCCGGCACCAAGGTCTGGGTGCCACGGGTGAAGAAGTACTTCATCATGGAGGACGGCTGCGACGAGTGTTCCGACGACTGGAACGGCCACGGCCCCAACGGCGGGCCCGGCCTGCGCCACATCGACCTCTGGCTCGGCGGCAAGGGCGGCAGCGCCTTCGACGCGATCGACTGCGAAGACGCGCTCACGCACTACAACCCCGACAACACGCCGGTGATGGAACCGGTCGTCGTCGACCCGCCTTCGGACGAACCCTATGACGCCACCCCGATCTTCAACACCAGCACCGGGGAGTGCTGGGGTGGCGCGAAGCCGAACACGACGGTCGGCCAGTACCGGAACAACTCCACCGGCACCTGCCTCGCCGCCCCGAGCAGCGGCAGCACGCTGAAGGTGGCCGCCTGCACCGGAACCGCCGAGCAGCGGTTCACCTTCCACGGCGCCTTCCTGGTGATCAACGACAGGTGCGCGGGCATCTCCGGTAGCTCGATCGTGCTGCAGACCTGCACCGGCGGCCCGGCCCAGCAGTGGTCGATCAACCCCGACGGCACCATTTCCGACATCCAGACGAGCAAGAAGTGCTTCCGCGCCTCGGGCACCACCCTCACCGCGGGCAGCTGCTCCGGCACCCAGGCCCGCTGGACGTTCACCGCGGCGGGCAACACCTCGGGCCTCAGCGTGACGCCGTCGTCGGTGTCGGTCGCGCCGGGCGCTTCGGCGACGGCCACCGTCACCAGCTCCGACGCCGTCACG
Organism: Amycolatopsis sp. NPDC004747; assembly: GCF_053601335.1. NCBI lineage: Bacteria > Bacillati > Actinomycetota > Actinomycetes > Pseudonocardiales > Pseudonocardiaceae > Amycolatopsis > Amycolatopsis sp. NPDC004747. The sequence continues at coordinate 85,771 of NZ_JBSGBQ010000029.1, read as the reverse complement.
TTGGCCGCGAGCGGCGCTCCCGCGGGCGTGACCGTCTCCTTCTCTCCCGGGTCGTTGCCCGCCGGCGGCTCCTCGACCGTCACGGTCGCCGCCGCCACGACCGCGTCCCCCGGTTCGGCGACGATCACCATCACCGGCGGGACGAAGACGGCGTCCCTCGGCGTCACGGTGACCGGTGGCGGCGGCTCGGAAACCCTGCTCTCACAGGGAAAGCCCGCGACGGCGTCCTCCACCGAGTCGTCGTCGTACCCGGCGGGCGCGGCCTTCGACGGCAACCTGACCGGCACCCGCTGGGCGTCCAAGGAGGGGAGCAACGCGGAGTGGCTGCGCGTCGACCTCGGCGCCACGAAGCCCGTCTCGCACGTCAAGCTGACCTGGGAAGCCGCGTACGGGAAGGCGTACAGCATCCAGACCTCGGCCGACGGCACGACCTGGACGACGATCTACAGCACCACGACCGGCAACGGCGGCACCGACGACCTCACCGGCCTGACCGGCTCCGGCCGGTACGTGCGGATGAACGGCGTCACGCGGGGCACGTCGTACGGTTACTCGCTGTACGAGATGCAGGTTTACGGCCAGGTGTAGTTGCCAAACCGGCAACGGAGTTTGCCTCCTCGGGGACGTTGTCCGCATGCTCGGAGAACGTCCCCGAGGAGGAACCATGTCCCACGACCACCCGATGACCGTCGACGCCATGCTCAAGCAGGACTTCTGGGAAGCGATGTACCAGCGTGACGAGCACCGGATCTGGAGCGGGAACGTCAACGCCAACCTGCGCACCGAGGTCGAAGGGCTGAAACCCGGGCACGCCCTCGACCTCGGCAGCGGTGAGGGCGGCGACGCGATCTGGCTCGCCAAGCAGGGCTGGACGGTCGACGGTGTCGACATCTCGACCACCGCGCTCGCCCGCGCCGCGGAAGCCGGTGCCGAGGCCGGCGTGACGGTGAACTGGCTGCACCGCAACATCCTCGAATGGCAGCCGGAAGCGCAGTACGACCTGGTCTCGGCGCAGTACATGCACCTGCCGCCGGACCTGCGCCGCAACGTCTTCACGGCGGCCGCGGCGGCGATCCGGCCGGGCGGCTCGCTGCTGGTCGTCGGGCACTCGCCGAAGGCCATGCGGCAGTTCGACGGCCAGAAGCCGCCGGAGGAGCTGTACTTCGAGCCCGAGGAGATCACCGGCTACCTCGGCGATCCGTGGGGCTGGGTGGTCGAAACGTGCGAGACGCGCGGCGAGGGCCACCACACCGACGCCGTCTACCGCGCGCGGCGGCTCGAAGCCTGAGAAACGGGCGAGGGCCCGCTCACTCCCCCGACGGAAGTGAGCGGGCCCCGCGGCGGTGCGCTCAGGCGAGCTCGAGGCCGTAGGCCTGCAGCTCGAGGGTGAGCGGGTAGAAGTAGCTGGTCACGGTGTCGCCGCCGGACAGCGTGCCGAGGCCCGTGGAGCCGTCGTAGGCCGGGCCGCCGGAGTCGCCGTGGTCGGTGTGCGCGGTGGTGCCGAACTCGTGGTTGAGCACGCCGACGTCGAAGTTGACCGACTCGTCGACCGAGGTCACCTCACCGCTGCCGCCGCCGGTGGTCGAACCCTGCTTCTGGATCTGCTCGCCCACGGTCGGTGCCGCGGCCGACGTGATCGGCTGGCCGGTGTTGATCTCACCGGGGCCGGAGCCGTTCGGGCGGGTCAGCAGGCCGGAGTCGGCGCCGGGGCAGTCGCTTTCGACGACCTGCGCGCCGGAGACGTCGCCGCCGGACCAGGTGCCGCCGAGGTTGGTGCAGTGGCCCGCGGTGAGCAGGAACGGCGAACCGCCGCGCGTCACGTTGAAGCCGAGCGAACAGCGGCCCTGGCTGTTCTGGATCGCGTCGCCGTCGGCGATGTACAGCGACAGCTTGCCGGTGCGGTGCTCGACGCGGACGCTGTCGCCGTACTTCGCGGCGGCCGCGGTCACCTTGTCCGCGGTCTCCTTGCTGGCCGCGTCGTACACCTTCACCACGACCTGGTTGGTCTTGGTGTCGATGCCCCAGGCGGTCTGCGGCACGTTCTTGACCGCGTCCAGCTGGTTCTTGACGCCGGTGAGCGCGGCGAAGGTGTGCTTGACCTTCTTCGCGGTGAGGCCGGCGGCCTGCACCTGCTGCAGCGCGGCGTCGTCGACGACGTTCACCACGGCCTTGCCGTTTTCGAGGTAAACGCCGCCGGACGCGGCGCCGAGCGCGTTCGCCACCTGGGTGGCGCTGGTGATCGCGTGGGCCTGCAGCTCGGCGAAGGCCAGTGGGGACGCGGTGGCAGCCGAAGCGCAAACGCCACTGGTCAGCGCGGCCGCTGACAGGACGGCGAGGGTCTTGAGGGCGGTCTTCCGGGGAGTCATCAACTTCCTCCAGGGGTGGGAGTTCGAAGCCGGTGCCGACACTTTCGTTGCCCGGCAACCAACGCACCACCGACGAAGGTTGGTTAATAACCAAGGGAACCGGACATACCGCGCAGACCACCCCGAACGGCGTAACCGACCGCCCCGTCCGGCCTACCCGCGCGGCCAGCGGACGTGGTCTTCGTACCCCGGGTGCTTCCGCAGGTACCCGGCGATGAACGGGCAGACCGGCACGATCGTGCCGCCGCGGGCGACGACGTCGTCGAGCGCGCCCGAGGCCAGCACCTTGCCCAGGCCTTGCCCGGAGAAGGCGTCGTCGATCTCGGTGTGGGTGAACACGGTGAGGTCGCCGCGGCGGTCGTACTGCGCGATGCCGGCCAGCTTCTCGCCGGCCCACAGCTCGTAGCGGTTCTCGTCCGGGTTGTCGACCACCCGGTTTTCGTCGGTCATCTGCTCTCCTCGCTCGGGGACAACCCCCATCGTGCGACGGCCCGCCACCGCGTGCCGATCGGGCCCGGCGGTGCGCTGGGCCGCCCGGGGGAAGCGCTCGTCCCGTTCGTGTGCTTCGCGGCTGTTCCCCTTGGCGGACACCGCGGCCGGCTGGTTGCCTCGCGGGGTGCCCGATCAGCCGTTCGTCCTCCCCGAGTTCTACCTCCCGTACCCGGCGCGCCTGAACCCGCACCTGGAACAGGCGCGCGAGCACAGCAAGGCGTGGGCGCGCGGGCTCGACATGATCGACGTGCCGCAGCACGGCACGGTGATCTGGACCGAGCGCGACCTCGACGCCCACGACTACGCCCTGCTGTGCGCCTACACCCACCCCGACGCCGGCGCCGACGAGCTCGACCTGATCACCGACTGGTACGTCTGGGTGTTCTACTTCGACGACCACTTCCTCGAGCTGTACAAGCGCACCGGGGACATCGAGAGCGCGCGCGGCTACCTCGACCGGCTCGAGCTGTTCATGCCCGCCGAGGGCGAAATCACCGCGACGCCGGAAAACCCGGTCGAGCGCGGCCTCGCCGACCTGTGGCACCGGACGGTCCCGCACCGGACGCCCGGCTGGCGGCGCCGGTTCGCCGTCAGCACGAAGGCGCTGCTGGACGAGTCGCTGTGGGAGCTGGCCAACATCAACGAAGGCCGGCTCGCCAACCCGATCGAGTACGTCGAGATGCGGCGGAAGGTCGGCGGCGCGCCGTGGTCGGCGAACCTGGTCGAGCACTCGGTGCACGCCGAGGTGCCGGAAGCGATCGCCGCGTCCCGGCCGATGGAGGTCCTGCGAGACTGCTTCGCCGACAGCGTCCACCTCCGCAACGACCTGTTCTCCTACCAGCGCGAGGTGCAGGACGAGGGCGAGCTGTCCAACGGCGTGCTCGTGTTCGAGAAGTTCCTCGGGCTGGGCACCCAGCAGGCGGCCGACGCGGTCAACGACCTGATCACCTCCCGGCTGCACCAGTTCGAGCACACCGCGCTCACCGAGGTGCCCGCGCTGTTCGAAGACCGCTGCGTCGACCCGGCCGCGCGCGCGGCGACGTTCGCCTACGTCAAGGGCCTGCAGGACTGGCAGGCCGGCGGGCACGAATGGCACCTGCGGTCCAGCCGGTACATGAACGAAGGCGCCCTGGCCGGCCGCGGCGCCTCCGCGGGGAACATCTTCGCGTCGGTACTGGCCACCGCACCGCAACGGCTGCGGGCGTACGGCTCGAAGCCGTTTTCCGCGACCGGTGTGCCGCGGCCGTCGCTCGAACTGCCGTGGCCGCCGCGGCTCAGCCCGCACCTGCCCGAGGCCCGCGCCCGGAACGTCGACTGGGCACGCCGCACGGGCCTGCTCGACGGCGTGGTCTGGGACGAGCGGAAGCTCCGCGCCGCCGACCTCCCGCTGTGCGCGGCGGGCATCCACCCGGACGCGACGGCCGAGGCCCTCGACGTCACGAGCGACTGGCTGACTTGGCGCACCTACGCCGACGACCACTACCCGCTGGTGTTCGGCGCCACCCGCGACCTCGCCGGCGCGAAGGCGGCCAACTTCCGCTTGCCGGCGTTCATGCCGGCGGACGGCGCGCCGATGCCCACGCCGGTGACGCCGCTGGAGGCAGGCCTGGCCGACCTCTGGCCGCGGACCGCCGCGGAGCGCCGGCCCGCCGTGCGCCGGGCGGTCGAAGCGATGACGTCGAGCTGGCTTTGGGAGCTGGCGAACCAGGCGCAGAACCGGATCCCCGACCCGATCGACTACGTCGAGATGCGGCGCCGGACGTTCGGCGCGGACCTCACGATGAGCCTCGCGCGCGGCCGCGCGGTGCCGCCGGAGCTGCACCGCACGCGCCCGGTGCAGACGCTCGAGCACGCGGCGGCGGACGTGGCGTGCCTGGCCAACGACCTGTACTCCCACCGCAAGGAGATCCAGTACGAAGGCGAGCTGCACAACGCGGTGCTGGTGGTCCGGAACTTCCTGGACTGCACCGAGGAGCGCGCGGCCGAGGTGGTGACCGACCTGGTCCACGCCCGCCTGGCGGAGTTCGAGCACGCGGCGGCGACGGAGCTGCCGGCGTTGTTCAGCGACGACACCACCGAGGAGACGCTGCTCGGGTTCGTCCAGGAGCTGCGCGACTGGATGGCCGGGATCGTGCACTGGCACGAGCACACGGGCCGCTACACCGAACCGGAGCTGGGCTACCACCCCACACCGGCCCCGGTCTTCGGCGGCCCGACCGGCATCGGCACGTCCTCACTCCGCATCTCGTCCCTGCTGCCGACCCCCTGACCGCCGTGTCGACCCTCCAATCACGCGTGTCGGCTTCCCGATCACGCGTGTCGGCTTCCCGGTCACACGCCGGCGTTGCCCTGGCCACTCCGCCGGGCATTCCCCGCCGGGGGAGGTGATACTCGGGGCGTGAGCGGCTTCAGCCTGCGGTTCCTCGGCCATTCGACCGTCCGCGTGGAACTCGGTGGCCGGGTCGTGCTGACCGATCCCGTGCTCACCGCGCGGGTCGGCGGGCTCGTCCGGGTCGTTCCCCTCCCCGCGCCCGAGTCCTACGCCGACGTCGACCTCGTCCTGCTCTCCCACCTGCACGGCGACCACCTGCACCCGCCGTCGCTCAAGCTGCTCGGCAAGCGCCCCCGGATCGTCGTCCCCCGCGGCGCCGGGACGTGGCTGCGCAAGAAGGGCTTCACCCGCGTCGAGGAGATCGCGCCCGGGGAAACGCTCACCGACGGCGAACTCACCGTCACGGCCACCGAAGCCGTCCACTCCGGACACCGGTGGGGCCCGCGGCTGACCCACGGACCCCAGAGCCCCGCGCTCGGCCACCTCCTGGAGAGCAACGGCACGACCGTCTACAACGCGGGCGACACCGACCTCTTCGACGGCATGCGCGACCTCGGCCCGGTCGATGTCGCCCTGCTGCCCGTCTGGGGCTGGGGACCGAACCTCGGGCCAGGACACCTCGACCCCGCCCGCGCCGCCCAGGCCGCCGCACTGGTCCAGGCCCGCGCGGCCGTCCCCGTGCACTGGGGCACCCTCGCCCTGCCCGGCGTCCGGCGCACCGCCCGGATGCGACGCCTGCTGGCCGACCCGCCGCGCGTGTTCGCGGCCGAAGCCCACGGCCGCACCCGAGTGCTGTTCACCGAACCCGGCGCCGCCGTCGCCCTGCCCGCGGACCGCGCATGAGCTGGACCGACCCCGCCGCCATCGGGTACCCCGCGGTGTTCGGCGGCGTGCTGCTCGGCTCGATCGTCCCCGTCGTGCCGACCGGCGCGGTCGTCGGCGCCGCGGCCGCCGTCGCGACGACCACCGGCAACCTGTCCCTGCCGCTCGTGATCGTCTTCGCCACCCTCGGCGCGTACGTCGGTGACGTCGTCACCTTCGGCATCCCGCGCCTGGGCAGCGAAGCCGCGTTCCGCTGGATCAGCCGCCGCCAGCCCGCCGAACGGCTCGAGAAGGCGCGCGAGCAGTTCGCCCGCCGCGGCTGGCAGCTCGTGGTGATCGGCAGGCTCGTCCCGGCCGGGCGCATCCCGGTGCTGCTCGCCGCGGCCGCGCTGAGCTACCCGTGGCGGCGCCTGCTGCCCGCCGCGCTCGGCGCCTGCGTGCTCTGGGCGTGCGCGTACGCCGTGCTCGGCATCGTCAGCGGCGGCATCTTCGACTCGCCCCTCGTCGCGACCCTGCTCGCCACCGTGCTCGTCCTGCTGGTCACCGTGCTGGCGAACCTGATCGCCCGGTGGCGCCGCAGGACGAAGGAGCGGGTGTGACGTCGGCGGCGCCGAAGGGCAGGCTGCTGCGCGGCGGACGGGCCGTGGCCCGTGCGGTGGGCGTCTGGATCGCGGTGACCGGCGCGCTGCGCCTGCTCGACGTGCTCCTGCCCGGCTTCCGGATGACGCACTGGTGGCAGCCGACGGTCTGCGCGCTGCTGCTCGGGCTGCTCACCGCGGTCGTCTGGCCGCTGGTCATGCGGATCGCCTACCCGCTGGCGTTCTTCACCTTCGGCGGCTTCGGGTTCCTGCTGCTCGGCGCGGGCACCCTCGCGGTCTTCCGCACCGTGCCCGGCGTCGAGGTGGCCGGCTTCCGGACGGCGGTGATCGTCACGCTCGGGATGGCCGCGGTCGGCGCGCTCATCTCCAGCCTGCTCGCCGTCGACGAGGACGAGATCTTCTTCCGCCGCGCCGCCCGCCGCCGCCGTCGGCAGAGCCCGGCCGGTGCCGCGAACCAGCCGCCCGGTGTGCTGTTCCTGCAGATCGACGGCCTCGGGTACGACACCGTCCGCCGCGCGATCCGCGACGGCGACATGCCGACGTTCGCCGCCTGGCTCGCCGAGGACAGCCACACGCTGAACCGGTGGCACACCGACTGGAGCTCGCAGACCGGGGCGAGCGTCTGCGGCATCCTGCACGGCTCGAACCACGACATCCTCGGCTTCCGCTGGTACGAAAAGGACCGCGACCACGTGATGGCGTGCGCGCACCCGGCGGACGCGGCCGAGATCGAGCGGCGCCACTCCGACGGCCGCGGCCTGCTGGCCGGTGACGGCGCGAGCCGCGGCAACCTGTTCTCCGGCGACGCCGCCCACGTCAGCCTCACCATGAGCTCGATCCCGGTGCTGGTGCCGAAGAAGCTGCTGCGCCGGCACCGCGACCGCGTCGGCGCGGGCTACTACGCCTACTTCGCGAACCCGGTCAACGCGCTGCGCACGTTCGCCGTCGCGCTCGTCGACGTCTTCCGCGAGATCAGCGCGTCGGTGCGCCAGCGCCGGGCCGGGGTGGTGCCGCGGATCCCGCGCGGCGGCTGGTACCCCCTGGCCCGGCCGGGCACGACGGTGATCGCGCGGGACGTCGTCGTGTCCGCGATCCTCGGCGACATGCTCGCCGGGCGGCCCGCGGTGTACGCGGACTTCCTCGGCTACGACGAGGTCGCGCACCACTCCGGCATCGAGCGGTTCGACACGCTGTCGGTGCTGCGCTCGATCGACCAGCAGATCGCCCGGCTGCACCGCGCCTCGCGGCTCGCTCCGCGCCGCTACCACGTCGTCGCGCTGTCGGACCACGGCCAGACCCAGGGCCAGGCGTTTTCACAGCGGTTCGGCGAGACGATCGAGGCGTACGTCGGCCGGCTGTGCGGCGGCTCGCCGTCGCCATCGGCGGGCAAGCGGCGGCAGGCCGAGAGCTGGCAGATCAACGCGGCCCTGGCGGAGGCGACGAAGAGCGGCGGCCTGATCGCCCGCCGGCTGCGTGCGCGGGTGGAGGACGCGGAGTGCGCCGAAGACCGCCCGCGCACGACGTCCGGTTCGCCGGGCGCGGTCACCCGCGTCGCACCCGGCGTGGTGGTGGTCGTGTCGGGGCACCTCGCGATGGTTTCGTTCACCGAGCACGAAGGCCGGGTCGAGCTGGAGACGATCGAGCGGGAGTTCCCGGACCTGCTGCCGTCCCTGGTGGACCACCCCGGTGTGGGGTTCCTGCTGGTCTCGAGCCGGGAGTTCGGCCCGGTGGTGCTCGGCCGCGACGGCCTGCACCGGTTGAAGACGGGCGTGGTCATCGGCGAGGACCCGCTGCTGCCGTACGGCGCGCACGCGGCGGAGCTGATCGCCCGGGTGGACACCTTCCCGCACTGCGCGGACGTGATGATCAACAGCCGCTACGACCCGGATTCGGACCAGGCGTCGCCGTTCGAGACGCACGTGGGTTCGCACGGCGGGCTCGGCGGGCCGCAGCAGCGGGGTTTCGTGGTGCACCCGCGCCGGCTGGCGTTTCCGGACGAGGTCGTCGGCGCGGAGGCCCTGCACCGGGTGTTCCGCGGCTGGCTGGCAGAGTTGGGCCACCCCGAGCCGGCCGGCTCCGGGGCCTCGGTTCCGGAGGTGGTGACGTGAAGCTGCTGCGGGAGTTGCCGCTCGGGACCCGGGTGGTGGTCCGCTACCGCATCGAAGGCGGCTTCACCGACGCGCTCGGCGACCTGACCGCCCGCGACGAAACGACGTGCACGGTCGAGACCCGGCGCGGCCCGGTCGTGGTGGCGTTTTCCGCGGTCGCGCTGGCCAAGCCGGTGCCCCCGCCGCCGGTCCGGAAATCGGGTGGCGGCCCGCCGTCGGCTTTGTGACGATCGGAGCCGTGTTCGACGACCTGGTGGCCGAAGCCGCGGCGGTGTCCGTCGACGGCTGGGACTTCTCGTGGCTCGACGGCCGCGCCACCGAGGCCCGCCCGTCGTGGGGCTACCAGCGCCTGCTGGGCGCCCGGCTCGCGGTTGCGGAAACCGCCCTCGACCTGGAAACCGGCGGCGGCGAAGTCCTCGACGGCTGCCCCACGCTGCCGCCCCGGACGGTGGCGACCGAGTCGTGGCCGCCGAACGTGGCGAAGGCGTCGGCCCGGCTGCGCCCGCGCGGGGTCACCGTGGTGTCCACTTCGGACCTCCCGTTCGCCGGCGGCGTGTTCGACCTGGTTTCCAGCCGCCACCCGGTGACGACCGACTGGGCCGGGATCGCCCGCGTGCTGCGTCCCGGCGGAACGTACTTCTCGCAGCAGGTCGGCCCGGCGAGCGTGTTCGAGCTGGTCGAGTTCTTCCTCGGCCCGCAGCCGCCCGAGGCGCGTGACAGCCGCCACCCGGACCACGCGGTGAAGGCGGCCGAGCAGGCCGGGCTCGAAGTGACGGACTTGCGCTCGGAGTCGCTGCGCACCGAGTTCTTCGACATCGGCGCGGTGGTCTACTTCCTGCGCAAGGTGATCTGGATGGTGCCGGGCTTCACGGTCGGGCAGTACCGCGACAAGCTGCGGGAGCTGCACGAGAAGATCGAGCACGACGGCCCGTTCGTCGCCCACACGACGAGGTTCCTCATCGAGGCCCGGAAGCCTTGACGATCGCCGCTTCGACGCCGTCCAGCAGCAGCTCCAAGCCCGCTTCGAACGACAGGCGGGCCTCTCGCTCCAAGTAAGGCTCGTCGGACCCGGAAGCCTCGTACTCGCCCTCCTCACCGAGCCGGGCCACCGTCGGGAACCGGGCCGGGAGATCCGGTGCCAGCTCGCCCAGCAGCGCCGACCGCGCGTACCACCAGTCCTCTTCGGACTGTCCGGTCTCGCGGGCCGCCTGGCGGGACTCCGCCGCCGCCTGTACCGAGCCGCGGACGATGTTGAACAGGGCCGCCACCACCCAGCGGACGCGGGACAGCGGCAACCCCGTCGACGCCAGGACCGAAAGCAGCGTCTCCTGGACGTGGAACTCACCCGGCCCGAGCACCGGCCGTGCCGGTGAGACCTGCAGCAGCCACGGGTGCCGCAGGTGCAGGTCCCACAGCGCGTCGGCCAGGGCCAGCGCCGCCGAGCGCCAGCCCGGAGACGACGGGTACGACGACGGCAGCTCCCCCAGTGTCCGGTCGTACATGAGGTCGACCAGCTCGGTCTTGCCCGGCACGTACGTGTACAACGCCATCGCCGTGCGGCCGAGGCGCTCGCCCACTGACCGCATCGACAGCGCCGCCATGCCCTCGGCGTCCGCGATCTCGATCGCCGCCGCGACAATCGCCTCCACCGACAGGCCCGGCTTGGGCCCCGGGCCGGTGCGCGGGGCCACCATCCGCGGCCCCCACAGCAGCTCCATGGACCGCCGGGCGTCGCCCTGACCCGCGAAGACGACCACCTTGCCGACTCCTTACACCCTAAAGTAATGTACGCTGGACAATCACTTTACGGCCTAAAGTATCAAAGAAGGACGGTATGACCTCACCCAGGCGGGCCGCCGACACCCACGACGTGATCGAGGTCCGGGGGGCCCGGGAGAACAACCTGACCGGCATCGACCTGGACATCCCGAAGCGACGGCTCACGGTGTTCACCGGTGTCTCCGGCTCCGGCAAGTCGTCCCTGGTCTTCGGCACCATCGCGGCCGAGTCCCAGCGGCTGATCAACGAGACCTACAGCGCGTTCCTCCAGTCGTTCATGCCGAGCCTTTCGCGCCCGGACGTCGACCTGCTGGAGAACCTGAGCGCGGCCATCGTCGTCGACCAGGAGCGGATGGGGGCCAACTCGCGCTCCACCGTCGGCACGGCGACCGACGCCTACGCCATGCTGCGGATCGCCTTCTCCCGGCTCGGCGAGCCGTACGTCGGCACGTCCGGCGCTTTCAGCTTCAACCTGCCCGAAGGCATGTGCCCGGCCTGCGAGGGCCTCGGCCGCGTCTCCGACCTCGACGTCGGCGCCCTGCTCGACTTCGACCTCTCCCTCAACGAAGGCGCGATCCAGGTGCCGGGCTTCACGCCGGACACCTGGTACGTGCAGACCTACCTCTCCTCCGGCTTCTACGACCCCGACGCGAAGCTCCGCGACTTCACGCCGGAGCAGCTCGACGCCCTGCTGCACAAGGATTCCTGCAAGGTCAAGGTCGGGAAGACCAACGTCACGTACGAGGGCCTCGCGGTGAAGGTCCGGCGGCTCTACCTGCACAAGGACGTCGAGTCGCTGCAGCCGAAGCTGCGGGCGTTCATCGAGAAGGCCGCCACGTTCGCCACCTGCGGCGAGTGCGGCGGCGCCCGGCTCAACCAGGCCGCGCTGTCGGCCAAGATCGACGGCAAGAACATCGCCGACTGCGCCGCCCTGCAGATCAGCGACCTCGCCGAGTTCGTCCGGAACCTCGACGCGCCGTCGATCCGGCCGCTGCTGGGCAACCTGCGCGACACGCTCGACTCGCTGGTCGAAATCGGCCTCGGCTACCTGTCGCTGGACCGCGAATCCGCGACGCTCTCCGGCGGCGAGGCGCAGCGCGTGAAGATGGTGCGGCACCTGGGCTCGAGCCTCACCGACGTCACCTACGTCTTCGACGAGCCGACCGTCGGGCTGCACCCGCACGACATCGAGCGGATGAACAACCTGCTGTTGTGCCTGCGGGACAAGGGGAACACGATCCTGGTCGTCGAGCACAAGCCGGAGACGATCCGGATCGCCGACCACGTCGTCGACCTCGGCCCCGGCGCGGGCACCGACGGCGGCCGGCTCTGCTACACCGGCAGCGTCGACGGCCTGCGCGCGTCCGGCACGCTCACCGGCCGCCACCTCGACCACCGGGTGACGCTGCGGGAGCAGGTCCGCACGCCCACCGGGCACATCGGGATCACCGGCGCCCGCCTGCACAACCTCAAGGACGTCAGCGTCGACGTCCCGCTCGGCGTGCTGACCGTGGTCACCGGGGTGGCCGGGTCCGGGAAGTCGTCGCTGATCCACGGCTCGCTGGCCCGCCGCGAAGACGTCGTCGTGGTCGACCAGTCGGCGATCCGCGGGTCCCGCCGGTCCAACCCGGCGACCTACACCGGCCTGCTCGACCCGATCCGGGCGGCGTTCGCCAAGGCCAACGGGGTCAAGGCGAGCCTGTTCAGCGCCAACTCCGAAGGCGCCTGCCCGAAGTGCAAGGGCCTCGGCGTGATCTACACCGACCTGGCGATGATGGCCGGGGTCGCGTCGGTCTGCGAAGAGTGCGAGGGCCGGCGGTTCACGCCCAAGGTGCTGACCTACGAGCTGCGCGGCAAGAACATCAGCGAGGTGCTGGCGATGTCCGTCGCCGAGGCCCGCGAGTTCTTCGCCACGGGCACCGCGCGGACGGTGCTGGACCGCCTCGCCGACGTCGGCCTCGGCTACCTCACGCTCGGCCAGCCGCTGACCACGCTGTCCGGCGGCGAGCGGCAGCGGCTCAAGCTGGCGATCCGGATGTCGCAGAAGGGCTCGACGTACATCCTCGACGAGCCGACGACCGGGTTGCACCTCGCCGACGTCGACCAGCTGCTGGCGTTGCTCGACCGGATCGTCGACGCGGGCAACACGGTGATCGTGATCGAGCACCACCAGGCCGTGATGGCCCACGCCGACTGGCTGATCGACCTCGGCCCCGGCGCCGGCCACGACGGCGGCCGGGTCGTCTTCGAAGGCACGCCGGCCGCGCTCGTCGCCGACGCCTCGACGTTGACCGCCCGCCACCTGCGCGAATACCTGGGGAAGCCGTGAAACCGACGGGCCTGCTCGAAGTGACGGCGGTCCGGCGGGTGACGCCGCGGACGGTGCGCGTCACCTTCACCGGCGATGGCCTGGCCGGGCTGGAGGCGTGGCCGGACCAGCAGCTCAAGCTGCTGTTCCCGCCGCCGGGCCGCCCGGTGCGGCTGCCGTCGGCCGACGACGACGTCATGCGCTGGTACCAGGCGTACCTCGCGATCCCGGCGGACGAGCGCCCGGTGATGCGCAGCTACACCGTGCGCTCGCGGGACGGCGACACGATCGACGTCGACTTCGTGCTGCACGCCGGCCGTCCCGGTCCGGCCACGGCGTGGGCCGCGCGGGCGGCGGTGGGTGACGTCCTCGGCCGGTACGGGCCGGACCCGGCGTACCGGCGTCCACTGTCCACAGCGGACACGCTGCTGTGCGCCGGCGACGAGACGGCGATCCCCGCCATCGCTTCGATCTTGTCCGAAGTGGACGATGCAGTGGTGTTCGTCGAGATCGAGGCCGCGGCGGAGGAGCAGCCGCTGCCCGGCGTCCGGTGGCTGCACCGGGACGGCGCCGAGCACGGCCGCCGGCTGCTGGAGGCGGTGCGCGGGACCGCCCTCCCGGAAGCGGCGTGGCTGGCCGGAGAGGCGTCGACGGTCCGGGCGGTGCGCCGCCACCTCGTCGAACGCGGCCTGCCCAAGAGCGCCATCGAGTTCACCGGCTACTGGCGGCGGAGCCTGACCCAGGACGACGCCCCGACACCGGAAGACCTGGCCGACGCGGCGGAAAAGCTGGAAGACTCGGCGGGGTGGACCGGGAGCTGACGGCATCGGGCATCGACCCGGCTTCGGTGGTGGCGGCCGAGGACCTCGGCGGCGGGACGTACAACCGGGCGGTCCGGGTGACGCTGGCGGACGGACGGCGGCTGGTGCTCAAGATCGCGCCGTCCGGTCCCGGCCTGACCTACGAGCACGACCTGCTGGCCACGGAGGCGGAGTACTACCGCCTCGCTTCCGGGCCGCTGCCGTCGGTGGTGGGCGCGGGGCCGGGGTTCCTGCTGATGACGGAGGTGCCGGGGACGCCGTGGAACCGCACGCCCGGCGCCGGCCCGCAGCTGCGCACGGAGCTGGGCAGGATCGTGGCGCGCCTGCACGAGACGACCGGCGACGGCTTCGGCTACCTCCAGGACCCGCTGCACCCGACGTGGTCTTCGGCGTTCACGGCCATGGTGGACGCGATCCTGGCCGACGCGGTCTCCTACGGCGTGCGCCTCCCGCGCCCGGCGGCGGAGATCGCGCACCTGGTCCGCCGCCACGAGCCGCTGCTGGAGCTGGTCGAGACGCCGGTGCTGGTCCACTTCGACCTGTGGCAAGGCAACATCCTGGTGCACGGCGGCCGCGTGTCGGGCATCATCGACGCCGAGCGGGCGTTCTGGGGCGACCCGGTGGCGGAGTTCGTCTCGCTGACGTTGTTCCACGACCTGGACGCACCCCTGCTGGACGGCTACGGCCCAGCGCTTTTCGACGCCCCGGCCCACCGGCGCCTGACGTTGTACCGGGTGTACCTCGGCTTGATCATGCTGGTGGAGATGGTGCCGCGGAAGGACACGAACGCCGACCGCGAGCGGTTCGTCTCGGCGTGGCTGGCGGAGCACCTGGACGCGGCCCAGCGGGCGATCCGATGACGTCGCAAAACCGCCAGCCCGCTGAGGCTGCGCGCGGTTAGGGTCGCGATCATGTCGAGCCGCGAGATCGTCGAGAACGCCTGGAAAGCCTTCGCCACCCACGACGCGGACCGGATCTCCGCCGTGTTCACCGAGGACGCCGAATGGCTGGCACCGCCCGGGAACGCCACCGCCGTCGCCCTCGGCGGCCCGTCGCACCTGGTCGGCCGGGACGCCATCGTGCAGTTCCTCGCCGAGGACTTCACGAAGTTCTTCGTCGGCGACGTCACGGTGACGTTCACCGGCTTCCACGCGGACGGCGACCGGGTGGTCGTGGAGGAGACGATGACGGCCACCCTGGCCAACGGCAACCACTACGCCAACGACTACTGCTTCGTCTTCGAACTCCGCGACGGGCTCGTCCACCGCGTCCGCGAGTACATGGACACCGCTCGCGGCCACCGCATGGTCTTCGGCGAGGCCGCCGTCACCACGTGACCGGCAGGCTGTGCACCCCGTACACCAGCATGTCGTCCTTGAACGCCAGCTCGTCCACCGGCACCGCGAGCCGCAGCCCCGGGATGCGGCGGTACAGCGTCCCGTACACCACCTGGAGCTCGACACGCGCGAGCGTCTGGCCGAGGCACTGGTGCACGCCGTACCCGAACGCCACGTGGTGGCGGGCCTCGCGGGTCACGTCGAGGCGGTCCGGGTCGGCGAACACCGCCGCGTCGCGGTTGGCCGCGTCGCCCGCCGCGATGACGCCTTCGCCCGCGCGGATGGTCTCGCCGCCCAGTTCGATGTCCGCGGTGGCCACGCGGCGGCGGCCGGTGTGCGTGATGTTCAGGTAGCGCAACAGCTCTTCGACCGCGCGGCGCAGCAGGTCCGCGTCGCCGGTGCGCACCAGCTCCAGCTGCGAGGGGTGCTCCAGCAACGCCACCGTGCCGAGCGCGATCATGTTCGCCGTCGTCTCGTGGCCGGCCACCAGGAGCAGCTGGCCCATCGAGGCGACCTCTTCGGCGGTCATCCGCCCGGTCGCGTACTGGCCGGCCGCCAGCCTGCTCAGCACGTCGTCGCCCGGAGCGGCCGCCTTCCGCTCGACCAGGCCACCGAGGTAGGCCAGCAGCTCTTCGGTGGCTTTCACCGCGTCTTCCGGCGTCGCCGTGCGAGACACCATCACCTTCGTGATGTCCTGGAACAGCTCGCGGTCCTCGTACGGGACGCCGAGCAGTTCGCAGATCACCAGTGAGGGCACCGGCAACGCGAACGCCGGCACCAGGTCGACCGGCTTCGGGCCGGCCAGCAACCCGTCGACCAGGTCGTCGACGATGCGCTGGATCGCCGGGCGCAGCGCTTCCATCTTCTTGACCAGGAAGTCGCCGGTCAGCAGCTTGCGCTGGGCGGCGTGCGCGGCGCCGTCCATGGTGATGAACGACTTCGCGCGGTGGCGGCGGGCCGCCGACGCCGCGCTCTGGTGCGGGTAGCCCGGGTGGTCGGAGTCGGCGCTGACCCGGGCATCCCGCAGCACCGCGCGGACGTCGTCGTAGCGCGTCACCAGCCACGGCGTGCTGCCGTTCCACAGGCGCACCCGGGAAACCGGGGGCAGTTCGCCGAGTTCGGCGGGCGGGTCGAAGGGACACCGCCGGGTCATCGGAAACGCGGGCACGCCGTCCACCGGATACCTCCCGGAGCCGCCGGAAATTTACGTAGCCATGCTAAGCATCTTCCCGGCGGACGCGCCACCGTCCGATCAGGCGAACACGAGCGACACGAGCTCGTCCACGAACGGCTCCACCAGCTCCGCGCCGGTCCGGTTCAACGCGCTGTGGAACAACGCGACCCGGCCGTGCGCGCCGACGAACACCACCGCCGCCGCGCGGCCCGGCGTCACGCGCAGCTCGTGGCCCGCCTCGACGCAGCGCTCGAACCCCGCCGTCAGCCGGTCGATCAGGTCCAGGAGCGGGCCCGTCGGCCGGGTGCCGGGCTCCAGGTCGGACGCACCGTTCGCGAGCATCAGCCGGTAATGCCCCGGATTCTGCATCGCGAAGGCGCAGTAGGCGTGAATCTGGGCCCGGATCCGGCCGACGGGGTCGGTTTCGCCGATTGCCTCCTCCGCCGCGCGCATCGAATCCCGCAGCCGGGCGTATTCGTGGTCCAGCAAACCGCGGACCAATTCCGCACGATCGGAGAAATGCTGGTAGATGCTCGCCGGGGCGATGCCGACCGCGCGGGCGACGCCCCGGATCGTCAGCCCGTCCTCGCCGCCGAGTTCGGCCAGCAACCGGCCGGCCGCGGCCAGGATCTCACCGCGCAACCGTTCGCCTTCGCCCCAGCGGTTTCTTCTCCGGCCCATTCCCGCTTCGACGCGTTCCGCCACCCGCCTATTCATACGCCCGCGGCGGAGAGGCCGGTATTCCGGGGTCCGGAAAACCGTTCAGGAAACCAGCGCGGGGTACAGCGCGGGGAGATCGCCGGCGAGCCCGGCCCGCACGTTCCGGCTGACGTCGTCGGCGAGCACCTCGAAGCGGCCCTCCTCGACACCGTCCAGCGCCAGCTTCGCCACCAGCGCCGGGTCGACCTTCGGGCCGTCGACGTGCTTGGCCATGTCGGTGTCCATGTAGCCGACGTGCAGCGCCGTCACCTGCGTCTTCTGCGGGGCCAGTTCCAGGCGCAGCGCGTTGGTCAGCGACCACGCCGCGGACTTCGCCGCGGAGTAGGCCGCGACCTGCGGTGCGGTGAACCAGGAAAGCACCGAAAGGACGTTGAGCACCGCGCCGCCGCCGTTGCGCTCGAGGACCGGCGCGAACTCGCGCGTCACGGCGAGGGTGCCGAAGTAGTGCGTGTCCATCTCCAGCCGGATGTCCTCGACGGACCCGCCGAGCAGCGACGCCCCGGTGGACGAACCGGCGTTGTTCACCAGCAGCGTCACGTCACTCGCCACCGCGGCGGCTTCCCGGATCGACTCCGGGTCGGTCACGTCGAGCCGCAGCGGGACCACGCCCGGCAGGTCGATCAACTCGGGATTCCTCGCGGCGGCATACACCTTGACCGCCCCGCGCTCCAGCAGCTCCGCGGCGAACCGGCGGCCGAGACCCCGGTTGGCCCCGGTGACCAGCGCGACCGCACCCGTGATGTCCATGACGAACTCCTCTCGCACCTGACTTGCTCGTTGCAAGCTAGCTGAAGACGAGACTACGACGTAGACTTGCTCCAAGCAAGTCAGGTCGAAGGGATCACACGATGAGCCGTCGCATCACCTGGGCGGACGCCGCCTGCCCGATCGCCCGCGCCGCCGACGTCCTCGGCGAGCCGTGGACGCTGCTGATCCTGCGCAACGCCACCGCGGGCACCACCCGGTTCGAGGACTTCCGCAGCCAGCTCGGCATCGCCGACAACGTGCTGACCACCCGGCTGGCCAAGCTCGTCGACCGCGGCCTGCTGACGAAGCTCCCCTACCGCGACGGCGGCCGCACCCGGCACGAGTACCGCCTCACCCAGGCCGGCTCGGACGCCCTGCCGGTGCTGCACGCCCTCGGCACCTGGGGGCACACCCACACCTCCTCGGACGCCGGGCCGACGACGCTGGTCCACTCCCGCTGCGGGCAGCCCACCCGGCCGGGCGCGAAGTGCGACAGCTGCGGAAAACCGCTGGACAGGACCGAGCTGGCGTGGCGCGGATCGTGGCTCGGCGAGGACGACATCCCGCTGGCCGAACCGGTCGGCTGAGCCGAACGGCCCCAAGCCGGTACGAAAGTCGGGTCACAAACGCCGGGCGATTCCGTAAGTTCGACACCCAGCGCGCGCAGACCCGGTAAATTCCCCACGGCAAGGAGTCGTCCCGATGTCCAGGAAGTACCTGCTGCCCGGTGCCGCCGTCGCCCTGGCGATGATCGCGACCCCGCTGACGGCCGGCCCGGCCTTCGCGGCCCCGGAAGCGGCCACGATCGTCTACTACGACACCTCGGACGCCCCGAGTTTCCGCGCGGTGATCAACGCGGGCGCGGCCAACTGGAACGCGGCGGTGTCGAACGTCAAGCTCCAGGAGAGCTCGTCGGGCGCGTCGCTGCACTACACCGAGGGCAACGACCCGCGCGGCTCGTACGCCCAGACCGACGGCCACGGCAGCGGCACGATCTTCATCGACTACACCCAGGCCCAGCAGTACGACCAGACCCGGATCGCGGCCCACGAAACCGGGCACGCGCTGGGCCTGCCGGACCACTACGAAGGCCCGTGCTCGGAGCTGATGTCCGGCGGTGGCCCCGGCCCGTCCTGCACGAACGCGAACCCGAACGCCACCGAGGCGTCACAGGTGGAATCCCTGTGGGCCAATGGCTTCACCGGCGCCCGCAAGGCCGCGTCCCGCGTCTACGAAGTGACGATGCCGGTCGGGTAACGCCGTCAGAGTCGGTCGAGCAGGCGGTCCCGGGCCACTTCGAGGTGGTCGGTCATCGCCTTGCGAGCTCCCGCCGGGTTGCCCGCGATCAGGGCGGCCACGATCCGGCTGTGCTCGGTGATCGTCTGCTCGCCGAACGGCTGGTTGTAGTTCAGCCGGAAGAAGTGCAGGTGGCAGTGGGTGCGGGCGAACGCCTGCTCGACCGCCGCGTTGCCCGCCAGGTGCAGGATCAGCTCGTGCAGCCGCTGGTCGTGCGCGGTCAACGCCTTGTAGTCGCGGTAGGCGTCTTCGGCCGGCGCGGCCGGGCAAGTCGCCATCTCGGCTTCGAGCAGCGCCACGTTCTGGTCCGACATCGCCGCCGCCGCCAGTGCCGCGGACGGCGGCTCCAGCAGCAGCCGCAACGCGTACACGTCGTCGACTTCCTTGCGGTTCAGCAGTTCCGTGACGCGGTAGCCGCGCAGCGGCAGCCTGCTGACGAGCTCCTCCGACTCCAGCCGCGCCAGCGCCTCGCGCACCGGTGTGCCCGAAACGCCGAGCTCGCGGGCGATCTCGTCGATGTTCACGCGGGCACCCGGGGCGATGCCGTCGTTCATGATCAGCGCCCGGATCTGCTCGTAGACGCCGTCGGCGAGCACCTGCCGGCTCGGCAGGGCCTCGAGGCGCCGTCCGCCTGCCATCGGTCCCCTCTCGATTCGTCCCGTCCAGGCTACTGCCCGAACACCGGGCCGAACGCGTCGAGCACCGCACGCAGGTCGTCGTCCCCGCCGGCTTCGTGGCCGCCGTACTCCCAGACCGCGAGCTCCTTCGGCCCGCGGTAGGCGTGGTAGGCGCCGAAGACGGTCGACGGCGGCACGATGCCGTCCATCAGCCCCACCGAGAACCACGCGGGTGCCGCCGCGCGGCTCGCGAACCCGACTCCGTCGAAGTAGGACAGGACGTCGAAGACCCGCTCGGCCCGGGTCCGGTGCATGGCCAGGTAGCCGGTGAGTTCCGTGTACGGCCGCTCCCCCGCGACCAGGCTCGCGCGCCGGAAGTCGCAGAGGAACGGCGCCTGGGCGTGCAACGCCACGACGTCCGGCACGAGCGCCGCCGCGGCCAGCGCGATGCCGCCGCCCTGGCTGTTGCCCACCACCGCCACCCGCGCCGGGTCGACCGGCCCGATCGCCCGCACCGCGTCGACCGCGCGCGCGGCGTCGGTGAAGATCCGCCGGTAGACGTAGGTTTCGCGGCTCTCGATCCCGCGGGTGAGGTGGCCGGGGTATGCCGGGCCGGTCCCGGCCGGGTCCGGTGTCACGCCGCCCTGGCCGCGCACGTCGACCTGCAGGTGCGCGTACCCCGCGGCCGCCCAGTGCAGCTGGTCGAGCTCGCTGCCGCGGCTGCCGCCGTAGCCGTGGAACTGCACGACCGCCGGCCGCGGTCCCGCCGCCTGCCGGGGCAGCTTCAGCCACGCCCGGATCGGGTGCCCGCCGAAGCCGGCGAAGGTGACGTCGAAGACGTCGATCGCCCGCAACGGCGTCTCGACCGGCGTGAGCCGGACACCGATGTCGTGCACCCGCGCTTCGGCCAGCGTCGAGGCCCAGAAGGCGTCGAAATCGGCGGGCGCCGTGTAGTCGCTGCGGTATTCCCACAGCGCGTCACGGCCGAGGTCGGTCAGCATCACAATCCTTTCAGGACGGTCGATTCGCCCACCGCGGGCCGGAGTTCCGCGGTCGCGCAGCGGAACCGGACGGCGACCGGTTCGGCCGGGTCCCCGCCGGTCCGCGTCACCCGGACGAAGTCCGGCTCGCCGCCGCGCCAGCGCAGGTCGACGGTGACACCGCCACGGCAGCGCAGGCCGCGGAGCTCGCCGTCCGGCCAGGCGGCGGGCAGCGCCGGGAGCAGCACGATCGTGCCGGAATGGCTCTGCACCAGCAGCTCCGCGATGCCCGCCGGGAAGCCGAGGTTGCCGTCGATCTGGAACGGCGGGTGGGTGCTGAACAGGTTCGGCAGCAGCCCGCCCCACGCCGAGCCGTCGACCGGGGCATCGCGGTGGCGGTCGCCGGTGAACGGCTGGACCGCTTCGCGCAGCAGCGAGAGCGCGGTCTCGCCGTCGCCGAGACGAGCCCGCAGGGCGATCTTCCACGCCCACGACCACCCCATCGCGCCCGGGCCGCGCCGGTCCAGGACCCGCTCGGCGGCCGCGGCGAGCCCGCCCGGAGTCGACAAACCGACCTGGCCGAGCGGGTAGACCGAGACGAGGTGCGAAAGGTGCCGGTGGAGCGGGTCCTCCTCGGGCAGGTCTTCGGCCCACTCCCCCAGCCTGCCGTCGGGGAGCACGGGCAGCGGGCGCAGCCGCGGCAAAGCGGCCTCGATCTCGTCGCACAGCGGATCGTCGACGCCGAGCGCGCCGGCCGCGGCGAGAGCGCGCTCGAACACCGCCCCGATCAGCGCGATGTCCATTGTGGATGACCAGGTCAGCGACTCCTTCGTCCCGGCGCCGGAGAGGAAGAGGTTCTCCGGCGACGTCGACGGGCAGGTGCCGAGGACGCCGTCCCGCTCGACCAGCCAGTCCAGGCAGAACTCGGCGCAACCGCGCAGCAGCGGCCAGGCCGTCGTCGCCAGGAACCCGCGGTCGCGGGTGAAGTCGTAGTGCTCCCAGGCGTGCTGGACCAGCCACGCGCCGCCCATCGGCCAGATGGCCCAGGACGGGTTGCCGTGGCCCATCCCCACCGGCAGCGCCCAGCCCCACGGGTCGGTGTTGTGGTGGACGACCCAGCCGCGGGCGCCGTACAGCTCGCGCGCCACGTCCGCGCCGGTGACCGCGAGCTTGCCGAGCAGGTCGAACAGCGGGAGGTGGCACTCGCCGAGCCCGGTCGTCTCGGCCGCCCAGTAGTTCATCTGCGTGTTGATGTTGACCGTGTAGTTCGACGACCAGGCCGGGCGGAGGTCGTCGTTCCAGATGCCCTGCAGGTTGGCCGGGGGCGCGCCGGGCCGGGACGCACTGGCCAGGAGGTACCGGCCGTACTGGAAGAGCACGGTGGCCGTCAGCTGCTCGTCCTGCCCGGCGAGCAGTTCCGCGACGTCGTGCGTGCCGCCGCGGCGGCCGCCGATCCGGAGCGAAGCCGCGCCGAGCAGCGGCCGGAGGTCGGCCTCGTGCGCGCGGCGCAGCTCCTGAGCCCCGGCGGCGGCCGCCCGCTCGGCCAGGACGGCCGCGCGTCGGCGGTGTTCGTCGCGGGTGCGCTGCCGGTCGCCGATCCAGGCGTCGTACGCGCTGGTCGAGCCGGCCAGCACGACCAGGGTCCGGGTGCGCTCGCGGACGACCCGGACGGCGACCGCGCCGAACGGGTCGTAGCCGTCCGCGGTCCCGTACCGCAGCGGTCCGGCGACCTGGGGCTCGTGCCGCGGCGCGCCGTCGACCGGGATCTCGATGCCGAGGTCGAGGCCGTCGCGCCACACTTCGCGCAGCGGCGTCGTCACCTCGACCCCGACGTCGGCCGACGTCACCGCCACGCAGAGGACCTGCGCGGGCCGGCTCACCCAGGTCGTCCGCTCGACGTCCCGGCCGCCGACGGTGAGCCGCTCGGTGACGACACCGTTGTCCAGGTTGAGCGTCCGGCCGTGCGAGGTGCCCTCGGGCAGCGTCAGCCAGAGGTCCACGTACGGCAGGAACTCCTGGCTGTACGGGCCTTCGAAGCCCATCAGGAGCGCTTCGGCGCGCCGGAAGTCCTTGCCGAACACCGCTTCCCGCACCTCGGCGAGCTGCTCCGGCCCGGCGGCGACGTCCTTGAGCGCCGCCGCCGGGCCGTGCGGGGTGCCGGACCACACCGTCGCGTCGTTGACCTGGACACGGGTGCGGCCGGCGCCGCCGAACACCATCGCGCCGAGCCGCCCGTTGCCGACCGGCAAGGCTTCGGTCCAGTCCGCCGCCGGGTGCGGCCACGAGAGCAGGAGGTCCTGGTCCACTAGACGGTGATCCGGTCGACGTCGTAGACGTACCCGGCCTGGTTGCCGACCTGGATCGTGTTGGCCCCGGCCTGCAGGTACACCGGGACGGTCACCGTCTGCGGGGTGTTCCAGTCGTCGTCGTTGCTGCCGGCGACCGGCAGCGGGAACGACGTCCCGTTGACCGTGACGATCCCGGTCCGGCTCGAGTCACCATCCACATAGGACAGCTGCATCAGGTACGTGCCCGCGGCCGCCGCCGCCACCGTGGGCAGGACGACGTAACCGCTGCCGCCGAGGTAGCCGACCTTCTTGCCGCCCGAACACGCGCAGTCGTAGACGGTCGCGCCGCCCTGGGGGCTGCCGTTCTCGGCCTCGTACGTCCTGGGGCCGCCGGCGGCGGGGGTCGTCAGGCTGATCTTCTTGCTGGGTGCGGAAGGGCGGCCGGACCGCGGGTTCGCGACCACCGTGAACTCGTACGACGTCGACGGCTCGAGGCCGGTGACCGTGCCGCTCGCGCCGCTGGTGGACGTCGCCTTCCGGCCGTTGACGAAGACGTCGTAGCCCTGCGCGCCCGTCGAGGCGTCCCAGGCCAGGGAGACGCTGGTGCCGGTGGCCGCGGTGCCGTGCACGACGGCGGGCGCGGCGAGGGCGCCGCGGTCGCGCGGGGTGACCTTGAACAGGCGCGAGCCGTGCACCGGCAGGTCCGCCGCCGGGTCGCGGACGTCCCGGTGGGCCCAGAGGTCGCGGATCTGCACCGGGCCGGTGATGCCGAGCTGCGCGAGGTCCGCGCTCACCCGGGCGGGCACGGCGGCGAGGTTGAACAGGGCGACCGTGTAGCTGCCGTCGGCGTTGCGGTTGTACCAGACCTGTTGGTCGGATGTCTGGCTCACCGGCTTGGCCGGGATCCCGGCCTGATCGACGGCGATGACCTCGTCGTTGGTCAGCAGTTCGACCCCGTAGTCGTCCAGCTGGGTCAGGTCGTCGCCCAGGTAGAGCGGTGCGGCTTCGATGGCCCACAGCGTCAGGTAGCTCTGCCGTTCGGCTTCGGTGAGCCCGTCCATCCTGCCGCTGCCGACGTCGAGGGAGTCGAGGTTGTTCCAGTGCCCCGGCCCGGCGTCGGGGATCCACTGCACGACGTCGTTCCAGCGCTGCTTGACCGAGTTGTTCCAGGTCACGAGGGTGTCGCAGTAGCACTCGACGTCGGTGTCGACGCGCCAGCCGTTGGTGTTGGCCTTCCAGACGCCGGCCTGCCGGTGGCTCAGCGCCCAGGAGACGACGAACTCCATCGGGCGCCCGGTCTTGGCGATCGCCTTGTGCCAGGCTTCGACGTCGGCGGTGTTGGTGTGGTTCTCGCCGCCCTTGAAGGAGCCCGGGCCGACGCCGTCGAGCTTGAGGAAGTCGACGCCCCAGCCGGCCAGCAGCCGCGCCACCGAGTCCACATAGGACTGGGCGCACGGGTTCGCGAAGTCGATCTTGTAGGCGGAGTCCCAGCCGTTGGTCGTGCGCAGGTCGGGGTAGACGAGGTCCCGGGTGTGGCAGTTCGCGGTGCCGGCGATCGGCGAGTTGCCGTCGTGGTAGGCCTTGAGGTCCAGGCCCACGGCCAGGTACGAGCCGAGCTTCAGGCCCTTGCGGTGGACGTAGTCGGCGACGTGCTTCATGCCGTCCGGGAACGTCACGGGGTTGACCACCGGGCGCGCGTACTGGTCGAAGCCGTTCGCCCAGCCGGCGTCGATGTTGACGTAGGTGTAGCCGTGCTGCTTGAACTTCGCGGCGAGCACGTCGGCCTGCTGGAGGACGTGCTGCTCGGTCAGCCAGCTGGCCGTGCCGTTCGGGTTGACGCCCGGGTAGTTCGTCGACTCGAGGCTCCAGCTGCTCCAGCCCAGGTAGGGCTGCTGCGCAACGGGCTGCTGGAGTTCTTCCGCCGTCGCCGCCACCGGCGCGGTGAGCAGGCCCGCCGCCACCGCGAGCCCGGCGAGGGCACCGAGAGCCCGTGCTGCCATGACCACTCCTTCGAGGTCCGAGCAAAACCGTGGATCCTATAGGATCTGCGATTTTGGTCGGCGCGGCTCGGCGGTGTCAACGACAGGACCGGACAAACATCGGACGAATCAACGGCGGACTAGGTTGCGGGGCATGCTCACCACGCTGGCTGTCGCGAACTACCGCTCACTGCGTGACCTGGTGCTGCCGCTGTCCGGCCTGACGGTCGTCACCGGACCGAACGGCAGCGGCAAATCGAGCCTGTACCGGGCGCTGCGCCTGCTGGCGGACGCGTCGCGCAACGGCGCCGTCGCGGCACTGGCGCGGGAGGGCGGCCTGCCCTCGACGCTGTGGGCCGGCCCGGAGAACGGCGTCCGGCGGGGCACCACGCGGGTCCAGGGCAAGGTGCACACGAAGGCCGTCGGGCTGCGGCTCGGCTTCGCGGGCGACGAGTTCGGCTACGCGCTCGACCTCGGGCTGCCGGTGCCGGGCGCGACGCTGTTCAACCTCGACCCGGAGTTCAAGCGGGAAGCCGTGTGGTCGGGGCCGGTCCTGCGGCCGACGGCGCTGCTGGCCGACCGGGCGGGGCCGTCGGTGCGCACCCGCGTTTCGTCCGGGGCCTGGGGTGACGAGCGGTTCAAGATCCGGCTGACCGACAGCATGCTGAGCGAGTTCGCGGATCCACGGGCCTGCCCGGAGCTGCTGGTGCTGCGGGAGCGCATCCGGTCGTGGCGGTTCTACGACCACTTCCGCACCGACGGCGACGCCCCCGCCCGCCAGGCCCGCATCGGCACCCGCACGCCGGTGCTGGCCCACGACGGCGCCGACCTGGCGGCGGCCCTGCAGACGATCATCGAGGTGGGCCGCGCCGCGGAGCTCGCCGAGGTGATCGACGGGGCGTTCCCCGGCTCGACCGTGGAGGTACGGCGCTCCGAGGACGGCCTGCTGTCGGTCGAGTTCCGCCAGCACGGCCTGTTGCGCCCGCTGTCGGCGGCGGAGCTGTCGGACGGGACGCTGCGGTTCCTGCTGTGGGTGGCGGCCCTGCTCACCCCGCGCCCGCCGGAGCTGCTGGTGCTGAACGAGCCGGAGACGAGCCTCCACCCGGACCTCCTGCCGGCACTGGCGGCCTTGATCGCCACGGCGGCGAAGGAGACCCAGCTGGTGGTGGTCTCCCACGCCCAGCCCCTGATCCGCGCGCTGGCGGCGGTGGCCGACGTGGGCACGGTGGAGCTGGAGAAGGAGTACGGCGAGACGAAGGTGGCCGGCCAGGGCCTCCTGGACCGCCCCTCCTGGCACTGGCCCTCCCGCTGACCTCAGCGGCCGCGGGTGCTTTCGCGGATCTCCAGGGCGAACGGGGTCTGGATGTCCTGCGGCGGGGACGTCTTGTCTCCCGTGATGCGCCGGTGCACGAGGTCCACCGCCGCCTCGGCCAGTGCCGTTTTGTCCGGCGCGATCGTCGTCAGCGACGGCAGTGAGAATGCGCTCTCTTCGTTGTTGTCGAACCCCACGATCGCGACGTCCTCCGGCACCCGCAGGCCCAGCTCGGCGACCGCGCGCAGCGCGCCGACGGCCAGCAGGTCGTTGAAGCAGAACACCGCGTCCGGCGGCGAAGGCAGGGCCAGCAACGACTTCATCGCCGCCGCCCCCACCGACCGGTGCCACTTCTCCGCCGGGGCCACCAAAGCGTCCGAATAGGACAGACCGGCCGCCTGCAGGGCCGCGCGGTACCCGGCCAGCCGCTGGGACGACGTCCCGCGTTCCGGATTGCGCCCGATGGCCGCGATGCGCGTGCGGCCCAGTGACGCCAGGTGCGACACGGCCGTGCGCGCCGCCAGGACGTTGTCGATCGCCACGTGGTCGATCGGCAGGTCCACCGCGTGCTCACCCAGCATGACCAGCGGGATCCCGCCCGGGTCGGCCGGGAAGTCCGCCGCCTGCAGGGCTTCCGGGTGCACCAGTGCCCCGTCGACCAGGTGCGGGCCCAGCGAGGCGAGGGTCTCCCGCTCCCGTGACCGCGTCCCCTGCGTCTGTTCGATCAGGACGCTCCAGCCGCGCTGCTGGGCCGCCGTGATGACCAGGCCGGCCAGCTCGCCGAAGTACGGGATCGACAGCTCCGGCACCATCAGCGCCAGGAAGCCGGTGCGGCCGCGGCGGAGGTTGCGGGCCCCGATGTTGGGCCGGTAGCCGGTCGCCGCCAGGGCTTCCTCGACGCGCCGGCGGTTTTCCGGCTTGACGAAGGCGTAGCCGTTCACGACGTTCGACACGGTCTTCACCGACACTCCGGCAAGCGTGGCGACGTCCTTGAGCGTCACGGTCACGGGCGGTCCCTTCAGAGAGTGAGCACGAAGTGTAGCGAGCGGCTGCCGGTTTACAACGTTGTTCCAACGATGTAAAAAGTACTTCAAGGCTCCCGCGGTGACCCCGATCACCCCGGCGAGCGGGCCACCAACGACGCTGCCCGAGGAGTCGCCGTGCTCTTGTCCTCCCGTCCCCGACTGGTCCTGGTCACCGCGGCCGCCGCCGCGCTGACCCTCACCTCCTGCACCAGCAGGGAGGAAACCCCGGCCGCCCCCGCCAGCGGCGACGGGCCGGCCGCGTCCGCGCAGTCCGCCGCCCCGAGCGCCGACGGCTGCACCCTGCAGAAAACCGGTTACCCCAAGGTCGACCTCAAGACGGCGGTGGTCGGTTTCTCACAGTCCGAAAAGGAGGCCAACCCCTTCCGGATCACCGAGACGCAGTCCATCCGCGACGAAGCCGCGAAGCTGGGCATCGCGGAAGACAAGCTGCTGGTCACCAACGCCCAGAGCGACCTGAACCGGCAGATCAGCGACATCAAGTCGATGCTCGACCGCGGCGCCCAGCTGCTGGTCGTCGCCCCGCTGAACTCCGACGGCCTCCAGCCCGCCCTCGACGCGGCGAAGGCCAAGAAGGTCCCGGTCGTCACCGTCGACCGCAAGGTGACGTCGCAGCCGTGCACCGACTACCTGACCTTCATCGGCTCCAACTTCGTCGAGCAGGGCAAGCGCGCCGCCCAGGCGATGGTGAAGTCGACCGGCGGCACCGGCAAGGTCGCGATCCTGCTCGGCGCGTCCGGCAACAACGTCACCACCGACCGGACCAAGGGCTTCAAGGACGAGCTCGCGAAGACGCCGGGCCTGTCCGTGGTCGCCGAGCAGACCGGCGAGTTCGACCGGTCCAAGGGCCAGTCCGTGATGGAGCAGCTCATCCAGAGCCACCCGGACCTCACCGCCGTCTACGCCGAAAACGACGAAATGGGCGTCGGCGCGGTCAACGCGCTCAAGACGGCGGGCAAGGCACCGGGCAAGGACGTCAAGATCGTCTCCATCGACGGCACCCGCAACGCCGTGCAGCTCATCGTCGACGGCAGCTACAACGCGGTGATCGAGTCGAACCCGCGCTTCGGCCCGCTGGCCTTCCAGACGCTGCAGAAGTTCGAGAACGGCGAGGCCATCCCGGCGAGCATCGTCATCGCCGACGACCAGTACGACGAGACCAACGCCGCGCAGAAGGTCGGGAACTCCTACAAATGACGGCAGCCACCGAAGAGGACGTCGCCATGACGACCGCACCGGTGCTCGAGGTGGCCGGGGTGACCAAGCGGTTCCCCGGCACCCTCGCGCTCGACGGCGTCAGCTTCGCGCTGGCGCCGGGCGAGGTGCACGCGCTGGTCGGTGAAAACGGCGCCGGCAAGTCCACCCTGATCAAGGTGCTCACCGGCGTCTACCAGCCCGACGAAGGCGAGGTGCGCCACCTCGGCGAGCCGGTGGCGTTCAAGCGGCCGATCGACGCGCAGCGCGCCGGGATCTCCACCATCTACCAGGAGGTCAACCTCGTCCCGCTGATGAGCATCGCCGGCAACGTCTTCCTCGGCCGCGAGCCGCGCACCCGCACCGGCCTGGTGGACTGGCGGAGGATGCACGCCGACGCCCGCGAGCTGCTCAAGGGCTACGGCATCGACGACGACGTCAGGCGGCCGCTGCACACCCTTGGTGTCGGCGCGCAGCAGATGGTCGCACTGGCCCGCGCGGTCTCGACCGACGCCAAGGTCGTCATCATGGACGAGCCGACGTCGTCGCTGGAGCCGCGTGAGGTCGAGACGCTGTTCGAGGTGCTGCACCGGCTGCACGCGCAGGGGATCGCGATCGTCTACGTCAGCCACCGGATGGACGAGCTGTACCGCGTGTGCGACAGCGTCACCGTGCTGCGCGACGGCCGGGTCGTCCACACCGGACCGCTGAAGCCGCTGCCGCGCATCGAGCTCGTCTCGCTGATGCTCGGCCGGGAGATCAGGCAGATCCGCGAGGAAGGCGTCACAGCGTTCGGCGAAGAGCACGAGGTCGAACGCGAGCCGCTGCTCAAGGCCGAGCACCTCAGCGGCCTGCGGAAGCTGCGCGACGTCTCGGTGAGCATCCGGCCCGGCGAGGTCGTCGGCCTGGCCGGCCTGCTCGGCTCCGGCCGCAGCGAGACGGCACGGGCCATCGTCGGCGCGTTCCCCCTGTCCGGCGGCAGCGTCCTGCTCGCCGGGAAACCGCTGAAGCGGGGCAGGATCAAGGCCGCCATGCGCGCGGGCATCGCGCTGCTGGCCGAGGACCGCAAGACCGACGGGATCATCCCGAACCTGTCGGTCCGCGAGAACATCGTGCTCGCCGCGATGCCGGCGCTCTCGCCGTTCGGCCTGGTCAGCAAGGCCAAGCAGGACAAGATCGTCAAGATCTTCATGGAGCGGCTGCGGATCAAGGCGGCGAGTCCCGAGCAGAAGGTGTCGGAGCTCTCCGGCGGCAACCAGCAGAAGGTGCTGCTCGCCCGCTGGCTGGCCACCGGCCCGAAGATCCTGCTCCTCGACGAGCCCACCCGCGGCATCGACGTCGGCGCGAAGGCCGAGGTCCAGGCGCTGATCGACGAACTCGCCCAGGAGGGGCTCGGCGTGCTGCTCATCTCGTCCGAACTCGAAGAGCTGATCGACGGCGCCGACCGCGTGGTCGTGCTGCGCGACGGCGCGGTCGCCGGCGAGCTGACCGGCGACCGCATCACCGAGGAGAACGTCCTGACCGCCATCGCGGCGGAGAACACCGGGGGTGACAACGATGTCTAGCGCCACCCTGACGAGGAGTCCCGACCGCGCGAAAGTCACCGCGTGGCTGCAGAACTACGGCGTCTACCTGGCCGTCGTGGTGCTGCTGCTGTTCAACGTCGTGTTCACCGAGAACTTCCTGTCGGCGGCCAACTTCCGCACCCAGCTGGTGCAGGCGGCGCCGGTCTGCATCGTCGCGCTCGGCATGGCGCTGGTGATCGGCACCGAGGGCATCGACCTCTCGGTCGGCTCGGTGATGGCGATCGCCGCCGCGCTCATCCCGCTCTATCTCGGCGCCGGCCCGCTGATGGCGGTCATCGTGGCCGTCATCGCCGGGATCGTGTCCGGCCTGTTCAGCGGCTACCTGGTCGCCTACCTGGGCATCCAGCCGATCATCGCCACCCTGGCGCTGCTGGTCGGCGGGCGGGGGCTCGCCCTGGTGATCGCCCACGGGCAGCTCGTCCAGCTGCACAACCGCGACTTCCTGGCGCTGGGCACCGGCGACGTCCTCGGCGTCCCGATCATGGTGATCGTCGCGGGCGTGCTGTCCGTGCTGGCCGGGCTGGTCGTGCAGCGCACCACGTTCGGACGGCACCTGGTCGCCATCGGCGGCAACCGCGCCGCGAGCACGCTGGCCGGGCTGCCGGTCAACCGCGTGCTCATCAGCGTCTACGTGATCTCCGGGGCGCTGGCGGCGATCGCCGGTGTGCTGGCGACGTCGCGGCTGGCCGCCAGCGACCCCAGCGACGTCGGCCTGCTGATGGAGCTGTCCGCGATCACCGCGGTCGTCGTCGGCGGCACCCCGCTGACCGGCGGCCGGGTCCGCGTCCTCGGCACCGTCTTCGGCGCGCTGCTCATGCAGCTCGTCCAGGCCACCCTGATCAAGCACAACCTGCCGGACTCGACCGCGCAGATGGTCCAGGCGGCCATCATCGTCGTCGCGGTCTACGTCGCGCGTGAGCGGAGCAGCCGATGACCGCGACCCAGACCCAGGCCCGCAACGCGGCCTTCGCCGGGGTGCTCCAACGCCAGGGCGCGGCCGTCGTGCTCGTCCTCGGCATGGCCGCCGCCTGGTTCGCGTTCCCGCACTTCGGCACCGCGGACAACCTGCGCAACCTGGTGCTGCAGGGGTCGTTCCTCGCCGTGATCGCGCTCGGCATGACGTTCGTGATCATCTCCGGCGGCATCGACCTCTCGGTCGGCTCGAACTACGCGCTCGGCGGTGTCCTCGCCGCGTACGGCGCGCAGTACGGCCTGGTCGTGGCGATCCTGCTGCCCCTGGCGGTGTGTTCGCTGATCGGGTTCGTCAACGGCGTGCTCATCGCCCGCACCGGCATGGCGCCGTTCATCGTCACGCTGGCGTCCCTGCTGTTCGCCAGGGGGCTGCTGCTGGCGTGGACGACCGAAGGCGCGACGACGTACAAAGTGGACCCCGGCTCGGCGTTCCTCTGGCTGGGCCAGGGCACGGTCTTCGGCATCGGCGTCCCGGTCTACCTGACGCTCGTCCTGTTCACCCTCGGCGGCCTGCTGCTGCGCCGCACCCGGTTCGGCCAGTCCGTGTTCGCCATCGGCGGGGCCGAGCAGTCGGCGGTGCTGATGGGCCTTCCGGTGGCCCGCACCAAGGTGAGCCTCTACACGCTCAGCGGCGCGCTCGCCGGGTTCGCCGGCGTGCTCACCGCGGCGTACCTGCAGTCCGGCGTCACGGTGATCGGCGTCGGCACCGAGCTCGACGCGATCTCCGTCGTCGTCATCGGCGGCACGCTGCTCACCGGCGGCGCCGGGACGATCGTCGGCACGCTCGTCGGCGTGCTGCTGCGCACGCTGATCCAGAACGTCATCAACCAGATCGGCACCCTCGACTCCAACTACCAGACGGTGGTGAGCGGGGCCTTCCTGCTCGTCGTCGTGGTGATCCAGCGCCTGCTCGCGCGCTCCCGCACCCGCTGAACTCCCGTCCCCTACCAGGAGGTTCAACGATGTTCCGCCCCGCCCGACTGGCCGCCGCGCTGGCGATGGCCCTCACCGGACTCGCGGTCCCCGCCGCGCACGCCGAGTCCCCGCCGCAGTGGCAGCGGCTCACCCCGCCGCTGTCCACACCGTGGACCAACGACGTCTCACCCGCCAACGCCCTGCCGGACTACCCGAGACCACAGCTGACCCGCGCGAAGTGGCAGAACCTCAACGGGGTCTGGGAGTTCGCCTCGGCCAAGCCCGGCGAGGCCGCTCCGGTGGGCAGGACACTGGGCGAGCGCATCCTCGTGCCGTACCCGGTCGAGTCGGCGCTGTCCGGGATCATGCGCCACGAGACGAACATGTGGTACCGGCGGACGTTCCAGCTGCCGCGCGACTGGCGCGGGCAGCGGATCTTGCTGCACTTCCAGGCGGTCGACTACGACGCCACGGTGATCGTGAACGGCAAGACCGTCGGCCGCCACACCGGCGGTTACGACGCCTGGTCCGTCGACGTCACCGACGCCCTGACCACCGCCCGCGACCAGGAGCTGGTCGTCGGCGTCGCCGACCCGAACGACCAGGGCGGGCAGCCACTCGGCAAGCAGCGCGGGCCCGGTGACGGCATCTTCTACACGCCGTCTTCGGGCATCTGGCAGACCGTCTGGATGGAACCGGTGGCGTCCTCGCGGATCGACCGCCTGGACATCACCCCGGACCTGGGTTCGGTGACGGTGACCGCGGTCGTCGGCGGGCCGGTGAAGCAGCGCGTCGAAGCGGTCGCCTACGACCACGGCCGCCCGGTCGGGCGCGTGTCCGGCGACGCGAACAAGCCGTTGCAGCTCAAGGTGGACCGGCCGCACCTGTGGTCGCCGGACGACCCGTTCCTCTACGACCTGCGGGTGAAGCTCGTCCCGTCGGGCGACGAGGTCGGCTCGTACTTCGGGCTGCGCACGATCGGCCTCGGCAAGACCGCCGACGGCAAGCAGCGGATGCTGCTCAACGGCAAGTTCGTCATGCAGGTCGGCCCGCTGGACCAGGGCTTCTGGCCGGACGGCATCTACACCGCGCCGACCGACGCGGCCCTGAAGTTCGACCTGGAGCAGGAGAAGGCGCTCGGCTTCAACATGGTGCGCAAGCACATCAAGGTCGAGCCGGACCGCTGGTACTACTACGCCGACAAGCTCGGGCTCATGGTTTGGCAGGACATGCCGGCGATGAAGGACGACGTCGAGCCGTCGGCCGCCTCGCGGGTCACCTTCGAGTCCGAGCTGAAGCGGATGATCGACCAGCACCGCAGCTTCCCGTCGATCGTCAGCTGGGTGCCGTTCAACGAAGGCTGGGGCGACTACGAAGTCGGCCGCATCGCCGACCTGGTCAAGTCCTGGGACCCGACGCGGCTGGTGAACGCCGAATCCGGGGTCAACTGCTGCCGGTCCGAACCGGACAGCGGCCGCGGTGACGTCTACGACGACCACAGCTACACCGGCCCGGGCACGCCGATGCAAACCGGCCCGCGCGCGGCGGTCGACGGCGAGTACGGCGGCCTCGGCCTCAAGGTCGCCGGCCACGAGTTCGACGCGGCCGGCAGCTTCGCCTACGAGATGGAGCCGGACAGCGCGACGCTGACCCGGCGCTACGGCGAGCTGCAGCAGCGCCTGCTGCTGGTCGCCCAGCGGTGCGGGGTGTCCGCGGGTGTCTACACGCAGACCACCGACGTCGAGAAGGAGGTCAACGGCTTCTTCACCTACGACCGGCAGGTGAAGAAGATGGACTTCGCGGCGGTCCGCGCGGCGAACCTCGCGGTGATCAAGGGCGCCACCGGGGCCCCGGTGTCCGGTCCCTCGGTGCCCGCCGGCACGCCCGGGATCGACGGCATCGCCGCCTACCCCTTCGACGAGAACGCGGGCACGGTGGCGAAGGACGTCGTCGGCAGCCACGACGCCACGCTCGCCGGCGGGGCGTCCTGGACCGCGGGCAAGAGCGGCTCGGCGCTGGCGGTGAACGGGTCGGGCCAGTACACCGACACCGGTGCCGCACTGGTGAACACCGAAGGCAGCTACAGCGCGGCCGCGTGGGTCGAGTTCAACGCCGTCGGCGACGGTTTCCAGACGGTCGTCAGCCAGGACGGCCCGAGCAACAGCGCGTTCTTCCTGCAGTACTCGGGCCAGGACCACCGGCTCGCGATGAGCTTCGTCGGCACGCGGGCGCTGGCGCCCACGGCCCCGGAGGCGAACCGCTGGTACCACGTGGTGGGCGTCCGCGACGCGGCTTCGGGCACGTTGAAGCTCTACGTCGACGGCCAGCTCGCGGCCACGAAGAGCGTCTGCCTCGGCGAAGCGTCGACGGGCCACACGGTGATCGGCCGCGGCAAGTACGGCGGCAACCCGGTCGACTTCCTCGACGGCGCGGTCGACCAGGTCCACGTCTACGACCGGGCGCTGTCCGACGCGGACGTGAGCGCGCTGTACGCGAGCGGGAAGTAGGAGGTCCGCGAAGAGGCCGCGCCGGGACGCTCCCGGCGCGGCCTTTCCGGTTGACCTGGAGTCCGCTCCAGCCGCTACCGTCGCGGTCATGAGCGAAGATCGTTTCGAACGCGGCATGCAGACCCTGGTCGACCTCAACGGGGAAGAGACCGCCAAGCGGGTGCTGGACGGCCTCGCGGACATCTCGCCGAAGCTCGCCGACAGCGTCGTGTCGTGGGGCTTCGGCGAGATCTACTCGCGGCCGGCGCTCGTGCCGCGCGACCGCCAGCTCGTGACGCTGGGCATGCTGACCGCGCTCGGCGGGTGCGAGCCGCAGCTGGAGGTGCACGTCAATGCCTCGCTCAACGCCGGCCTGAAGCCGGAGGAGATCGTCGAGGCGCTCCTGCAGTCGGCGGCCTACTGCGGCTTCCCGCGGGCCCTGAACGCGACCGCCGTCGCGAAGAAGGTCTTCGCCGAGCGAGGGCTCCTGCCGGTGGCGGACGCGTGAGGGTCGTCCTTTTCGGCGCGACCGGCATGGTCGGCCGGGGCGCGCTGCGCGAGTGCCTGCTCGACGACCGGGTGGAGGCGGTGCTGGCCGTCGGCCGGTCCCCGCTCGGCGAGACGCACCCGAAGCTGACCGAACGCGTCGAGCCGGACCTGTTCGCCCTCGGCCCGATCACCGGCTACGACGTGTGCCTCTACTGCCTCGGCGTGTCCTCGGTCGGCGTCGCGCCGGCGGAGTACGAGCGGATCACCTACGAGCTGACGCTTTCGGTCGCCGGCAAGCTGCCCGAGGGCACCACGTTCGTGTACGTCTCGGGCCAGGGCACCGACAGCACCGAACGCGGCCGGGTGCGCTGGGCCCGCGTCAAGGGCGCCACCGAGAACGCGCTGGCCAGGCTGCCGCTGCGGACGTTCGCCGTCCGACCGGGCTACATCCAGCCGATGCACGGGATCACGTCCAGGACCCCGCTGTACCGGACGCTCTACCGCGTCGCGATGCCGCTGTACCCGCTGCTGCGGCGGCTGCTGCCCGGCTTCGTGACGACCAGCGAGGAGATCGGCCGGGCGATGCTGGAGGTCGCCGAGCACGGCTACGAGAAGCCGGTGCTCGAAAACGCCGACCTCGTCACCGCCGCCGCGCGACGAGCCCGGCCAGCAGGTTCGTGAGGCTCTCCGCCAGCGCCTCCGCGAACGACGGCACCCCGCCCAGCTCGGCCGCGGCGGCCGCGACGGCGGCGGTCGGGTTCGCGTGCGGCCACGCCCCCGAGACCACGATCACCACGCCGGCGGCGAACTGGCGGCCGCCGTCGGCCGACAGCTCCGGCACCCGGGCCCGGACCAGCGCACCGAGCCGCTCGGTGCCGGCCGCCGCCCGGCGCTTGAAGCTGCGGGCGAACTCCGGCGAGATGTTGCGTTCCAGCACCGGCGCCATCGCGCTGACCAGCTCGCACAGCAGCCGCCGCTCGGCCAGCGTCGCCGCGATCGCCCCGGCGACCCGCTCTTCGCGCGCGTAGCCGGGGTCCGGTGGCGCGGGCGGGCCGAGCTCGCCGTCCAGCTCGTCGAGCCACTCCGTCCACGCCGTGTCGAGGACCTCGAGGAAGACGGCCTCGCGGCTGTCGAAGTAGCGGAGCACATTGGACTTCGCGAGCCCGACGCGGCAGGCCAGTTCCCGCAGGCTGATGCCGGCGACCGGGCGCTCGGCCAGCAGCTCCCGCGCGGCGGTGAGGATCGCGGTGCGGCGCGCCTCGACCTGTTCCGGCCGCCGGGCCCGCTGGAATCCGGCGCTCATGGCGCCGACAGTATCCGGCTCAGCTGCGGCTGCCGGCCTCGCGCCGGGTCTTGACCCGCCGGTAGCTCCAGATCAGCAGCGCGAAGAGGATCACCGACGACAGGATCAGGCTCGACCCGGTGCTCCAGCCGCTGAACGGCAGCGACTTCACCGTGCCCCAGACGATCCCCGCCGCCAGCAGTGCCAGCCCGGCCAGCACCGAGCCGGCGATCCGCAGCGGCGACGACACGCTGTCTTCGGCCGCCTTCATCGCGCGGTCGCGCACCGGGTCGACGTACTTCTCGAGCGCCGGGAACTCCGAGGCCAGCAGCAGCAACCCGGCGAGCACGAGCAGCAGCCCGGGGCCGGGCAGGACGAGCAGCAGCACCCCGACCACCAGCAGGATGGCCCCCGCCACCGTGATCAGGATCCGCTTCGTCTGCTTGCCGATGCCCACCGGCCGTCTCCCCTCGTCGGGTCCGATTCTTCCTGGTCGCGGGCTTGCGTGCCACTCACGAGGGCCCGTGCCCTGGCCGTGGCCACGGTCAGGCCCGCCAGCGCGACCACGCCGAGCGCGACCACGAGCCCCGGCCAGACGTAGAGCACTTGGGCGTAGGTACCCCGCCGTCCGGCGAATACCCACCCGAGCAGCTGCGGCAGGAACACCAGCGGCACGAGCGGCAGCAGCGGCGGCCCGAGCCGCCACCAAGGCCGCTTCCGGGCCCGGCGCACGCCGAGCACGGCGAGACCCACGGCGACCAGGGCCAGCGCGCCCAGCACCCGGTCGGCGACCACCCCGGCGGGCAGGGCAGGCTCCGGCGTGCCGCCGCCCAGCAGGCTCGCCAGGTCTTCGGCCAGCAGCTCGGCCTCGTTGTCCAGCGCCATCCCGGTGTTCGCCAGCACGGCGACGCCGTACCCGCCGGGCAGCAGCACCTGCGCCGCGGTGTGGGAGAACCAGTCGCCGGTGTGGGACACCTTCCCGTCCCGGACGCGCCAGCCCAGCGCGTAGTCGCGGCCCGGCGCGGGCGTGTGCGCCAGCGCGGCGGCCGCCGGTGAGACCACCCCGCCGCCGTCCCGCTGCGCCACCAGCCACTTCGCCAGGTCCGCCGCGGTGGTGAGCACGCCGTGGCTGCCGCCGGTGAACCAGTCCGGTTCGGACACCGGGACCTCGATCCCGAAGGCCCGGACGTACCCCCGCGTCCCGGCGGGCGGGGTGTCCACGGTGGTGCTCGCCGTCATCCCGAGCGGGGCGAACAGCCTCGTCTTCAGGTACTCCGCGAACGGCTGCCCGCCGACGACCTCGACGATCCGGGCGGCGACCTCGTAGTTCGGGTTGTGGTAGTGGAATTCGGCGCCGGGCTCGCTCGCCGGCTGGGCGTCCTTCAGCCGGGTGACGGCCTCGGCGAGCGTGTGCGGCTGCGGCAGCGCGAGGTCGGGGAAGGCGGAGTCGGCCATCCCGGACGTCTGGTCCAGCAGCATCCGCACGGTGATCTTCGCGCCGCGCGGATCGGCGAGCCGGAAGTCCGGGAGGTACCGCGTCACCGGGCCGTCCAGGTCCAGCCGGCCCGCTTCGGCGAGCTGCAGGACGGCGAAGGCGGTCATGGACTTGCTCAGCGACGCGACCGGCAACCGGGTTTCCGCGGTGATCGGTGCGCCCGCCGCGTCGTGGCCGTAGCCGGCGACGCGGACGACGTCACCGTTGTGGGTGATGGCGATCGCCGCCCCCGGGAGGCCGGTGTGGTCGAGGTGGGCGCGGACGTAGCCGTCGATGTCCCGCGGAGCCGCCGCGCGCGCCGGGGTCGCGGTGGCCAGCAGCAGCGCCGCGAGCACGAGGAAAAGCCTGGTCATGGCCGGGAAAGTAGGCGGCGGCCACCCCCGGCGGCTGCTGCCGGACGGCGGGATCGACCCCCTACTTTCGGCACCTCTTCTTGACAGGCGGCCTATATTCAACTTGTCGCTTGATAAACTGATAAGTTGAATAAGGGGTGGGATCGTGGCGGGTGTGGTGGCGAGCTTCTGCATGTCGCTGGACGGGTTCGTGGCGCGGCCCGACGACAGCGTCGGACCGCTCTTCGACTGGTACCAGGCCGGAGACGTCGAGGTGCCGATGGTCGGCTACCCGATGACCTTCCGCCTGGCGCCGGCCAGCGCGGAGTACCTCGGCGCGTTCCTCGATTCGGTGCGCCACAGCGCGTTCGTCTGCGGCCGCCGCGTTTTCGAGTACACCCACGGCTGGGGCGGCCGGCCCCCGGGCGGCGGCAAGGCGTTCGTCGTGTCGCACCGGCCACCACCCGCCGGCTGGCCCGCGGACCACCTGGCGCCCTTCACCTTCTGCCCGGACGTCGGGACCGCGGTCGAACGGGCCAAGGCGGCCGGCGACGGGACGGTCGGCGTGTCCGGGCCGTCGATCGCCCAGCAGTGCCTGCGGCTCGGCCTGCTCGACGAGCTGCGGATCGACCTGGTGCCGGTGCTGCTGGGCGAAGGCGTGCGGTACTTCGGGGACCCCGGCACCGGGAAGTTCGCCCTGGAGCGGACCGAGGTGGTGGCCGGCGCCGGCGTCACCCACCTGCGGTACCGCGTCCACCACCGCTGACGGCTACTGCGCCAGGAGCTGTTCGAACGGAACGAACTCCGGCTCACCCGAAGGAACGACCCGTCCCTCGGCAGCCGAAGCGAGCTCCGCGCCGGCCTTCTCGATCCGCCGCTGCAGCGCCCCGGAAGCCTCGCCACTGCCCCAGTCCGACGAAGCCGCGTACACGCCCGTCGCGACCGGATCCGCTTTCAGGTACCCGAACAACGGCCGCAGCTGGTAGTCCAGCACCAGCGAATGCCGTTCCGTGCCACCGGTCGCCGCGAGCAGCACCGGCGTGCCGACCAGGGAATCGGTGTCCAGCACGTCGAAGAACGACTTGAACAGCCCGCTGTAGCCGGCCGTGAACACCGGCGTCACGGCGATCACCGCATCCGCGCCGGTCACCGTCTCGATGGCCGTGCGCAGTTCCGGGCTCGGGAAGCCGGTCAGCAGGTTCTTCGTGATGTCCAAGGCGATGTCCCGCAGCTCCACCACGGAAACCTCGACCGGGGACCCGGCCGCGGCGACCGTCGCCGCGGCCAGGCGGTCCGCCAGCAGGCGGGTCGACGAAGGCACCGAAAGCCCCGCCGTCACGACTGCGAGCTTCATACCGTCACCTCCACCGCGGCCGAAGCCGCCGCCTTCAGGGATTCGTGCGTCGGCGCGTCCGGGACGTGCGCCGGGCGCATCGCGTCCAGTTCCTTGCGCAGCACCGGAACGACGTGCTCACCGAGCAGGTCGAGCTGCTCCAGGACGGTCTTCAGCGGCAGGCCCGCGTGGTCCATCAGGAACAGCTGGCGCTGGTAGTCGCCGAAGTGCTCGCGGAAGGTCAGCGTCTTGTCGATGACCTCCTGCGGGCTGCCGACGGTCAGCGGCGTCTGGTCGGTGAACTCCTCCAGCGACGGGCCGTGCCCGTACACCGGCGCGTTGTCGAAGTACGGCCGGAACTCGTTCCAGGCGTCCTGGGACTTGGGCCGGATGAAGGCCTGGCCGCCGAGGCCGACGATGGCCTGGTCCGCCGAGCCGTGGCCGTAGTGCTCGAACCGCCGGCGGTAGAACGAGATCAGCTGCTGGAAGTGCTCCTTCGGCCAGAAGATGTGGTTGGCGAAGAAGCCGTCACCGTAGTAGGCGGCCTGCTCCGCGATCTCCGGGCTGCGGATGGACCCGTGCCAGACGAACGGCGGGACGCCGTCCAGGGGCCGCGGGGTCGAGGTGAAGCCCTGCAGCGGGGTGCGGAACTTGCCTTCCCAGTCCACCACGTCCTCGCGCCAGAGCCGGCGCAGCAGCGCGTAGTTCTCGATGGCCAGCGGGATGCCCTGGCGGATGTCCTGGCCGAACCACGGGTAGACCGGGCCGGTGTTGCCGCGGCCCATCATCAGGTCGACGCGGCCGTCGGCGAGGTGCTGCAGCATCGCGAAGTCCTCGGCGATCTTCACCGGGTCGTTCGTGGTGATCAGCGTCGTCGACGTCGACAGCACCAGCTTGGACGTCTGCGCCGCGATGTACCCGAGCATCGTCGTCGGCGACGACGGGACGAACGGCGGGTTGTGGTGCTCGCCGGTCGCGAAGACGTCGAGACCGACCTCCTCCGCCTTGAGCGCGATGCGGACCATCGCCTTGATCCGCTCGTGCTCCGACGGCGTGGTTCCGTTCGTGGGATCGGTCGTGACGTCGCCCACCGTGAAGATTCCGAACTGCATGACCTGCTCCCTTCGCGAGCACCATCTTACATGCGCGTTCAACTACTTCCAAGCAAGAGATATTCCGGCCGTCAACCGCGTTGGGGGTACCGGCTAAGGTCAAGGACATGGACGCGGAGCTCGCTCGGCTGGGTTTGGCAGAACGTTCGGTACGACTACTCGCCGGTCGCGACATCTGGGCCTCGATCACCCCCTTGCTCGCCCCGCGCCGGAACCTGGTGGCCGCCTTCGGTCACGTCGGGCCCGGCGCGGCGGCCCTGCTGCCCCTGCAACCCGGCGACACGCTGATCACGGACGCGAGCCTGGACACCGTGCTGTCCGGCGCGACGAGCCCGCACGCGCTGCTGCACTGGGTCAAGGCGGGCGTGATCGTGCACTCGCTGCGGGGGCTGAACGCGAAGCTGGTGATCGCGGAGGACGACCCGTCGTTCGTGGTGGTCGGCTCGGCCGACGTCACCGCCGCCGGCCCGCGGCAGCTGTTCGAGGCCGTCACCCTCTCCCACGAGCGGCACACCGTCGAGGAAGCCCAGGAGGCCTGGCTCGAGTGGTGCGACCTCGCGGGTCCCTCGCTGACCGCCGGTGACCTGGAGCCGCTGCTGGAGCAGTACGGCGCCGGCAAGCCGGTGACGGCCCGCCCGGCGCCGTCGCCCCGGCCCGCGGCGGCACCCGCCCGCCCGGTGGTGACCAGCCGCCCGGTGACGCCGGTCCGCCCCGCGGCCGCGACACCGCCGCCCTCGCCGGTGCGCCCCGCCGCACCCGCGCCGTCGCCGGTCCGCCCGGCCACGCCGCCCGCTTCGCCGGTGCGCCCAGCGGTGCCGGGCTCCCCCGCCGCAGGCTCCCCGGTGCCATCGCCCACCGACCCCGCCCGCCCGGCGCAGCCGGACGCCGGGCACCCGGCCGCCGAAGCCGCGCAAGCCGGCTCGCCCGAGTCACGACCCGAAATCCCGGCCACCACCGAGCCCGCCACGGCGGAACCGGTTGCGGCCGAGCCCGCAGCCGCGGCCCCCGAAGCCACGGACGTGCCGCGGCCGTCCTGGCCGCGGCCGGCCGAGCTGTACCTGGTCAGCCTCGTCGAAGGCGGCGACCCCTCCGCCGAGGCCGAGTACCGGCTCGAAGAGCTGCAGCGCGAGTACAACCACCCCGGCGAAAACGGCGAATCGCCGTTCCGGGTCGAGCTGCTCTGGGCCGACGACGGCCAGGGCCAGGACCCGCCGCGCACGCTCCGCGCGGGAGTGCACGTTATCCCCGTCTACAGCCAGAAGCAGGGCCGTCCCCTCGTCGGATCCCGGATCGAGGCACCCGG
The DNA here is from genome assembly GCF_053601335.1 of Amycolatopsis sp. NPDC004747. Taxonomy (NCBI): domain Bacteria; kingdom Bacillati; phylum Actinomycetota; class Actinomycetes; order Pseudonocardiales; family Pseudonocardiaceae; genus Amycolatopsis; species Amycolatopsis sp. NPDC004747. The sequence continues at coordinate 44,152 of NZ_JBSGBQ010000029.1, read as the reverse complement.
TCTCGTCCTGCAGGCGCACATCGACGAGTTCGCCTACCCGCGGCGCACGTACTGCTACGTCCTGACCCGGCAGTCGGCCGCCAAGCCGGCCTTCGGCGAGCTCCGCAAGGCCCTCGCCGCGATCGGCGAGAAGCCGAACTTCCGGAACAGTTTCCAGGTCCCGCGGAAGATCGAAGCCCTGCTGGGCCTGTGGCCCGACCTGGGCTACGACCCCCGGTAAGGGGCGGCGTACGCCACTCCGGAGAGGGCAGCGCGCGAAAGTTGTCGGGGTCGGCGGATATCCTGCACTACGGTGCAGGCGAGTCCGCACCGCCACCAGCACTTTCGCGAGCCACGATCCGGGAGAACGACCCTGTGACTGCCGAGACCTTGTACGGGGCCGACGACCTGACGCATCTCGAGGGTCTCGAAGCCGTCCGCAAACGCCCCGGGATGTACATCGGCTCCACCGACAGCCGGGGCATCAACCACCTCTTCTCGGAGGTGGTGGACAACTCCACGGACGAAGGCGTCGCCGGCCACGCGACGAAGATCGTCGTCACCCTGCACGCCGACGGCAGCGTCCAGGTCGACGACGACGGCCGCGGCATCCCGACCGGCACCCACGCCAAGTCCGGATTGTCCGGCGTCGAGCTGGTGCTGACGCGGCTGCACGCCGGCGGCAAGTTCGGCGGTTCGGGTTACAAGACCTCCGGCGGCCTGCACGGCGTCGGCGCTTCGGCGGTCAACGCACTGTCGCACCGCTTCGACGTCACGGTGAAGCAGGACGGCAAGGTCCACCAGATGTCGTTCAAGCACGGCGTGCCGGGCACGTTCGACGGGCCGGGCCCGAAGGCGAAGTTCACCCGCCGCTCCGGGCTGAACATCACCGGCAAGATGAAGCGCGGCGAGCGCAGCGGCACGTCGATCCGCTACTGGTACGACGCGCGCTACTTCGAGTCCGGCGCGGCGCTCGACGTCGAGGGCGTCCGGTCGAAGCTGCGCAACACCGCCTTCCTCGTCCCGGGCGTCACGTACGTGCTGCGCACGGCGATCGAAGACACGATCAACGAAGAGACGTTCCACTTCCCGAACGGTCTGGCCGACATGGTCGACTTCCTCACCCCTTCGGGCGAGAAGCCGGTCTGCGGCACGCTGCTGATCACCGGCGAAGGCACGTACAAGGAGAACGCGGCCGACGCCGCCGGGGTCATGCAGTCCAATGTGGAGCGGCACGCCGAGGTCGAGGTGGCGCTGCGCTGGGGCACCGGCTACGAGCGCACGGTCGAGTGCTTCACCAACACGATCCGCAACGTCCACGGCGGCACCCACCGCCGCGGCTTCGACCGGGCGATGGCGAAGGCCTTGCAGGAGGCGATCTCCAAGACCCGCGGGCTGCTCAAGCCCAAGGAGGACATGCCGACGATCGAGGACGTCCTCGAGGGCATGACGGCGGTGATCCACGTCCGGCTGCCGGAGCCGCAGTTCACCTCGCAGACCAAGGACGAGCTGTCCACCGCCGGGATCACCCGCGTGCTGCAGGGCATCGTCGACAAGCACGTCAAGGCCTGGACCGAGGATCGCAAGACCAAGTCCGAGGCCAAGGTCGTGCTGCAGAAGGTGGTCGACGCCTCGCGCGTGCGGCTCACCCAGAAGCAGCAGAAGGACGCCGCCCGGCGCAAGACCGCGCTGGAAGGCGCGGCGATGCCGCCGAAGCTGGTCGACTGCCGCACCACCGGCGTCTCCCGCAGCGAGCTGTTCCTGGTCGAGGGCGACAGCGCACTGGGGTCGGCGCGGATGGCGCGCGTGTCGGAGTACCAGGCGCTGCTCCCCCTGCGCGGCAAGATCCTGAACGTCCAGAAGGCCTCGCTGGGCGACACGCTGAAGAACGCCGAGATCGCGTCGATCGTCCAGGTGCTCGGCGCGGGCACCGGGCGCACGTTCGACCTGACGACCATGCGCTACGGCCGGGTGATCCTGATGGCGGACGCGGACGTCGACGGTTCGCACATCCGCACGCTGCTGATCACGCTGTTCGCGAAGTACATGCGCCCGGTGATCGAGGATGGCCGGCTGTACGCGGCGATGCCGCCGCTGCACAAGCTCGTCACGAAGGGCCGCAACCCGGAAACGCACTTCACGTACACGCAGCAGGAGATGGAGACGAAGTTCGCCGAGCTGGAGCGGGCGGGCAAGAACATCGTCACCCCGGTGCCGCGGTTCAAGGGTCTCGGCGAGATGGACGCCGACGAGCTGTGGGAGACCACGATGAACCCGGCCACCCGCTCGGTCCGCCGCATCACCATGGACGACGTCGAGGCCGCCGAAGGCGCGCTGGAGCTGCTGATGGGCGAGAAGGTCGAGCCCCGGCGCAACTGGCTGGTCGCCTCATCGGACCGGATCGACCGCGAAGCCATCGACGCTTAAATTTCTTAGCTACCAAGGAGTTCTGCCGTGGCACGCCGCAAGGGCACCACCACCAAGGTCGATCCCAGCGCGTTCGACTCCCCCGGTGCGCACGTCTTCGACAACTCGCTGAAGACCGAGATCGAAGACTCCTACCTGGAGTACGCGTACTCGGTCATCCACTCGCGCGCCCTCCCGGACGCGCGGGACGGGCTGAAGCCGGTGCACCGCCGGATCCTGTACTCGATGAACGAGAACGGCTACCGCCCGACGCACGCGTACGTGAAGTCGTCCCGCGTGGTCGGCGACGTGATGGGCAAGTACCACCCGCACGGCGACGTCGCGATCTACGACGCGATGGTGCGGCTGGCCCAGGACTTCTCGTTGAACGTCCCGCTGATCGACGGCCACGGCAACTTCGGTTCACCCGACGACGGCCCGGCTGCCAGTCGCTACTGTGTGACCGGCGACACCCGGATCCGCCTGGCCGACGGCTCGAGCCCGCGTATCGCCGATGTCGTCAACCTGCCCGCCGATTCGGAGGCGGACGCCGACTTCGAGGTCCTCGATAAGGACGGCAAGGCCGTCCGGGTCGACAAGGTCTTCAACTCGGGTGTGCACCCGACGGTCCGGGTCACCACGAAATCGGGCTTCTCGATCCGAGGCAGCGAGAACCACCCTGTGCTGTGCCTCGAGGCGCCGATGGGTGTGCCGATGTTCCAGTGGAAGCAGCTGGACGAGGTGAAGCCGGGCACGATCGTGTGCCTCGCCCGCAACGCGTGGAAGAACGTGATCCCGACGGCCCGGGAGTACAACCTCGGCGTCCTTGCTGGCGCCTGGGCGTCCGAGGGCTTCGCCAGTGAGAACTCCGCAGGCTTCGCAAACTCGGACGAGCACTTCTTCGGAGAGGTGCTGCACGCCTACGACAAGGTCGTGCGCGGTGAACGGTATGTCCGCACCCGGCCCTCTCAGCCGAACCGGAAGCGTATCTTCGAGCTCGCCGTTCAGGGCCCAGCCCGCATGGAAGCCTTCCGCACGAGCCCCCTGGCCGAGTTGATCGGTCACCAAGCACGCGAGAAGTTCGTTCCCGCGTGTGTGTGGAACAGCGGCGCAGGGGTCAAGCGCGCCTTCCTGATGGCAGCGTTCGAAGGTGACGGCTGTTGTCGCAAGAATGGCGAGACCTACACGGTTGACTACACCACCTACAGCGAGCGGCTGGCCGCGGAGCTGCAGGAACTGCTCTCGGAGTTCGGCGTCATCGCAGTTCACCGGCGCTACACGCGGGCGAGCGGCTCGGTGGAACACCGGCTGGTCGTCTCCGGCTTGCGCAACGTGCGCGCGTTCGCCGAGCGGGTCGGGTTCCTGAAGACCAAGCAGGCGAGGCTGCAGGAGCTCGTCCAGCGGTCGGTCCTCCGCCCTCACCGACTCAGCTCGGATCACGTCCCGTTCGTGGCCGACTACGTCCGCGGAGCGCTCGAGTTCGACAAACGGGGCAGCGGGCGCAAGTGGCTGACCCAGCACAACTTCGATCGCATCGAGCGCTGGGAAACCGAGCGGCTGCGGATCATCGACCGGATCAAGGACACCGAGGTCTTGGCCACGATCCTGCCGATCATGGACTCGGGGTACCGGTTCGAAGAGGTCATCGAGGCGGTCGCCGCGGATCCGGCCGAGGTCTACTCCGTGCGCGTCACCACGGATGACCACTCGTTCTTGGCCGGCGGTTTCGTCAACCACAACACCGAAGCGCGCATGTCGCCCGAGGCGATGCAGCTGGTCGGCGAGCTCGGCGAGGACACCGTCGACTTCCGGCCGAACTACGACGGTTCGCTGGAAGAGCCGTCCGTTCTCCCCGCGGCGTTCCCGAACTTGCTGGTCAACGGCACCTCCGGGATCGCGGTCGGGATGGCGACCAACATGATCCCGCACAACCTCGGCGAGGTCATCGCCGCGGCGCGGTGGCTGATCACGCACCCGTCCGCGACGCTCGACAAGCTGATGGAGTTCGTGCCCGGCCCGGACCTGCCCACCGGCGGCAAGCTGCTGGGCCTGGACGAGGTCCGCCGCGCGTACGAGACCGGCCGCGGCGTGGTCCGGATGCGCGCGAACGTCGAAACCGGGCCCCTCGAGGGCAGCCGCGGGCGGCAGGCGATCACCGTCACCGAGCTGCCCTACGGCGTCGGCCCGGAGAAGGTGATCGAGAAGATCACCGACGAGGTCAACAAGTCCAAGCGGCTCACCGGCATCGCCGACGTCAAGGACCTCACCGACCGCGAGAACGGCACCCGGCTGGTGATCGAGTGCAAGGTCGGCGTCAACCCGCAGGCCCTGCTCGCCGACCTCTACCGGCTCACGCCGCTGGAGCAGTCGTTCGGCATCAACAACCTGGTGCTCGTCGACGGCCAGCCGCAGACCCTCGGTCTGAAGGAGCTCCTGGAGGTCTTCCTCCGGCACCGCTACGACGTCGTCACGCGGCGCACGAAGTACCGCCGCCGCAAGCGTGAAGAGCGCCTGCACCTGGTCGACGGCCTGCTGATCGCCCTGCTCAACATCGACAAGGTGATCCGGCTGATCCGCGAAAGCGAAAACGCGCAGGCCGCGAAGGACGGCTTGATGACGCGCTTCAAGCTGTCGGAGATCCAGGCGACGTACATCCTGGACACGCCGCTGCGCCGGCTCACGAAGTACGACCGCCTCGAACTCGAGTCGGAGCAGGAGCGGCTGCGCGAGGAGATCGCGGAGCTGTCCAAGATCCTCGACGACGAGTCGGTGCTGAAGAAGCTCGTTTCTTCGGAGCTGGCGAAGATCGCGAAGGACTTCCCGACCGAGCGCCGCACCGCGCTGATCGACGGCGACCTGAAGGAGGTCCTGGCCGCGTCGAAGCCTTCGGGCCCGCTCGAAGTGGCGGACGACCCGTGCCAGGTGATCCTGTCGGCGACCGGGCTGGTGGCCCGCACCGCAGCCGAGTCCGAGGAGGCGACGGAGACGCGCCGCCGCAACGGCCGGGTGAAGCACGACGCCGTGGCCGCCGTGGTCCACACGACCGCGCGCGGGCAGGTGCTGCTGGTGACCAGCCGCGGCCGCGCGTTCAAGACGGACGTGCTGCCGCTGCCGGTGCTGCCCGAGCAGGCGGGCACGGTCTCCCTGCGCGGCGGCATGGCGGCTCGCGAGCTGGTGCCGCTGGAGAAGGGCGAGACGGTGATCGGCATCGCGCCGCTGGGCGAGCAGGCGGCGGGCTCCCCGGGCCTGGCGCTGGGCACCCGGGCGGGCGTGGTGAAGATCTGCGCGCCGGAGTGGCCGGTCCGCTCGGACGAGTTCGAAGTGATCTCCCTGAAGGACGGCGACGAGGTCGTCGGCGCCACGTGGCTGACGGACGGTTCGGAGACGCTGGCCTTCGTCTCGTCGGAGGCATCACTGCTGAAGTACGCGGCGTCGCTGGTCCGCCCCCAGGGCCTCAAGGGCGGCGGCATGGCGGGCATGAACGTGGGCGCTGGCTCGGTGGTGTTCTTCGGAGCGGTCCGCACGGACGACGACGAGCACGGCGAGCCCCTGGTCATCACGGCGACGGGCCAGAGCGTGAAGGTGACCCCGTTCAGCGAGTACCCGGCCAAGGGCCGGGCAACGGGCGGCGTCCGCGCCCAGAGGTTCCTCAAGGGCGAGACGGCGTTGCGGGTGGCCTGGATCGGCCCCCGCCCGGCAGGAGCGGCCCGCAACGGCGACCCGGTGGAGCTGCCGGAGATCGACGTCCGCCGCGACGGCTCGGGCCACGCCCACCCGGGCCCGGACGTGGTGGGCCACCTTATCGAGCGCGACTGAAGGTCGTGAGTGGTAAGGCGGGTTAGAACCCGACTTACCACTCACGACCGGTTAGGCGACCTTGAACGACTGAGCGGCGCCGCCGCTGCAGGCCGCCTGGACCAGCTGGACACTGTCCGCTGTGGACGAACCCGGCACGGTCAGGCACTTGCCGCTGTGGCGGGCGACGAAGTGGTAGTAACCCCCGCCCTCCGGCACCGGCTGCCACTGCTGGTTGTTCCCGCCGCTGTAGGACCACAGCTGCAGGCCGGCGTTGTCCGCCGTCGAGACGTCCGTGACGTCGATGACCTGGGCCGCGTTCGTCCGGTTGTTGATCCGGTCGTAGCCGCCGCTGGTCGGGGCGAACTGGTACTGCTGGGCCGTCGTTCCGTTGCACGTGTATTGCTGGATCACCGTGCCGTTCGCGCTGCCCGCCGAGCGGGCGTCGATGCACTTGCCGGACGCCTTGTTCGTCACCGCGTACCAGGCCGCCGGGTCGATCGTGCCCGGGTCGGTCGGCCCGGTCGAACCGCCGCCGAGCCACTTCAGGCCGTCGAGCACGAAGCGGTTCTGGTCGGCGCTCTCGAACGTCGACGACAGCGCCGTGTTCGTCTCGTAGTTCATCGCGTTGTGGCCGAAGTTGGCGTAGAGCATCTTGTAGTTCTTGTTCGTCCACGCGATCGGGTAGTAGCCGCTGTACCAGGTCTGGTTCGGGTCGGTGCCGATCGGGAACGTGGAGTTGTCCATCGACGCCAGGATCGAGATGTTCGGGTTCTGGCGCAGGTCGTTCTGCCAGGCGTACCACTCCGACGTCGACGACCGGATCGTCGCCGGCAGGTTCGCCGTCGACGGGTGGGTGCGGTTCTCGATCTTCAACGTCTCCGGCGTCGGGCCCCACGTGTTCGACGTGAAGCGGCCGGTGCCGAGGAAGTCGTTGTGGAACCAGTTCGCGTACGACGGTGTCGAGCTGTCGTTGTAGGCCGTGACGTGGAAGCCGAAGAACGCGCCGCCGCCGGCCATGTAGTTCTGGAAGCCCTGGAACTGGGCGGCCGACTGCGGCTGGTCGTCGAGGAACAGCACGACGTCGGCGGTGGCCTTGGTCAGGCTCGTGAGCCGGTTCCAGTCGGTCGTGGCCGTGTAGCTGAAGCCGTTGGCCGACGCCTGCTGCGGGAACCAGACGTTGGCCTCCTTCTCGAAACTGATGTGCGCGGCGTCGTAGGTGCCGCTGTAGAAGGCCAGGACCTTGAACGGCGTCGCGGCCTGCACCGCCGGGGCACCGAGCGAAAGCCCCAGGCAGGCGGCGAAGAACGCCAGGATCCGGATCAGCGGACGGCGGGATCTCATGGGCGGACCTTTCCGGTGGGGGACGGAAATCACCAGGGGCGGTGCGGGTACCGCAGGCCGAACCCGAACGGGAACAGCGCGGGTTGGCCGTCACCGGCGTTGATCGGCTGCTGGTCGGCGCTGCGCATCCAGGTCACCGGCAGCTTGCCGGTCGGGTTGTAGTCGCCGAAGAGGACATCGGCGACGCCTTGTCCTTCGCTGCCCGGCAGCCACGACTCGACGAGCCCGGCCCAGTCCGGCAGCTGCGCGGCGATGTCGAGCGGCCGCCCGGACACCAGCACGACCACGGTCGGCACGCCGGAGTCCTTCAGCTTCTGCAGCGTGGCGAGGTCGGTCGCGTCCAGCCCCATGCCCTGCGGCCGGTCGCCCTTGCCTTCGGCGTACGGCGTCTCCCCCACGACCGCCACGGCGACGTCGTAGCTCTTGTCGATCCCCGTGCCGTCCTTGGCGTAGGTGACGGTCGGGGACTTCTGCCGCAGGCCCTGCAGGATGGTGGTGCCCGGGATGACCGGGCCGCTGGTGCCCTGCCAGCCGACGGTCCAGCCGCCGGACTGGTTGCCGAGGTCGTCGGCGTTCTTGCCGGCCACGAAGATCTTGCCGCGCTTCGAAAGCGGCAGCACGTGGTGCTCGTTCTTCAGCAGCACCTGGGATTCCCGCACGGCCTGGCGCGCGAGGTCGCGGTGCGGCCTGCTGCCGATGGTGTCCAGGAACCGCCGGTCGGTCAGCGGGTGCTCGAACAGGCCGAGCTCGAACTTCTTGGTGAGGATGCGGCGGTTGGCGTCGTCGATCCGGCTCATCGGCACGCGGCCCTGTTCGACGAGCGTCCGCAGCGTGTCGATGAACTTCTGCCACTCGTAGGGCACCATCACCATGTCGATGCCCGCGTTGATGGCGGCTTCGACCTCTTCGGGGGTGAACCCGCTCTTGCCGTCGATCTTGTCGACGCCGTTGTAGTCGGAGACGACGATGCCGGTGAAGCCGAGCTCCTTCTTGAGGACGTCGTTGACCAGGTACGACCCGGCGTGCATCTTGACGCCGTTCCAGCTGCTGTAGGAGATCATCACCGAACCGACCCCGCGCCGGATCGCGGCCTGGAACGGCGGCAGGTGGATCGCGCGCAGCTCCTGCTCGCTGATCTCGGTGTTGCCTTCGTTGACGCCGCCGGTGGTGCCGCCGTCGCCGACGTAGTGCTTGGCGGTGGCCATGACCGACCCCGGCCGGTCCAGCCGGCTGCCCTGCAGCCCGGTGATGATCGACGTCATCTGCGTGGCGAGCTGTGGGACTTCGCCGAAGGACTCGTAGGTGCGGCCCCAGCGGTCGTTGCGGGCGACGCACAGGCAGGGCGCGAAGTCCCAGTCGATCCCGGTGCCGGAGACCTCTTCCGCGGTGGCGCGGCCGATCTTCTCGACGAGCCGCGGGTCGCGCGTCGCGCCGAGGCCGATGTTGTGCGGGAAGACGGTGGCGCCGTAGAGGCCGTTGTGCCCGTGCACGGCGTCGACCCCGTAGACGAGCGGAATCCCGAGCGGCGTGGCGAGCGCGGCCTTCTGGAAGCCGTCGTACATGTCGGCCCAGGTGACGGGCGTGTTCGGGGTGGGCTGCGAGCTGCCGCCGGAGAGCAGCGACCCGAGCCGTCCGGTGGTGACGTCGGCCGGGCTCTTCACCCCGAGCCGTTCGGCCTGCATCATCTGGCCGAGCTTGTCGTCGAGCGACATCCGGGAGAGCAGATCGGCCACCCGGACCCCGACCGGCCGCCAGGAGTCCTTGTAGGCCGGGCGGTTCCCGGCGAGCGCGGGCGTTCCGGAGCCGAGCAGCAGCGCGAGAGCCAGCGCGCCGGTGCCCAGCCTGCGTCCGAGGCGCATCCGGGTCCTCCTCGTCGAGAGACCAAAATTCACGCCTTGGATTAAGACACAGCGATAGGCGGCTGGTCCAGACCTCTCAGCGAACTCGGTTACCGCTCACCGGGACCGTCCCCGGCGGCGGGCTACCCGGCCAGCCGGGCGCGAACGGCAGCGAGCTCGCTGCCGGTGACACCGCCCTCGAGCAGGTACCGCTCGGCGTCGAACCCGTCGAGCGTCGCCAGCACGGCAGCTTCGGCCGTGGTGCCGTGCTTCGCCAGGGCGGCCCGGATGACCGGCCCCTGGTCGTCGGTCCCCATCGCGGCGTAGAGCGCCGGAAGGGCTTCGGCCGACATGGCGTAGTCGGCGGCGATGGCCCGTGGTTCGACGCCGGCCAGCGCGAGCAGCAGGAGCGCGACCAGACCCGTCCGGTCCCGGCCCCCGCCGCAGTGGAACAGCACCCCGCCGGGATCGGCGTGGGCCATCGCCTTGACGACCGCGGCGCAGCGCCCGGCCTTGTGCCGCAGGAAGACGGGGTAGTAGAGCGGGGTCCCGTTGAGCCCGGCACCGTTGATGTGCTGCCAGAGGGCGACGTCGTCGACGTCGTCGAGCGGGACTTCGAGCCGGGCGATCCCGGCCGGGGTGACCGGCCCCGCGGCGTCCGCGGTGAACTGCGCCGAACCCGCCCGCGCGGTCCGGGCGTCCATCCCGGGCCGGATCTCGTCCGCGTTCCGGAGGTCGACGATGGTGCGGACACCCGCGGCACGCGCCTGCGCCCACCCCGCCTCGGTGACGAGCCGCAGGTCCGCCGCCCGGAAGAAGGCCCCGAACCTGGTCGTCTTCCCGGACGTCGTCGGCAGCCCGCCGAGATCCCGGGTGTTGTGGAAACCGGGCCACGAGACCACCCTGCTCGCGCTCAACTCGTCGGTCCCCTCCGGTAGCGTGGAAAACGGGGGCTGCTCAGCGGTCCGAGCGCAGCGAAGCCGGATCGAACGACTCCCAGTACGCGTCCTCGTCCTCGACACCGGCGGCGGGAGCGGGCTCCGGCGACGACGCTGCCGGTTCCATCCGCAAAGCCCGCTGCCGCTGGAACTCCTCGACCGTCATCCCCGGGTCGTCGTCCTCCGCGCGGGCCGGCGCCGGCATCCCCGTCATCTGCTCGATCATGAACGTCATGTCCTCGCCGAGCAGCAGGGCCACCTTGTTGTAGCCGTCCTGCGTGGCCTCGCGCATGGCCGCCTGGGCGATCTCCACCACCAACGGCCCCAGCCGCTCCCCCAGCTCCACCGCCGAAGGGGCCAGCCACAGCCGCAGCAGCTTCCCGCGAGCGTCGACCGTCACCTCGACCTGGCCGTCGAGGTCGTGCGCCGTGCCCGAAGCCGAGGCCAGGAGCTCCTCCACCCGGGCCATCGCCTCTTCGCGGGCGCGGGCCTGGGCGATCAGCTGACGGGTCGTGATCACCGTCGTCCCTCCCCGTACGAGAACGTCTCGGCGTCCGGGTCGTCGTCCGGGATCGGTGCGTAGCCCAGGGTCTCCAGCTGTTCCGGGCCGACCGCGGCCGACAGCGCGTGGTACATCCGGTCGCCCGCACGCCGGGTCGCGCGCTGGGCCAGCTCGAAGATCCGGTCGGCCAGCACCGCGGAGCCGTGCCGCAGCTCGGACCGGTGGATCGACACGCCGGTCAGCAAGCCGCCCGGAGCCACCTGGACCTCGATGCCGCCGGACGAAGCCTTGCCCACCACCGGGCCCGAGCGGGCCAGGCGGGCGGACACCTCCTCGCCCGCCCGCGACGCCTGCTCGGCGATCCGCGCAGCAGCCAGGTCGACGTCGAAGTCAGCCAAAGAAAATCACCCCGTAGGCCGGTAGAAGCCGATGAACGACTGCCCCGCGTTCGTGGTGCGGATCTTGCTGATCTGCACCGGGTCGCCCGCCTCGATCATCTGGCCGTCGCCGATCACCATCGCCACGTGCCCGGACCACACGACGAGGTCGCCGGGCAGCAGCTGGTCGATCGAAGGCACCTCGGCCCCGACCGTCTGCTGCGCCGCCGTCCGCGGCAGCTGCAGGCCGGCGTCCTGGTAGGACGTCATGGTCAGCCCGCTGCAGTCCAGGCCGACGCCCCGGGCGGTGCCACCCCACACGTACGGCACGCCGAGCTGCGCGAGCGCGTTGCGCACCGCCTTGGCCGCCGTTTCGTTCGGTGCCATGACCTGCTTGCCGCCGGGCAGGTTGATCGCGACGCCGGAGCCGGGCTGCGGCGGGATCGCGACCGGCAGCCGCGGCTTGTGCACGGCGCCCCCGCCGCCGCCACCACCGCCGCCGCCGTCCGAGCCGCCGGAATACCCGCTGTTGCTGTTGAACGACGACCCGACCTTGGTCGAGGAAGAAGCCGAGGAGGACGACGTCGACTGCTCTTCGCCGCCGAGCCGGGTGCCGATGGCGGTCAGGTCGTTGATCGTCTGCTCGCTGAACGTCGCGGCCTGCCCGGTCAGCTGGCTGATCTTGGTCTGCAGCTTCATCAGGATGTCGCGCGAAGCGGCGCCGCGGCTCTCGGGCGGCTGGATGGTCTTGACCGCTTCCAGCGCCTTCATCGACGCCGCGATCTCCTTGATGATCTGGTCGCGCACCTGGTCGTTCTTGACCTCGCCGACGTGCAGCGTCTCGGCCGCCTCGGCGACGGCCTTCTCGATCTCGGCGCTCTCGTCGAGGAGGTCCTGGACCTCCTTTTCCAGGCTCTGCGACGTCGCCGCGGCGCGGTCCGTCGTCGAGCCCGAGCTGGCCGAAGTGAGATTGACGCGCTGCTCCGACGCGACGTCGCGGGTGCGCCCCACCGACGTCTGGAGCGCGACGTGCGCATCCCGCGCGCCGCTGATGGCGACCGGGTCGTGGCGCAGCTTCTGCGCGAACTGGTTCGTCGTGTCCAGGTGGTGCCGGACGAGCTGGTCGGTGTGCTCGGTCACGCGTCCTGCCCGAGATCCCCGCCGAGCCGCCGGACGACGTCGCCGTGCTCGCCTTCGACCGCCGCGTAGTTGCGGTCGGTCTGCCGGGCGGCCTCGCCGACCTGCCGCCAGCCGCCGCCGACGCGGTGCATCTTCTCCTGCAGGGCGCGCATCCGGCCGCTGTAGGCGCCGGAGAAGCCGGACTCGCCGCCCATTTCCGAAAAGCCGTGGCCGCCGAGCGTCACGTGCGGGCCGACGTGCTTCTCGGCCGCACCTTTGACGTCTTCGCCGAGCGGGTCGACTTCGCGCGCATACCGCGTGTACGCGCCCTCATCGACGTGAAACCCCGAACCGTCCACTGGCCCTCCCTGTCACCGGGGGTGCGACGTGCGCGCGGCACCCCCGGTTCCCCTGATGCCGGATCAGCCTAGTCGACGTTCCGTACCCGGGTGGGCGAATTGCCCCGGCTCAGCCGGTGACCTTCGCGAGCCAGTTCGGGTCCTGCCAGGACACGATCGCGCCGTTCGCGGTGACCGTCGGTGTGCCGAAACCCTTCTGCCCGCCGCCGAAGTCCTGCGCCAGCTTCGGGTCGTTCTCGATCTGCTGGAACGCCGTGTTCAGCTGCTCGTCGTAGGTGCCGGCGTTGACCGTCTGGGCGAACGCGGGATCGGTGATGCCGACGTTCTTGCCGAGCTCGATCATCTGCGCCTTGTCGTAGCCGCGCTTGCCCTCTTCGGGCTGGTTGGCGAACAGCGCGTCGTGGAACTGGAGGAACTTGCCGGCGTCGGCCGCCGCGAGCGCCGCGTTCGCCGAGTCGAGCGAGTAGCCCGGCGGGCTGGAGCGGTCGTTGAGCAGCGGCACCATGTGGTAGCGCACCTGCAGCTTGCCGTCGTTGATCGCCTGCTCGATCTGGCTCTTGTACTGCTTCTCGAACTCGCCGCAGATCGGGCAGAGGAAGTCGGCGTAGACGTCGATCGAGGCCTTGGCCCCGGCCTTGCCCACGGTGACGGCCACGCCGTCGCGCTTCTGGGTGACGTCGCCCGCCAGCGCGCTCGTGGTCGTGCCCGGGTCGATGACCTTGCCCTCGGTCCGGTTCCGGTCCGAGATCGTCCAGATCACGCCGCCGATGACCAGCACGGCCACGACGACCACGGCGACGACCCCGATGATCACCTTCCGCCGGTCGCCGGAGGTCCCCCTGGCCTGCGCGACCACCTTCGGACCGGCCTGCGCCGCTTGACGGCGCTTCCGCGCCGTCCGCTCAGCTCCACCCACTGTGTATCAGTTCCCTTCCGCGATACCCGAGTAGTCGGTTTCGGGCTCGCCCGAGTTCCCGCGACCTCGTGCCAGCCAGCCGTCGAGCGACAGCCACGTGCGCGGGCGCGCCAGCAGCCAGCCGGCGAGCAGCGCGAACCCCGTGTCGCGGAGGATCTCCTGGGGGTACTCGGTCTGCCCCGCCGCCACGTGGCCGCCGCCGCCGAAGCACCCGCAGTCGATGCTCAGCCCGCGCGCCCACGACTGGGCGATGCCGGCGATGAGCACGACCAGCAGGCCCAGCGCGGCCGCGGCGGCCCACCGGGTCGCCAGGCCCGCGAGCAGCAGCAGGCCGAGCACGAGTTCGACGAGCGGCAGCGCGACGGCCACCACGTCTTCGAGCGCGCCCGGCAGCACCTCGTACGCCTGCACGGCGATGAGCGTCTGACCGGGATCCGCCAGTTTGAGCGCGCCGGAAACGAGCCAGACGGCCGCCAGCCCGAGCCGGGCGAGCGTGCCGACGGTGTTCAGCACGGGTTGGGACGGTCGCACCACGCGCTTAGGCTAACGGTGCGACCTGAGAACAACGTGAGGCGGAGGGAGCGGCCGGATGCGATGGCGCGCGCTCTTCGGCTCGGCGTTGCTGCTGGTCACCGTGTCGGCGTGCGGTCCGGCGAAGGTGTCGCCGACCGACTCGCTCGTCACCCGGGCGAGTGCCGCGGATCACCTGACCATCGGCATCCGGTTCGACGCGCCGGGGCTGTCGGAGCACACCATCGACGGCCGGTTCGTCGGGTTCGACGTCGATGTCGCGACGTTCGTCGCGAGTGAGCTCGGCGTCTCCGCGAAGGACATCACGTGGCGCGAGACGACGTCGGCGACGCGGGAGACGGACCTCACCTCCGGCGCCGTCGACCTGGTCGTGGCGAGCTACTCGATCACGGACAAGCGCAAGCAGGTCGTGTCGTTCGCCGGCCCGTACTTCACCACCGGCCAGGACCTGCTGGTGCGGCGGACGTCGGCCGACATCGCCGGGCCGGAGGCGCTCAACGGGCGGCGGCTGTGCTCGGTCACCGGGTCGACGCCGGCGCAGCAGGTGAAGGACAAGTACGCCCAGGCCGTCCAGCTGGTCGAGTACCCGCGGTACTCCGACTGCGTGACCGCGCTGCTCGCCGGGCAGATCGACGCGGTGACCACGGACGCGGTGATCCTGGCCGGCTACGTCGCGCGCGACCCGGAGCTGCTGAAGATCGTCGGGAAGCCGTTCTCGAAGGAGAACTACGGGGTCGGCCTGCGCAAGGACGACACCCAGGGGGTGGCGGCGGTCGACGACGCGATCCGGAAGATGATCTCCTCCGGCGAATGGCTGCGCTCGCTCAACGCGAACATCGGCCCGTCCGGCTACCAGCTGCCCCCGCCGCCCGAGGTCACCGCGAAGTGAAGCTCCCCGACCTGCCGGTCCGGTCCGTGCTGCCCGACGTCGTCGCCGCGCTGGACGCCCACCTTGCCGCGGTGCTCGTGGCGCCGCCCGGCACGGGGAAGACGACGCTGGTCCCGCTCGCACTGGCCGAGGCGACCGGGGGCCGGGTGGTGGTCGCCGAGCCGCGGCGGCTGGCGGCGCGCGCGGCGGCGGCACGGATGGCCGCGATCCTCGGTGAGCCGGTCGGCGAGACCGTCGGGTACGCCGTGCGCGGCGACCGGAAGGTGTCGGCGCGGACCCGGATCGAGGTCGTGACGTCGGGGCTGCTGGTGCGGCGCGTGCAGGGCGACCCGGAGCTGCCGGGTGTGTCGACGGTGCTGCTCGACGAGTGCCACGAGCGCCACCTGGACGCCGACCTGCTGCTGGCGCTGCTCCTGGACGTCCGCGCCGGGCTGCGGGAGGACCTGCGGCTGCTGGCGACGTCGGCGACGGTCGCGTCCGGGCGGCTGGCTTCGCTGCTCGGCGACGCCCCGGTGGTGACGGCCACGGCGCGGACCTACCCGGTGGATTTCACGTACGTCCCGCCCGCGCGCGGTGAGCGTGTCGAGGCCTGTGTCGCGCGGGCGGTGCGGACGGCGTTGTCCTCGAGCGACGGCGACGTGCTGGCCTTCCTTCCCGGGGCGGGCGAGATCGCTCGCACTTCGGGATTGCTGTCTCTGTCCGATGTGGACGTCCTCCCGTTGCACGGCCGGTTGTCGGCGGCGCACCAGGACGACGCGTTGCGGCCGCGTTCTCGGCGCCGGGTGGTGCTGGCGACGGCGGTGGCGGAGTCGAGCCTGACCGTGCCGGGCGTGCGCGCGGTGGTGGACTCGGGCCTGGCGCGCGTGCCGCGCGTCGACCACCGGCGCGGGCTGCCGGGCCTGGCGACGGTGCGCGTTTCGGCGGCGGTGGCCGCGCAGCGGTCCGGCCGCGCGGGCCGGGAGGCGCCGGGGCGGGCGTACCGCTGCTGGGCCGAGCACGAGCAGGCGACGCTGCCGGCGTACCCCGAGCCGGAGATCCGCACGGCCGAGCTGGCCCGGCTGGCGCTGGAACTGGCGTGCTGGTCGACCCCGGACGGCAGCGGGCTGGCCTGGTGGGACCCGCCGGGCGAAGGCGCGCTGGCGGCCGGCCGGGCGTTGCTGGTGACGTTGGGCGCGACGGCCGAGGACGGCACGGTGACCCCGCGCGGACGGCGGATGGCGGAGCTGGGCCTGCACCCCCGGCTGGCCCGCGCGCTCCTGGACGGTTCTTCGGAGGTCGGCGCCCGCAACGCGGCCGAGGTGGTGGCGCTGCTGGACGCGGGCGCGACGCTGACGGACGTGGCCGCCGAGCTGCGCCGCCTCCGCTCGGCGGCAGACGAGGGTTCGCGGCGCTGGAAGCGCGAGGTCCAGCGACTGGAGGGTCTGGTGTCCCGCAACCGGGCCACGCGCTCCCCGTCCACCATCAGTTCCGCCCCCGATCACGCGGATCCCGGCTCCGATCACGCGAGTCCCGGCTCCAATCACGCGAGATCCGCACCCGATCACGCGAGTCCCGGCTCCAATCACGCGAGCTCCGCACCCGATCACACGAGTCCCGGCTCCAATCACGCGAGATCCGCACCCGATCACACGAGATCCGGCTCCAATCACGCGAGCTCCGGCTCCGATCACGCGAGTTCCGTTCCGGCGTCCGGCGGCCACCGCCCCGATCCCGCGCTGGTCGTCGCCCTCGCACACCCCGAGCGGCTCGCCCGGCGGCGGCCCGGTGGCGCTCCCGTCTACCTGATGGCCGGCGGCACCGCCGCCGAACTCCCGCCCGGCAGCGGCCTCGACGCCGAGTGGCTGGCGATCGCCGAAGCCACCCGCGACCCCGGCCGCGTCCACGGCACCATCCGCCTCGCCGCGGCCACCGACGAAGCCCTCGCCGTCAAGGCCGGCTCGGTGTCCGAAGTGGACGAAGTGAGCTGGGACGGCGACGTCGTCGCCCGGCGGGTGCGCAGGCTCGGCGCCATCGTCCTGTCCGAGAAGCCGCTCAAGAACGCGGACGTGCATGATGCCCTCGTCACCGGGTTGCGCACCGAGGGCCTCGGCCTCCTCAAGTGGAGCCAGGACGCGACCCGGCTGCGGGAGCGGATGGCGTTCCTGCACCGCGTCCTCGGGCCGCCGTGGCCGCCGGTGGACGACACCGCGCTGCTGTCCGATGTGGACAGCTGGCTGGACCTCGGCACCGCGCGCCGGAAGGCCGACCTGGCGAACATCAACGCCGGCACCGCGCTGAAGGCGCTGCTCCCCTGGCCGGAGGCGGCGAAGCTGGACGACCTCGCCCCGGACCGGCTCGAAGTGCCGTCGGGCTCGCACATCCGCGTCGACTACCGCGGTGACCAGCCGGTCCTGGCCGTGAAGCTGCAGGAGACGTTCGGCTGGACCGAAACCCCGGTGCTCGCCGGCGTCCCGGTGGTGCTGCACCTGCTCTCCCCGGCCGGCCGCCCGGCCGCGATCACCGCCGACCTGGCGTCGTTCTGGACGTCCGGCTACTCGGCCGTGCGCGCCGACCTGCGCGGCCGCTACCCGAAGCACCCGTGGCCGGAGGACCCGGCGGCCGCGGTCCCGACCCGCCACACCCGCCGCCGCACCTGACGAAAGTCGGGGGCGGCTCGCGACCGTCGTCCGATGCCCGCGCACCCACGCGGACCGCAGACTTCGAAGCATGATCACAATTCGGGGACTCACGAAGCGCTACGGGGAGAAAACCGTCGTCGACGCGCTCACCTGCGACGTCACTCCGGGCCAGGTGACCGGGTTCCTCGGCCCCAACGGCGCCGGGAAGTCGACGACCATGCGGATGGCCGTCGGGCTCGACCACCCACAGGCGGGCGAAGCCCTGGTCGGCGGGCGGCGCTACGCCGAGCTGCGGCACCCGCTGCGCGAGGTCGGCGCGCTGCTGGACGCCAAGGCCCTGCACCCGGGCCGCAGTGCGGGGAAGCACCTGCTGGCCATGGCCCGCAGCAACGGCATCGCGGCGAGCCGGGTCGAGGAAGTCCTGGCGACCGTCGGGCTGTCCGACGTCGCGGGCAAGCGGGCCGGCCGGTTCTCGCTCGGCATGGGCCAGCGGCTGGGCATCGCCGGCGCGCTGCTGGGCGACCCGGGGGTGCTGCTGTTCGACGAGCCGGTCAACGGCCTCGACCCGGACGGCGTCCGCTGGGTGCGCCGGCTGATGCGCTCGCTGGCGGCCGAGGGGCGCACGGTGTTCGTCTCGAGCCACCTGATGAGCGAGATGCAGCTGACGGCCGACCACCTCATCGTGCTCGGCAGGGGCAGGCTGCTGGCCGACGCCCCGCTGGCGGAGTTCATCGCGGGCCATTCCCGCACGACGGTCTCGATCCGCGTCCCGGCCGACGGCGAGCGTGCGGCACTGGACGAGCGGTTGCGCGCCGAGGGCGGGTTGACGCACCCGGGCGAACCGGGCGAGCTGCTGGTGAAGGGCATCGACGTCACGCGGGCGGGAGACCTGGTGCACGAGCTCGGGATCCGCGTGCACGGGCTGGCCGAGAGGACGGCGTCCCTCGAGCAGGCGTACCTGGAATTGACGGCTTCTTCGGTGGAGTACGAGGTGTCGGCATGACGGCCTCGGTGGTGCGCGGCGGCGGCCTGCCGGGCGCGGTGGCGGCGGAGTGGACGAAGTTCTGGTCGGTCCGGGCACCGTGGTGGTGCCTGGCGGGCGCGACGGCGCTGATGCTGGGCTACAGCGCACTGTCGGGAATCGCCCAGCGCTACCACGGAAACGACCCGCAGGCCGCGCCCACGATCGCCATCGGAGGTGGGTTCTACCTGGCCCAGTTCGCGCTGATCGCGCTGGCAACGCTGTCCGTGACAAGCGAGTACGCAGGCGGCGGCATCCGCTCGACGCTGCTGTGGACACCGGTCCGGTCCCGTCTCGTGCTGGCCAAGGCGGCGGTGCTCCTGCCGGTCCTGTTCACGGCGGGAGCGGCACTGGCCCTGGCCGGAACGGCACTGGCAGGAGCACTGAAGGCAGGCCACGGCCTGCCATCGACCTTCCCGGCGGTGGCCACGGCAACGGCGGGAATGGGCGGTTACTTCGCGCTGCTGGGTCTGTTGTGCACGGGCTTCGCCTGGGCACTGCGCAGCGCGGCGGGGACGTTGGTGTCGGTGATCGTGCTGCTGGTCCCGCTGCCGCTGATCGTGGCATCGCTGGGCCTGCCGGAGCTGGTGTCGTACTTTCCGGCGACAGCGGGCATCAACGCAATGGTCGAGCCGGGCCACCCGAACCCGGTGACGATGTCCCCGGCACCGTATGCACCGTGGGTGGGCTTGGCGATCTGCGCGGCTTGGGCCGCGACGGCCTTGCTGGCCGGCACGGCGGTGTTGCGCCGCCGAGACGCCTGACAGCCCCTCGAGATGCCGCACCGGCAAGACCGGCGTCGCCACCCAGACCTCCGCCCACTCCGGCAGGATTGATTTGCGCCGCCGCGAAACCTGACCCGGAACTCCCCACCTTCGAGCCTGGCCGAGCGGATCCGGATCGCCGGCCAAGGCGACGGCCCGCGTCGGCGCCGGCGTCACCGGGTGGACGCCGCCGCGTCTCCCCCGACCAGTCCCGCCTGGTACGCCGTGATCGCCGCCTGCACCCGGTTCTTCGCGCCGAGCCGGGTCAGGATGGTGCTCACGTGCGCCTTCACCGTGCCCTCGACGACGAACATCTTCGCCGCGATGTCCGCATTGGACAGTCCGGAACCCAGCAGGGTCAGCACTTCCCGCTCACGCGGGGTCAGCGCGGCGATCCGCTCGCGGGCCGCGGCGGCGCGGGTCAGCTGCCCGCCGGAGAGCCGGGCGATCACCCGCTGCGCCACCTTGGGCGAGAGGAACGCGGCGCCGCCGGCGACGGCGTGGATGCCGGACAGGAGCTCGCGCGGGTCACCCGACTTCAGCAGGAACCCGCTCGCGCCGAGGCCGAGCGCGCGCTCGATGTAGTCGTCCTCGCCGAACGTGGTCAGCATGATCACGCCGGTCGCGGGCAGCAGGCGGCGGATCTCGGCGGCCGCGCCGAGGCCGTCCAGCCCCGGCATCCGGATGTCCAGCAGCACGACGTCGGGGTGGGTGGCGAGGACCTGCGAGACAGCCGAACGGCCGTCGGCGGCTTCGGCGACGACCTCGATCCCGGGATCCGCGGCCAGGATCGCCGCCACCCCCGCCCGCATCATCGCTTCGTCGTCGGCCAGCACGATCCTGATCACGGTGTCCCCTCGGTGAATTCGTCCTTGGCGACCAGTTTTCCACCGGCGAAGCACAGCCGGTAGGCCGCGTAGCGGCTGTCGAGCCAGGGCCGCCCGGTGCCGTAGTACTCGCACGCGACGCCGGGCACCGCCGGCTTCGGCGGCTCGTCCCGCACCGGCCGGGCGATGCGCTCGCGCGCGGGCAGCTGCGGCACCACCTCGGCCCGCGGCTGCCCGATCCACAGCCGCTCGTAGCGCCCGGCGGGCAGCTCCGAGGAGTTCCACTGGTAGAGGAACGCGATCCCGGCGACCGCGAGGACCGCCGCGAACAGGGCCACCGGCACGGTGACGGCCTGGATCAGGCTGCGCCGCACGTCGCGCCGGGCCAGCTCGAGGGCCCGGGCGGACGTCGGCTCCGCCACTTCGTCGTCGACGTGCGCCGGCAGTTCGGCCGGCGCGGCGTCGTGCGGCAGCGTCGCGGTGACGGCGAACCCGCCGGCATCGGGACCGGCCCGCAGCGTGCCGCCGACCAGCCGGACGCGCTCGCGCAGCCCGATCAGCCCGACGCGCCCGGACGCGCCCCCGGGCAACGGCCCGGCGGGCGGCGGCGCGTTGACCACGCTGACGTCGGTCCGCGCACCGGTACCGGCCACCCGGACCACGACGGCGGCGCCCGGCGCGTGCTTCGCCACGTTCGTCAGTGCTTCCTGCACCACGCGGTAAGCGGCACGAGCCACCATCGGCGGCGCGCCCGCCATGTCCACTGTGGACTCGATGAGCAGCCCGGACGCCCGCGCCCTGGCGATCAGCTCGCCGAGGTCGCCCTGCACCGGTTCCACCGGCGCGGCGTCCTGGCGCAGCACGCCGATGATCTCGCGCAACCGCTCGGTCGCGGCCGCGGCGCTGGTCCGCAGCTGCGCGGCGGCGTCGCGCTGGGCGTCGTCGAGCCCGCCCGCGATCTCGAGCGCGGCGGCCCGGACGGCGATCAGGCTCAGCTCGTGCCCCAGCGAATCGTGCATGTCACTGGCGATCCGCGCCCGCTCGCGCAGCCGGGCCTGCTCGGCGACCAGCCGCTGCCTGCTCTCCATCTCCTCGGCCCGGCGCCAGCCGGTGCGGGCGAGCTCGCCGCGGACCCGGACGTGCCGGCCGAGCAACCACGGCGACAGCCCGGCGAAGACGAGGATCGCCACCATCGCGGCCCAGTCGCCGAGGCCGTCCGGCCCGACCAGCAGGGACAGCGGCAGGCCGGCGATCGTGACGGCGACGCCGATCAGCACGCCCGGCCGGGCCCGCTCCATCCGCAACCCGGCCTGGTAGCTCATCGCGACCAGGACGAAGACCACCCACACGGGCACGTGGTCGCCGAAGGGGAACGTCACCGCGAGCGCCCCGGCCAGCGCGATGCCCAGCGAGACGACCGGGTAGCGCCTCGCCGTGGCCACCGAACCCACGACCACGGCGAGCCCGCCGGCGACCTCCCACACCGACCGGGCGTTCACGGTGTCCGACACGACGCTGTACGCGAGGAACAGCGCGAGGAGCACGTCGAACACCACGCGCCACCTGCGCTTCGTCACCGTCCGCACGACACCGAAGCTACAAGGCGTGACCGCGGGACGACCACTGCCGAAAGTCAACCCTTCGCCACTGTGAGCACTGCTCTCGAAACCGAGCACCAGTCGCCGACACGGAGGGTGGGTGGCTCGATGCGCATATCCGCACGGCAGCGCCCGCCGTGTTGCATGATGATCCATCATGGCCGAGCGCACACTCGCCGACCAGTTGGGCGGCTACCTCCCCGAAGGCATCGAGGCCCTCGAAGAGCACGAGCGGCAGGACCTCGCCGACGCCCTGCGCGACGCGCGCAGGCGGCAGGCGAAAGCGCTCGCCGAAGCGGGCGAAGAAGGCCTCCGGTACGTCCCCGCGCTGCTGCGCGGCGCGGTCCGGAAGGCAGTCGGCCTGTGACACCGGAACAGCGGACACCGGAACAGCGGACACCGGAGAACCACGCGGCCGAGGCGGAGATCCTCAAGCTGGCCCGCGTCCTCGACGTCGAGCCCGCGCGGCTCGGCTACCTCGCCCGCGTCGACGCCGACGACCTGCAGGCCTTCCGCGAGCAGGTCACCGACACGCTGTTCGACGCCAACGCCGCCGCGCTGCAGCGGATGGCGCTGGCCGCGCGGGTCGTGCCGGTCGGCGTGCTCGCCAAGATCGCCGAGAAGGTGTTCGGCCCGCTGCTGTGCGCCCGGATCGCCGGACTCGTCGACGTCGGGCGCGGGGTCGACGTCGCCAAGCGGCTCAGCCCGCGGTTCCTCGCCGAGGTGGCCGCGGAGCTCGACCCGCGGCGGGCGAGCGCGATCATCAGCCGGATCCCGCTGGACACCGTCCTCGCCGTCGCCGTCGAGCTGGCGGGCAAGGAGGACTGGATCACCCTCGGCCGGTTCGTCGGGCACCTGCCCGATCTCACCGTGCGGCGGGCCCTGGAGCAGATCGACGACCCCGCCCTGCTGCGGATCGCGTTCGTGCTCGACGACAAGCGCCGCGTCGACCACGTCGTCGGCCTGCTCCCGGCCCACCGGCTCGGCCGGCTGGTGACCGCGGCGGGCGCCGACGAGGACCTCTGGACGCCGGCGCTCGACCTGCTGACCCACTTGGGCGAGGCGCGGCGCGCCACGCTGAAACCGATGCTCTCCGGCCTGCCCGAGGGCTTCCGCGACCGCGTTCAGGCGACGATCAAGGAGATCCCGTAGCCGACGATCGCCGCGCAAAGAGCGAAGCAGATGACCGCGCCGGCGAGCGGCGCGGAGCCGGAGCCACCCGCCGAACGGGCGGCGTCGCGGTGCGAGAGCCCGACGACCCCGAAGGAAAAGAGGCTGGTCAGCACGACGACCGCGCCCAGCGCGACGACGAAGACGAGACCGAGGGAACCCCAATCGATGTGCACGGCGCTCCTCAGGCGTTGGCCGGCTGGGCGGCCGGCTCGGACTCGGTGACGGAGTGGGCGTTGACCGGGTTCCGCTTGGACGCCAGGTAGATGCCCAGCGCGACGACGACCCCGACCAGCCCGACCAGCACGGTGCCCCAGGTCCCGAGCGTCGAGACCTCGGCGGCGACCGCGCCGACGATCGCGGCGGCGGGCAGCGTCAGCGCCCACGCCAGGACCATCCGGCCCGCGACGCCCCAGCGGACTTCGGCGAGCTTGCGGCCGAGCCCGGAGCCGATGATGCCGCCGGAGCAGACGTGCGTGGTGGAGAGCGCGAAGCCGAGGTGCGCCGAAGTGAGGATGACCGCCGCGGCGCTCGTCTCCGCGGCAAACCCCTGCGGCGTCTGGATTTCGGTGAGCTTCTTGCCCATGGTCCGGATGATCCGCCAGCCGCCGAGGTAGGTGCCGAGCGCGATCGCGGTGCCGGCGGTGAGGATCACCCACAGCGGCGGACCCGAGTTCGGGGCGAGCGAGCCGGACGCGATCAGCGTCAGCGTGATGACGCCCATGGTCTTCTGCGCGTCGTTCGTGCCGTGGGCGAGCGACACCAGTGACGCCGAGGCGATCTGGCCCGCCTTGAACGTGCGGCCCACCGTGTCCCGCTTCGCACGGGCGGTGATCCGGTAGACGAGGAAGGTGCCCAGCGTGGCGACGATCCCGGCCACGACCGGCGAGGCGAGCGCCGGGATCAGCACCTTTTCGACGACCTTCCCGAAGTGGACGGCGTCGGCGCCCGAGGCGATCCAGGTCGCCCCGATCAGGCCGCCGAACAGCGCGTGGGACGAGCTCGACGGCAGCCCGACCAGCCAGGTCACCAGGTTCCACACGATGGCGCCGACGAGCCCGGCGAAGATGATCACCGGGGTCACCTTCGCGTCGTCGACGATGCCGCCGGAAATCGTTTTGGCGACTTCGACCGAAAGGAACGCCCCGACGAGGTTCAGCACCGCCGAAACGGCGACGGCGACTCTCGGTTTGAGGGCCCCGGTGGCGATGGAGGTGGCCATCGCGTTGGCGGTGTCGTGGAAGCCGTTGGTGAAGTCGAAGGCCAGCGCGGCCACGACCACCACCAGCACGATCAGCGAGAAGTCCATGGGTGGCCCACTTTCGTTGCTGCTCGCCGGCAACGCTACTGATCGACGGGAGCCGCTCCGATCCCTGTCGTGTGACGGCTTACTGAACTCTCCGTGAACCGGGGTGGGGTAAACCCCACCGCGATCCTGGGGTGCAGCCCAGTGCGCCCGCGGACGACCGCGTGAAACCCTCGGAACCGGGCGAAAGGGGGCCGTGATGAACAAGCTGGGGTGGGCGGTCGTCGCGACGGTGACGTCGGCGGTGTTGTTCTTCTTCGGTACCGGCCTGGATCCGGTGCCCGAACTCGCCTGGGTGGCGCCGCTGCCGATCCTGCTGCTCGCGCCTCGCGTTCCCGGCGCCGCCGCGCTGGCCTGCGCGTTCGTCGCGTACGCCGCGGGCAGTTCGGGCAGCTGGAGCTACTTCTGGCATTCCCTGGCGGTCCCCCGCCCCGCCGCGGTCGCGATCCTCGCCGGCAGCGCGCTGTTGTTCGCCTCGGCCACGGGCCTGTTCCGGCTGCTCGTCCGCCGCGGGCACGGCGCACTGGCCGCGCTCGCCGCACCCGCGTTGTGGACCGTGGTGCTCTACGGCGTTTCGCTGCTCAACCCGACCGGCGTGCTGGACACCCTGATGACGACCCAGGCCGACCGGCCGTCCGTGCTGCGGCTCGCCGCGGTGACCGGCGGCTGGGGTGTCGAATTCCTCGTGCTGTTCGTCCCGGCCGCCGTCGCCGCCGCGCTCGCGCCGCGGGTCCGCGGCCTCGCGCGGGTGGCCGGGCTGGTCGTGACCGCCGCGGTGCCGGCCTGCCTCGTCGTCTGGACCACGCCGGCGCCGGCCGGGCCGTCGACGCGGGTGGCTCTGATCGCCATGGACAAGGGCCCGTGGGCGGCCGACGCCGGCACGTTCGAGGGCCGGACCACCCTCCAGGCCTATGTGAACGAGATCGAGCGGCTGCCGGGCGGTGTCCAGGCCGTCGTGCTCCCGGAAGCCGCTTTCGCGGTGGACCAGACCAGCCGGTCGCGGCTCGTCGGCACCTTGTCGGAGGTCGCCCGCTCGCGGAACCTCGACGTCGTCACCGGCGTGGTCGACACGACCCCGGACGGCCGGTTCAACGCCGCGCTCGCGATCCCCCCGTCCGGCGCGCCGGTGGAATACCACAAGTGGCACAACGGGGATTCGCCGAACATCACCTCCGGCACCCAGCTCGCTCAGTTCGCCGGGATCGGGCTGATGGTGTGCATGGACGTCAACTTCGCCGCCCCCAGCACCGATTACGGCAAGAACGGCACCGGCCTGGTCCTCATCCCGGCGTCCGACGAGGACGTCGACGGCTGGGCGCACAGCCGCACCGCGCTGATCCGGGGCGTCGAGAACGGCTTCTCGGTGGCGTGGAGCGCGGCCCGCGGGACCCCGATGCTGGCGGACGCGCAGGGGCACGTCCTGGCCGAGGCCCACACCGGCGGCAGCCCGTTCACGGTGGTCGTCGCCGACGTCCCGACCGGGCCGGGCAAGACGCCGTACGCCCGCTTCGGCGACTGGTTCGCCTGGCTCTGCGGCCTGCTCGCGCTGACCGGCCTGGTGGTCGCCGCCCGCACACCGTCGTTGTCACCCGTCACAACGAGCGCCGGTCAACTCTGAGCGTTTTCCCAGGTCGTCTCCAGCGGTATGTGACCGATCATGATCTGCGTCACGTACTGACGGGTAACTGGAGGCAACGGAATGCGGGTCACCAACGGCGGTGCCAAGCGAACCCTGGCCGTGCTCGCCGCGGCGCTCACCTTCGGCGCGGTCGCGCCGTCGGTCGCGGAAGCGGCCCCGGGCAGCGGCTGGAACGACTGGGGCTGCCGTCCCTCGGCCGCGCACCCGGAGCCCGTCGTGCTCGTGCACGGCCTCGGCGCGAACGACACCGTCAACTGGTTCTTCCACGCACCGAAGATCGCCGCCCAGGGCTACTGCGTCTTCTCCCTGACCTACGGCACGGGCGTCCTCGGCCCCGGTGTCGGCGGGCTGGCGTCCATGCGGGACAGCGCGGCGCAGCTCGGCCGGTTCGTCGACCGGGTCCGGTCCGCCACCGGAGCGGCGAAGGTCGACATCGTCGGCCACTCCGAGGGCAGCACGATGCCCGCGTACTACCTCAAGTTCGGCGGCGGCGCGGCCCGGGTCGCCCACTTCGTCGGCTTCGGCGCCAACTACCGCGGGACGACGCTCGGCGGCCTCGACGCGCTGGCCAAGGCCCTGCTGAACACCGTCCCCGGCCTCGGCGCGGTGCTCCGCACGGCGTGCGGCGCGTGCTCGGAATACCTGGCGCCCTCGGCGTTCCTGGACGACCTGGCCCGCGGCGGCGTGCACGTCGACGGCCCCACCTACACGAGCATCGTGAGCAAGTACGACGAAGTCGTGACGCCGTACACGAGCGGAATCCTCGGCGAGCCGGGCACGACGGACATCGTGCTGCAGGACTTCTGCCCCTCCGACGCCTCGGGGCACCTCGGCCAGGCGGTCGACCCGAACGTCACCGGGCTGGTCCTGCACGCTCTGGACCCGTCCTACGCGCCGGCGTGCACGCCGTTCACCTTGCCGCTGTGAGGGGGTTCTGCCCCAGGTACCGCTGCCCGTTCTCGGCGGATTCCCGCACCGCGGCGAACCCGTAGTCCACCATCGCGGCTTCGTACGCCCCGACGGCCGCCGGCAGCGGCGCCCCGGCCAGCGCGGACGCCAACGCCGCACCATCGCGCAACGCGGTGTTGGCGCCCGCGCCGGCGGCCGGGCTCATCGCGTGGGCCGCGTCGCCGACGAGCGTCACGCGCGAAGGCGCCCACGGCCCGATCGGCACGCTCGTCCGGATCGGCTGTGGGAAGGTCGCCGGGACGTCCCAATGCTCGACCATCGCGCGGGCCAGCGGGTGCCAGCCGCCGACCAGGCGGAGCGCCACCTCCTGCAGGCCGGCCGGCGCCATCGCGGCGAGCTCGGCCTCGGAGTGCCCGATGACCTCCCAGCGCGCGCCCACCGAGCAGGTCATGTACGGCCGGTCGTCGCGCAACCGCAGGTCTGGCACCAGCCGCGCGCACGCTTCGGCGACCGGTTCGGGGTAGTCGACCGGCGCGAACCCGGCCATCGTCCGGTCCGGCCCGATCATCATGGAGAACACCGCGAACATCTCCGGCTCGAACAACGCGCGCGTCTCTGTCGTCAGCGGGATCCGGCCGTAGAGGTGCACCACCCCGGCGTCGACGACCGGGGCGTGCGGGAGGTACTGCCGCCGCACCGGCGAGTTGATACCGTCGGCCCCGACGAGCAGGTCGCCGCGCGCGGAGGTCCCGTCGGCGAAGTACGCGGTCACGCCGTCCGCGTCGGTTTCGTAGCGGGTGAACCGCTTGCCGTAGGCCACTTCCTGGCCGTGCAGCAGGATCTGCCGCACGGTGAAGCGGTTGGTGTTGAGGTGCGTTCCCTCGTCTTCCAAGCGCGTGAGCAGCCGCAACCGGTGGTCGTAGACGTTCGTGTGCGGCAACGCCCGGCCGGCCGTGGCCCGGAAGAGCTCGTGCTGCCGCGGCGGCAGCACCTGGCGCAACGCGGTGTCCCCGACGCCGCTGATGTGCAGCCGGTAGCCCTGCTTGCGCGCACCGGCCGACTCGTCGCGTTCGTAGAGGCGGCAGGGGATTCCGGCGCGGCGCAGGCCGTGCGCGAGGCTCAGGCCACCCAGCCCGGCACCGATGATGATCACAGACACAGCTGTCCCTTCGTCACGGATGAGGAAGGGACGCACAGGTAAGCCTGCGTGAGCGGCCCGGACTAACCCATACCGGACTGTGTCTTCGCGCGTCCTCGCCTTCGACGTTAGCGCACGCGCTCCCCGGCGCGCCACACCGTGTTCGTCAGCGGTACTCCGGGCCGGTACGCCAGGTGCGTCACCGAAGGCGCGTCGAGCACGTGGACGTCCGCCCGCGCGCCGGGCCGCAGCACGCCGACGTCGTCGCGGCGCAACGCCTTCGCGCCGCCCGCCGTCGCGGCCCAGACGGCTTCCTCGATCGTCATGCGCATCTGGAGCACCGCCGTCGCGACGCAGAACGCCATCGACGTCGTGTACGAGCTGCCCGGGTTGGCGTTGCTGGCCAGCGCGACCGTTGCGCCCGCGTCGAGCAGCCGCCGCGCCGGGGCCAGGGCCTGACGCGTCGACAGGTCGCACGCGGGCAGCAGCGTCGCGACCGTGTCGGAGGCCGCCAGCGCCTCGACGTCGGCGTCCGAAAGGTACGTGCAGTGGTCGACGCTCGCCGCGCCGAGCTCCACCGCCAGCCGGACGCCGGGTCCCTCGCCGAGCTGGTTGCCGTGCACCCGCAGGCCGAGCCCGCGCCCGGCGGCGGCCTTCAGCACCCGCGCGGACTGGGCCTCGTCGAACGCCCCCGTCTCGCAGAACACGTCCGCCCAGCGCACGCTTTCCGCCACGGCGTCGAGCATCTCGCCGCAGACCAGGTCCACATAGGACTCTGCGTCGGCGCCGGGCGGCACCAGGTGCGCGCCCAGGAACGTGACCTCGTCGGCGACCTCCCCGGCGATCCGCGCGCTGCGGGCTTCGTCCGCGACCGTGAGCCCGTAACCCGTCTTCGTCTCCAGGCAGGTCGTCCCCTGCCGGGCCGCCTCGTCGACGTGGCGGCGCAGGTTCGCGGCCAGCTGCTCGTCGGTCGCCTCCCGCGTCGCCCCGACCGTGATCGCGATGCCCCCGGCCGTGTAGGGCTTCCCGGCCATCCGCGCCTCGAACTCGGCGGTGCGGTCACCGGCGAAGACGAGGTGCGTGTGGCTGTCGACCCAGCCGGGCAGCACCGCCCGGCCCTCGACGTCGACGCGCTCGTCGGCGTCCGGTGCGTTCGCCGCGGGGCCCACCCAGGCGACGTGCGAGCCGTCGAGGACCAGGGCCGCGTCCGGGAGACGGCCCAGCGCCGGGTCGTTGGTGGTGAGCTCGCCGATCCCCGTGATCAGGACTGCCACAGTGCCTCGATCTCCTTCGCCAGCTGGGTTTCCGGTCGGTCGACGAGCAGGTGCGTGCCGTCGCGCACGACCTCGCGGCCCGCGACGACGACGTGCCGGACATCGGCCGCGGACGCCGCGAACACGACGCCCGACGGCTCGATCCCGGCCGTCCGCACCGAATCCAGGGTCACGGTGACGAGGTCCGCGCCCGCCCCCTCGGCGAGCGCGCCGACCTCGTCCCACCCGATCGCCGCGTGGTCCGTGCCCGCTTCGAGGAGCTCCTCGGCGCCGAACCGGCCGCGTTCTTCGCTGGCCAGCCGGTCGTCCAGCTCCAGCGCCCGGGTTTCTTCGAAGGCGTCGACGACGGCGTTGCTGTCGCTGCCGATGCCCAGCCGCACGCCCGCGTCCCGCAGCGCGCGGGCCGGGCCGATGCCGTCGCCGAGGTCGCGTTCGGTGGTCGGGCAGAAGCACGCCCGCGAACCGCCGAGCCGGCCGATGTCCGACGCCGTCAGGTGCGTGGCGTGCACGGCGACCAGCCGCTCGGTCAGCACCCCGCGCTCGTCCAGCAGCTCGGTGGGGGTGCGGCCGTAGGCGGCCTGGCACTGCTCGTTTTCGGCCCGCTGCTCGGAAAGGTGGATGTGCACGACGCGCCTGCTGTCCACAAGCGACAGCTGATCGGCGGGGACCGCCCGCACCGAGTGGATGGCCGCGCCGACCCGGAACAGCTCGCCTTCTTCCAGTGCGGCGACCCGCGAAGCCCACGCCGACGCCGACCCGTCGGAGAAGCGCCGCTGCACCTCGTCCGGTTCGACGCCGATGCCCCCGGCGAGGTAGCAGGTGTCCAGGAGCGTCAGCCGGATCCCGGCGTCGGCCGCCGCCTGCCGCAGCGCCGCCCCCATCGCGTTCGGGTCGGCGTACGGCTTCCCGCCGGGCGCGTGGTGCAGGTAGTGGAACTCGCCCACGCTGGTGTACCCGCCGAGCACCATCTCGGCGTAGACCCCGCGGGC
Organism: Amycolatopsis sp. NPDC004747; assembly: GCF_053601335.1. Taxonomy (NCBI): domain Bacteria; kingdom Bacillati; phylum Actinomycetota; class Actinomycetes; order Pseudonocardiales; family Pseudonocardiaceae; genus Amycolatopsis; species Amycolatopsis sp. NPDC004747. The sequence goes on along the minus strand of NZ_JBSGBQ010000029.1, from coordinate 13,906 downwards.
CAGCCGGTAGTAGGTGTCGGGGTCGAGCCGCGCGGCCAGTGCGTACATCCGCTCGCGCCAGGTCCAGAACGTGCCGCGCTCGTGGTGCGTCCGGCCCCGCAGCGCCCGGTGGAAGGCGTGCGAGTGCCCGTTCGCGAAGCCCGGCAGGGTGAGGCCGCCGAGGATCGTCCCTGTGCGCGGTGCGTCCGGCGTCACCCCGGTGATCCGGCCGCCGGCGACGTCGATCCGCACGCCGGCCGCGATTCCGGCCGGCAGCCAGGCCTGCTCGCACCAGAAAACTGTCGGTGCCGCGCGATACGCTGGAACCGGGGGGCGCCCCCGCGGGCCGGTGGTGGGGTCGGAGATCGGGTCGGGGGTCACTGCGCCAGCCGTTCCAGGGCTGTGGCCAGCGCCGCCGCGCCGGCTTCGACGTCGACGGCCTCGGCGAACTCCTCCGGCGAGTGGCTGATCCCGGTCGGGTTGCGCACGTAGAGCATCCCCGCCGGGACGAACCCGGCGAGGATCGCCGCGTCGTGCCCGGCCCCGGTGGGCAGTTCCGGCGGCGCGCCGAGCCAGCCGCCGAGGTCGCGCCGGAGCGCGTCGTCGAACACGACGTCGCCGGAGTAGGACTCGCGCGTCACCTCGACCCGGCACCCCTCCTCCGCCGCCGCTTCCGAAGCCGCCCGGCTGATTTCGGCGACCAGCCCCGGGGTGCCTTCGCCGGGCACCCGCGCGTCCAGCCACAGGTCCACAGTGGACGCGATCACGTTGGTCCCGCCGGGGGTGGGCACGAGCCGCCCGACGGTCGCCCGCGCGTCCGGTACCCGCGCGGCCAGCCGCCTTGCGGCCGTGACCGTCGCCGCGGCGGGCAGCATCGGGTCCGCGCGGTCGGCCAGCAGCGTCGCGCCGGCGTGGTTGCCCTGCCCCGCGAAGGAGAACCGCCACCGCCCGTGCGCGATCACGGTGCTGCCGACCGCCACCGGCGAGCCGAGGTCGACCAGCCCGCGGCCCTGCTCGACGTGCAGTTCGAGGAACTGCGCGATCCGGCCGAGCCGCTCGGTGTCCGGCCCGATCCGCTCCGGGTCGACGCCCGCCTTCGCGGCTGCCTCGGCGAACGTCACGCCGTCGGCGTCCCGCAGGCCGCGCGCCTTGTCGGCGTCGATCGTGCCGGTGAGCAGCCGCGAACCCAGGCAGGGAACGCCGAACCGGCCGCCCTCCTCCTCGGCGAACACCACGACGGCGAGCGGCCGGCGCGGCCGGACCCCCTTGGCTTGCAGGGCTTCGACCGCGGCCAGCGCGCTGACCACACCGAGCGGGCCGTCGAACGCGCCGCCGCCCGGCACCGAGTCGAGGTGGCTGCCGGTGACCACGGCGTTGCGGCCCGGCGGCCCCCACCACGCCCAGATGTTGCCGTTGCGGTCGGTCTCGACGTCCAGCCCGAGCCCCAGCGCGCGCTCGACGAACCACTCCCGCAGGTCGTGCTCGGGCCGGTCGAACGCGTGCCGCGAATAGCCGCCGCGCTTCGGGTCGCGCCCGATGTCGGCGATCTCGCCGAGGAGCCCCGAGGCGGTCACTCGCCCGCCATCGGCACGCGGACGCCGCGCTCGCCGGCGACCTCGGCCGCGCGGTCGTACCCGGCGTCGACGTGCCGGATGACCCCCATGCCCGGGTCGTTGGTGAGCACCCGCTCCAGCTTCTGCGCGGCCAGCGGCGTCCCGTCGGCGACGCTGACCTGGCCCGCGTGGATGGACCGGCCCATGCCGACACCGCCGCCGTGGTGGATCGACACCCAGCTGGCCCCCGACGAGGTGTTGACCAGCGCGTTCAGCAGCGGCCAGTCCGCGATCGCGTCGGAGCCGTCGGCCATGCCCTCGGTCTCGCGGTACGGCGAAGCGACGCTGCCGGAGTCGAGGTGGTCGCGGCCGATGACGACCGGCGCCTTCAGCTCGCCGCTGGCCACCATCTCGTTGAACCGCAGGCCGGCGAGGTGACGCTCGCCGTAGCCGAGCCAGCAGATCCGGGCGGGCAGGCCCTGGAACGCCACGCGCTCCCCGGCGAGGCGGATCCAGCGGGCGAGGGATTCGTTCTCCGGGAACAGTTCCAGCATCGCGCGGTCGGTGGCCGCGATGTCCTCGGGGTCACCCGACAGGGCGGCCCAGCGGAACGGGCCGTTGCCCTCGCAGAACAGCGGGCGGATGTAGGCGGGCACGAAGCCGGGGAAGTCGAACGCGCGCTCGCAGCCGCCGAGCTTGGCCTCGCCGCGCAGCGAGTTGCCGTAGTCGAAGACCTCGGCGCCGCGGTCGAGGAAGCCGAGCATGGCGTCGACGTGGTCGGCCATCGACTCGCGCGAGCGGTCGGTGAACTCGTCGGGCTTCTTGGCCGCGTAGTCGTGCCAGTCGTCGACGCTGACCCCCTTGGGCAGGTACGAAAGCGGGTCGTGCGCGGACGTCTGGTCGGTGACGATGTCGACCTCGACGTTGCGGCGCAACAGCTCCGGCAGCACTTCGGCGGCGTTGCCGACGACGCCGACCGAGAGCGGCCGCTTCTCCTGCTTGGCCTTGGTGACGCGGGCGATGGCGTCGTCGAGGTCGTCGGCGACCTCGTCCAGGTAACGGGTTTCGACGCGGCGGTGCGCGCGCTGCGGGTCGCACTCGATGACCAGCGCGACACCGTCGTTCATGGTCACGGCCAGTGGCTGCGCACCGCCCATGCCGCCGAGGCCGGCGGTGACGGTCAAAGTCCCGCGAAGCGAGCCGCCGAACTTCTTCTTCGCGACGGCGGCGAACGTCTCGTAGGTGCCCTGGAGGATGCCCTGGGTGCCGATGTAGATCCACGAGCCCGCGGTCATCTGGCCGTACATCGTCAGGCCCTGCTGCTCCAGCCTGCGGAACTCCGGCCAGGTCGCCCAGTCGCCGACCAGGTTCGAGTTCGCGATGAGCACGCGCGGCGCCCACTCGTGCGTGCGGAACACGCCGACCGGCTTGCCCGACTGCACCAGCAGCGTCTCGTCGATGTCCAAAGTGGTCAGTTCGCGGGTGATGGCGTCGAAGCTGGCCCAGTTGCGGGCGGCCTTGCCGGTACCGCCGTAGACGACCAGGTCCTCCGGCCGCTCGGCGACGTCGGGGTCGAGGTTGTTGTGGAACATCCGCAGCGCGGCTTCGGTCTGCCACGACTTGGCGGTGAGCTGGGTGCCGCGGGCGGCACGGACGACGCGGGACACGTTGTTCATCGGACCTCCAGACGGGCGGCGTCGAGGACGGCGCCGGAGCGGACGAGTTCTTCGGCGGCCGCGATCTCGGGCGCCAGGTGGCGGTCCGGACCGGGGCCGTTCACCTTGGTGCGCAACAGGTCCCGGACGCGGCCGGTGACCGGCGACGGCTCGAGCGGCGCCCGGAAGTCCAGCGCCCGGGCCGCCGTCAGCAGCTCGATGGCCAGGACGGTGGTCAGTCCGTCGACGGCCTTGCGCAGCTTCCGCGCGGCCGACCAGCCCATCGAGACGTGGTCCTCCTGCATGGCGCTGCTCGGGATGGAGTCGACCGACGCCGGTACGGCGAGCCGCTTGAGCTCGCTGACCACGGCGGCCTGGGTGTACTGGGCGATCATGTGGCCGGAGTCGACGCCGGGGTCGTCGGCGAGGAACGGCGGCAGGCCGTGCGACCGCGCCTTGTCCAGCATCCGGTCGGTGCGCCGCTCGGCGATGCTGGCGACGTCGGCGATCGGGATGGCCAGGAAGTCCAGCACGTAGGCGACGGGCGCGCCGTGGAAGTTCCCGTTGGACTCCACCCGGCCGTCGGCGAGAACGACTGGGTTGTCCACAGCGGACATCAGCTCGCGTTCGCCGACGAGCTCGGCGTGGGCGAGGCTGTCGCGCGCGGCGCCGTGGACCTGCGGGGCGCAGCGCAGCGAGTAGGCGTCCTGGACGCGGTTGCAGTCCGGGCCGCGGTGGCTTTCGACGATCTGCGAGCCCTGCAGCGCCTGCCACATCCGGCCCGCGGACGTGGCCTGCCCGGGGTGGGGGCGCAGGGCCTGGAGGTCGGCGGCGAACGCGCGGTCGGTGCCGAGCAGGGCCTCGACGCTCATCGCGGCGGTGAGGTCCGCGATGTCGAAGAGCCGGTGCAGGTCGGCGGCGGCGAGCAGGAGCATGCCGAGCATGCCGTCGGTGCCGTTGGTGAGCGCGAGGCCTTCCTTCTCGGCGAGGACGACCGGCTCGATCCCGGCGTGCTTCAGCGCTTCCGCCGCGGGCTTCAGCTGGCCCGCGTGGATCACTTCGCCTTCGCCCATGAGCGCGAGCGCGACGGCGGCCAGCGGCGCGAGGTCACCGGAGCAACCGAGCGAGCCGTATTCGTGGACGATCGGCGTGATGTCGGCGTTGAGCAGGGCCGCAAGCGTTTGCGCAGTGCCCGGCCGGACGCCGGTGTAGCCGCTGGCGAGGGTGCGCAGCCGCAGCAGCATCAGCGCGCGGACGACCTCGGGCTCGACGGCGGGCCCGGCGCCGGCGGCGTGCGAGCGGATCAGGCTGCGCTGCAGCGCGGTCCGGCTCTCGACCGGGATGTGCCGGGTGGCGAGCGCACCGAAGCCGGTCGAGACGCCGTAGGTGGGCGTGACGGCGTGCGCGAGGTTCTCGATGTGCTGGCGGGTCGCGGCGAGGTTCTTCTCGGCGGCGTCCGTGAGCCCGACGGGCGCGTACCCGCGGACGACGTCGACGACCTGGGCGGCGGTCAGGGGCTCCGGGCCCAGGAGCACTTTTTCCGGCATGGGCCCATTGGACATCGTCCTTCCCGCTGGTGGGATGCCTCAACGGGTGGTTCTGTCTGGGATCCCAGACGCTGGGGCTACCCTGGCCGCAAGCGGACGGGAGGTGCGGTGGGTGACAGCAGTGAGGTGCCGGCGCTGCGCCGCGGCCTGGCGGTGCTGAGCCTGCTGGCGACCCGCCCCGGCCCGGTCACCGCGGCGGCCATCGCCCGGGAGGCGGGGCTCCCCCGCTCGACCACCTACCACCTGCTCAACGAGCTCGAAGCGGCCGGTTTCGTCGTGCACCTGCCCGCCGAGCGCCGCTACGGCCTGGGCATCGCCGCCTTCGAGCTGGGCTCGGCCTACCTGCGCCACGACCCGCTCGAGCGCCTGGCCGGGCCGTTGCTGCGCAAGCTCGTCGACCGCGTCGGGCACACCGCCCACCTCGGCGTCCTGCACGGCAACGAGTCGCTGTACCTGATCAAGGAACGCCCGGCCCGGCCCGAGACGCTGGTGACGGAGGTCGGCGTCCGGCTGCCGGGCCAGCTGACCGCGTCCGGCCGGGCGATCCTGCGACACCTGCCCTCCGCCCACGTCCGGGCCCTGTTCCCGGCGCCGTCGGCGTTCGTGCTCCGCACCGGCCGCGGCCCGCGCACGCTGGCCGAGCTGCGCCGCACCCTCACCGCGGAACGCCGGCTCGGCTGGTCGGTCGAGGACGGCCACGTCACCGCCGGCTTCGCGTCGGTGGCCTGCCCGGTCTTCGACCACGGCGCCCGCCCGCTGGCCGCGATCAGCGTCACCCTGCGCCACCACTGCGCGGCGGAACCGTGCGCGGAGACGTGGCCGGACCTCGCGGCGGAGGTGGCGGCGACGGCGGCCGAGCTGACCACCCGCATCGGCGGCCACCCGGCCTGACGGCCGTCGCGGGCCGTCCGGGCGCCGGCGCTGCTGCGAACGGGGCAACTGTCACCGAACGGCTCGATTCCACTCCGGTGGGTGATTACCTTGACTGAACAGCGGTTTCGAGGGGCACCGATGGACGACGCACGCGTGAAGAAGGCCGGTTTCGGCGCGGTGCTCGCCGTCGCCGAATTCCGGGCGATGTGGACCGCCGAGCTGCTGTCGATCTGCGGTGACCAGCTCGCCAGGGTCGCGCTCGCCGTCCTCGTCTTCCAGCGCACGTCGTCGGCCGCCCTGACCGGCCTCACCTACGCCCTGACGTACGTCCCCTCCCTGCTCGGCGGCATCCTGCTGGCCGGTGCGGGCGACCGGTGGCCGCGGCGGGACGTGATGGTCGCGGCCGACCTGGCGCGGGCCGCGCTGGTGGCGGTCATCGCGGTCCCCGGCGTCCCGCTGTGGGTGCTGTGCGTGCTGGTCGCGGTGATGACGACGCTGGGCGGGCCGTTCAAGGCGGCCCAGCAGGCACTGCTGCCGACGGTCCTGGACGGCGAGCGGTACCTCGTCGGGATGGCCCTGCGGAACGTGACGATGCAGGGCGCGCAGCTGGCCGGGTTCGCCGGCGGCGGGGCGCTGATCGCCGCGTTCACCCCGTCGGCGGCGCTGGCCCTGGACGCGGCGACCTTCCTGCTTTCGGCGGTGTTCCTGGTCACCGGCGTCCGGCGGCGGGCGGCGGTCGCACAGGCGGTGCGGCCCGCGTGGCTGTCGACGACCGGCGCCGGCATCCGGCTGATCTGGCGCGACCCGGCGCTGCGGACGCTGGTCGCGCTCAACTGGCTGGCCGGGTTCTACGTCGTCCCGGAGGCGCTGGCCGCGCCGTACGCGGCGGGGATCGGCGCGGGCGCCACGCTGGTCGGGCTGCTGATGGCGGCGGACCCCGCGGGCAGCGTGCTCGGCGGCGTCGTGTTCGGGAAGTGGATCCCGGAGCCCGTGCAGGTCCGCGTGCTGGGCTGGCTGGGGATCGCGGCGGGGCTGCCGCTGGTGGTGTTCGTCTTCCGGCCGGGCCTGGTGGCTTCAGTGGCGCTGCTCGCCGTGTCCGGGCTGCTGGCGACGGGCTACAACATCCAGGGCACGGTCTCGTTCATGCGGCGGGTGCCCGACGCGCACCGCGCGCAGGCCGCCGGGGTGAACTCGGCGGGCCTGATCACCGTGCAGGGCGTCGGTGCGGCCGCGGCGGGCGGGCTGGCCGACGCGCTGGGCCCGGCGCACACCATCGCCGTGGCCGGGGCGGCGGGTGCCGCGCTGGCCGTGCCGATCGCGAGGGCGTGGCGCCGGGTCGGGGTGGAGGAGCGATGACCTCAGTTGTCGCGTCCGCACATGGTGCGCCTCCCTTCGCGACCTCGGGCCGCACCGGTTCCGTCACCGGCCGGACACCATGAGTATGCGGACCGGGGGCGGGTTTCCGCGCTCCGGGCCGCGTTTTCGTGACGTCCTCGTGGCACCGCGACGCTGGGTGCTGTGGCGCCAGGGCCCGCGGGTGGTCGCCTACTGCCTGGTGAGCGAGGCGGTGGCGGTGGTGCTGACGCTGCGGCCGTCCCCGGTCGAGGTGGACCGCCGGACCGCGGCGATCCTGGTGGTGCTGCTGGTCCTCGGGGTGCTGCAGTCGGAGACGGGACGGCGCGTGGAGCGGATCCGCCGTCGCGTGTCGGGGACACCGCACATCAACATGACGTCGGTCTGGACGTTCGCCGGCGTGCTCCTGCTGCCGCCGCTCCTGCTGGCCGTCCTGGTCGGCGGGCTGTACGCGCACCTGGCGGTCCGCAGCTGGTACCGCCTGCAGCGGGTCCCGGCCTCCCGGACGGTCAGCAACGCGGCGATCATCGTGCTCTCCTGCTACGCGGCCCAGTCGGTGCTGCGGGTTTCGGGCTTCCCCGACGTCCGCTCGGCGATGGCGCACAGCTGGGCGGGGACGGCGGCGATCGCGGCCGCGGGCGTGACGTTCTTCGTGGTGAACGCCCTCTTGGTGCTCCCGGCGCGCCGCGAAGTCGGCCGGACGCCGGAGGCGCTGTTCGGCACGTGGGCGGACAACGGCCTCGAGGCGGCGACGCTGTGCCTGGGTGCGTTGAACGCGGTGGCGCTGGCGACGTTGCCGGGTCTGGTGGTGCTGGTGTTCCCGCCGTTGCTGCTGCTGCACCGGACGGTGCTGGTGAAGCAGCTGGAGGTGGCGGCCCACCGCGACGAGAAGACGGGGTTGTACAACACGAGCGGCTGGCACGCGCTGGCCGAGCGGACCCTGGCGGCCACCGCCCGCCAGCGCGGCACGTTCGGGCTGTTGATGCTGGATCTGGACCACTTCAAGCAGGTGAACGACACCTACGGCCACCTCGCCGGCGACGCGGTCCTGAAGGCGGTGGCCCAGTCGATCATTTCGGCGGTCCGCGGCCGGGGGGACGCGGTGGGCCGCTTCGGGGGCGAGGAGTTCGTGGTGCTGCTGCCCGGGATCACCCAGCCGGACATCGGCGCGGTGGCGGAGCGCATCCGCCGGGCGGTCAGCGCGCTGAAGGTCCCGGCGGGCCAGTTGTCGATCGCCGGCCTGACGGTCTCGATCGGCATCGCGGTGTACCCGTCGGCGGGTACGTCACTGCAGCGCCTGCTGGACGCCGCGGACACGGCGCTGTACCACGCGAAGGCAACGGGCCGGAACAAGGTGGTCCACGTGGCGGACCTGGTGTGATCAGGCGGTCCGGTGCCGCATCCCGGCGTCGAGCCCGAGCATGGCGAGCAGTTCGGCGCACTCCCGCGAGTCGGAGGAGTGCCCGGCCACGGTGATCACGGCCCGATCGTTCTGCTCGGCGAGCCGAACGGCCTCTTCGGCTCGGATAACCCCCATCCGGCTGTCCTCGTCGTGGGCAAGAGAGCTGCCGCTTTGCCGGGCCCAGGTCATCTGGCCACCTACTTCCGGCCCCACGGGTGCGGGGCCATGGTCGGGCCCCCAGCATGACACTCACGCAAATTTCACCCACAAGTGGCCCCCACCACAGCCCCAAAACACCCACGGTGGTTCCCCGCCCGACCCAAAGACTCTGCCGGAGAAAGCGAGGGCCCTCGGCACGTTCGTGCAGGCAACGCTGCGAAGCTCGGTTGTCCCGCCACCCCGATGCCCCGATTGTGACGACGGCCGGTGGTACCGCGTCAAGGCGGGAAAGCGTGCCTTGACCCGGCACCACCGGCCGTGTCGGGGCTTCGGATCGGGGTTGCGGGGAGGTCTGGGCGGACGCCGGTTGCGTGCCGGGTCACGCCGGTGAGGTTCACACTTGCCGGACCCCTCCGGGGGTCCAGGGGGCGGAGCCCCCTGGCGGGGGTTTGGGGGTTCGACCCCCAAGGAACACAACGAAGTGAGCCCTGTTTGCGCCTTCCGCAAACAGGGCTCACCTACGAACGAGTGGAGGTGCCGGGAATTGAACCCGGGTCCTCTGGCGTCTCGACAGGGCTTCTCCGTGCGCAGTCCGCTACGTCTCTGCTTGGCTCCCTCAGTCACGCGAACAAGCTGAGGTGACGAGCCCAGCCACTGTTTGCTTCACGACTGTTCCCCGTGGCCGGGACAGCCGCTGAGCCTCCTAGCTGATGCCGGTACCCGGGCCGGAGGCGAACCCGGGCCGACAGAGACGCACTCGCTCAGGCGGCGAGGGCGTACTCGCGCTGACTGGAGTCGGCGCTTATTGGTTTGCGATGACGCTTACGGTGGTCTCTCGCCTGCACCGGCACGCTTCCCCTGACTCAACGTCCAAAGTCGAAACCGTTCACCCCCTTGTCGGGATCACAACCTGCTCATCATAACGCCCGGCGCCACCGCTTTAGTCCGGGTGGGGTGGGGCCAGCCCTACCGCCGGGATGCCCGCTCACACCATGTCGCCGCGCGGGCCGGACCGCGAAGCTGATCAGGCGTCGTGGGATGAAGGGAGCGCGGTCATGGTGAGCGAGAGGCGGGATCCGCCGTTCGGTGGTTCGGTGGTGTTCCTGCTGATGAACCTGCCGTTGGGAGTGCTGGCGTTCGGGTTCCTGACGGCTTTCGTCTCGGCCGGCGCGGGGACCGCCGTGGTCTGGGTCGGGGTGGGGCTGCTCGCTCTGGTCGTGCTCGGGGTGCGGGGGGCCGCGCGGCTGGAGCGGGCGCGGGTCTACGCGCTGCTGGACCGCTACATCGACCTGCCCTACCTGCCGTTGCCCGCCGGCAAGCAGGCCGCGCGGTGGAAGGGGCGGTTGAAGGACCCCTCGACCTGGCGGGACCTGGCCTACTTCGCGCTGCTGTTCCCGGTGGGCCTGGTCGAGTTCGTGCTCGTGACGACGTTCTGGGCGACCAGCCTGGCGCTCGCCGGCCTGCCCGTCTACTTCCGGTGGCTGCCGGGTGGCGAGTACCGATTCCCGGCCTGGGACGTGCCGTGGCTGACCGTGGACTCCACGGTGGAGGCGCTACCGTGGGCAGCGCTCGGGGTGTTGTTCGTCGCGTTGTCGGTGGCGCTGACCAAGGCGCTGGCGGGCACGCACGCCCGGCTGGCGAACGCGCTGCTGGGGCCGACGGTGGCGCAGCGCCGCCGGATGGAGCGCTGGTGGGAAGACGTGGAAGAGAAGAACCTGGTGGCGGGATGAGCGAGGCGCAACAGCCGGAACACCCGCGGCCGCACCCGGCTCGCACGATCGTCTACATGATCGTCAGCTTCGTCTTCCGGCTCCTGCAGTTCGTGTTGATCGTGGTCGGCATCGCGGTGGGTGTCTCGACGGCGGTGATCTGGGTCGGGTTCCCGATCCTGCTGGCGACGACGAGCTTCGTGCGCTGGTCCGGCGACCGCGAACGGAGCTGGCTGGGGACGATGCTGCGGGTGCCGTTGCCCCCGGTGCAGCGGCGGCCGTACGAAGAGGGCCAGCCGCTGCTGCGGCGGTGGATGGTCCGGCTGAGCGACGCGACGACGTGGCGTGACCTGGCGTACCTGATGGCCGCCTTCCCGCTGGCGTGCGCGGAGCTCGCGATCGCGCTGGCGTCGATCGTGCTGCTCCCGATGGCGATCTGGGTGACGCCGTGGCTGGGCTGGCTGCACGGTGAGCTGGCGCTGGCGCTGCTGGGGCCGGACCGCACGAAGCGGCTGGAGCAGAAGGCCGAGCGGCTGCAGGCTTCGCGGGCCCGCGGGGTCGACGCGGCCGAGGCCGAACGCCGCCGCATCGAGCGTGACCTGCACGACGGCGCGCAGCAGCGGCTGGTGGCCGTCGCGATGAGCCTGGGGCGCGCGAAGTCGAAGTTCGACCAGGACCCGCAGGCGGTGCGGGACCTGATCGACGAGGCGCACACGGACGCGAAGCTCGCGGTGTCGGAGCTGCGGGACCTGGCGCGCGGCATCTACCCGGCCGTGCTCGGGGACCGGGGGCTGGACGCGGCGTTGTCGGCGCAGGCGGCGAAGTCGCCGATCCCGGTGGACGTGTCGGTGGCCGTCGAGCCGCGTCCGCCGGCCGCGGTGGAGACGACGGCGTACTTCATCGTCGGCGAGACGCTGACGAACATCGCGAAGCACTCCGGAGCGACCGAAGCCGGCGTGAAGGTGTGGCGGACCGACGACCACGTCGTCGTCGAGATCACCGACAACGGTCACGGCGGCGCGGAAGTGCGTCCCGGCGGCGGGCTGGCCGGCCTGGCCGACCGCGCCGCGACGATCGACGGCGTGATCACCGTGGTCAGCCCCGTCGGCGGGCCGACCGTGATCCGGGCTGACCTCCCCTGCCAATGGTGAATAAGCTGGCTCCCGTTCATCCACGAGCTTGGGGGCCGGATGCGGGTAGTCATCGCCGAGGACGCCGTGCTGCTGCGGGCCGGGGTGACCCGCCTGCTCGCCGACGAGGGCATCGAGACGGCCGCGGCCGTCGACAACGGGGACGACCTCCTCGGCGCCGTCAAGGAACACCGTCCTGACCTGGCGATCGTCGACGTCCGGATGCCGCCGACGTTCACCGACGAGGGCCTGCGGGCGGCGCTGGCGGCGCGCAAGGAGGTTCCCGGGCTGCCGGTGCTGGTGCTATCGCAGTACGTCGAGGAGTCGTACGCGGTGGAGCTGCTCTCGGGCGGCGCCGGCGGGGTGGGCTACCTGCTGAAGGAGCGCGTCGCCGACGTCGCGGACTTCCTGGACGCGGTCCGCCGCGTCGCGGGCGGCGGCACGGCGATCGACCCGGACGTGATCGCCCAGCTGATGGCCCGCGGCCGCCGCAACCCCCTGGACGCGCTGACGGCCCGCGAGTCCGAGGTCCTCGGCCTGATGGCGCAGGGCCTGTCGAACACCGCGATCGCGAACTCGCTGGTCGTTTCGCACGGCGCGGTCGAAAAGCACATCGGCAACATCTTCTCGAAGCTCGGGCTCGAAGCCAGCGCGGAGGAACACCGCCGCGTCCGTGCGGTGTTGACGTACCTGGGCCGGTGATCGACGGAGGGTGACCGGAACTGCCGTAGGGTCGACAAGGGGTCACCCGTTCCGCGGGCGGCACCCGGGTGATCGCTCACCTACGATGAGCGGACCCGTCGGCGAGAGGAGCGCGCAGATGTCCGACGACACCCGCTGCGTCCGCTTCTTCGGCGGCCCGCTCGACGGCCGCGTCCAGGAGCTCGGGGACGCCGAGCCCATCCCCGGCACCGTGATCCGGCACATCCACCTGCACGGTGGCCCGAAGATCGAGACCCGCTACGAACTCGGCCTCACCGAGCACGGCTGGGAGTACCGCCTCGCCGCCGCGCAGCACGAACCCGAGCCGGACGGCCTGAGGTAGGGGAAACCCCCGGGTCGGGCGGGGGTGAACAGGACCCCGAACAGGCCGGTCAGCACCGCTGTCTTCCCCGGTCGAACCGGCCAGGCTGAACAGCATGCACACGAGCCGGGACAGGTTCCTCGACGTCGTCCGGGCGGGGGCCATCCTCGCCGTCATCGCCCAGCACTGGATCATGCCGGTGCTCTCCTACTCCGACGGGCACCTCGCCACCGGCAACGCACTGGCCACGCCGGGCTGGTGGGTCGTCACCTGGCTCAGCCAGGTCATGCCCCTCGTCTTCTTCGCCGGCGGTGCGGCCAACCTGATCTCCTTCCGCCGCGCGGCCTCCACGCGGCTGTGGCTCGCCGGGCGCATCAAGCGCCTGATGGCGCCGGTGCTGCCGCTGCTGGCGGTCTGGCTGATCGTGCCGGACTTCCTGCGCGGCCTCGGCGTCCCGCCGCAGCCGCTGCAGGTCGGCAGCGCGATCGCCGCGCAGCTGCTGTGGTTCCTCGCGGTGTACGTGCTCGTCGTGCTGCTCACGCCGCTCATGGTGGCCGCGCACCGGCGCTGGGGCCTGAAGGTGCCGCTCGTCATGGGGGCGGCGGGCATCCTCGTCGACGTCGCGCGCTTCAACGACTTCGGCTACCTCGGTTACGCCAACGCGATCTTCGTCTGGGTCGCCGTGCACCAGCTCGGCTTCCACTACGTCGAAGGCCGCCTCGGCGAGCTGACCCGCCGCGGCGCGCTGGCGTTGTCCGCGGCCGGGTTCGGCGTCACCGCGGCGATGGTCGCGTTCGGACCGTACCCGGCCAGCATGATCGGCATGCCGGGCGCGCCGGTGTCGAACATGAGCCCGCCGACCGTGCTGCTCGCCTTCCTCGCCGTCGGCCAGATCGGCCTGCTGCTCGCCTTCCGCCCGCAGCTCAACGCCCTCGCGGCGCGTCCCGGTGTCGGCAACGCCCTCGGCTGGCTGGGCGCCCGGTTCATGAGCGTCTACCTCTGGCACATGCCGGCGCTGGTCGTGGTCGCGGGCGTGACGGTGTACGGCCTCGGCTACCGGACCCCGGCGCCGGGCACGGTCTTCTGGCTGATCATGGCGCCGGCGTGGTTCGCGGCGTGCGGGACGGTGCTGCTCGGCCTGCTGCGGCTGTTCGCGCACTTCGAACTGCAGCGCGACACCGGCGCGCTCACCGCCCGGACGCCGCAGCTGGTCGCGGCCGGGCTGATGGCCTCGGGCGGCCTGCTCGGCCTGGCGGCGCACGGGTTCGCCCCGCTCTCGGACGGCATCGCCCGCGGCCCGGTCCCGTGGGTGCTGCTGGCCACGGCCGGGTTCCTCCTGGCGGGCAAGCAGATCCCGGTGACCGACCTGCTCGGCCGCGCGGTCACCGTGACCGAGCGCGCCACGCCGCCCGGCCTCAAGCGCTGACCCCTCGTGAGTGGTGAGGCGGGTTGGATCCGCCACCCCCCCCACACCCCACCCCCCGGCGTGGGTGGTGCGAGTCCCGCGGGGGCCGGTCACGCC
>NZ_JBSGBQ010000028.1:0-120183 GCF_053601335.1 Amycolatopsis sp. NPDC004747 | reverse complement strand
CACACCATCACACCACGACATACACCGAACTGGCACGCATAAAGCTCCTCGACCCCGCCCACTAACTTAGCGGTATTGGCCGGACGGGCAGGCTCCGGGATGACCACATCTACCGCTGCCACCTCGCCTTCTGGGGGTGGGCCGCTGGGTGGTCATCCCGTCGCCTGATCGAGGCCTATCACTTTGAGCCGGGCCCGCAAGCTTGCGTCGTCTGGTCGCGTTGGTCTGTGGGTTGCGGGCCCGGCTCAAAGTGATTTGACGGCCTCAGGCGACGGGATGACCACCCAGCTCCATGATTTCTGGGCTTCGCCCGACCCAACCGAGTCACGCATTACTCGACTAGGACCCTTGTGTCGGGCCGGGTGGATCCACCGGCCAAGGCGGCCCGGGCGGCAAGCGCGGCCACGGCGGATCCACCTCGACCGGCGACGGCGCCGGATCGCGGGCGCCGGCCCACCAGCCGGCCGCGAAGATCAGCGGCAGGCACGCCGCGGCGAGGATTGGGCCCAGGCCGGTGGCCGAGCCGAGCTCCTGCGGGTGGCCGAGTGTCCAGCCCAGGAACGGGCCGGTGTAGGCCAGCCCGGTCAGCACGGCGGCCGCGACGACCGCCGTCATGCGCGGCCGGTGCAGCAGCGGCTGCGCGAGGGTGAGACCGGCGCCGACGCCGACGAAGCACAGCGCGGTCACCAGCCAGACCCCCGTCGACAGCCCGGAATTCGAGCTGAAGAACGCCACCCCGCCGAGGACCGGCAGGCCCAGCACCACCAGCAGGACGAGCGGCACCACGGCGGTGAGCCCGCGGCCGAGCCGGGCGCGCACCCGGCCGGCCGCCACCGTCGTGCCGACCAGCAGGGCCAGCACGGCGAGCAACCCGGCGTCCAGGAGGCCGTCCCCGATCACGCGGCCGAAGCCGGTGAGCGGCGCCGGCCGGATATCGAGCCGGGTTTCGGGCACCACGACCGGAAGCCGGCTCCAGGCCCCGTCGACGCCGCGGACCAGTACCCCTTCCACGCCGTTGGCCACGAACACCTCGTGTCCACCCGGGACGGCGCGGACGGCGACCTCGCTGCTGCCCACTTTGGCCAGCCTGACCACCCCGGCCGGAAACGGGTGCTGGCGGAAGACGAACTCCCACCGGGCCGCGGGCAGCTCCCACGCGGTGTGCCAGGTCCGGCCGGCATCGGTCGTCTCGTCGACGCCGGGCTGGCGGCCGCCGCTGGGCAGCTGCCCGTTCCCGTCGAGATCGGCGGTCCCGCGCACCCGGTAGCAGTGTGCGGCCACGTCGGGCACGCAGGCTTCGGTCTGCCGCGTCGGCGGCGACGCCGAGAAGTCCGACGGGTGCGGCACCCGCGAAACGTACTTCCAGCCGTCGACACCCGAGGCGGAGCTGTAGATCGCGTCGGCCGCCTCGATCACCACCTGCGAGCCCTCGCTCTTCACGGACTCGACCGCCTGCGTGGTGTCGGCGGGCGCCGACGTCGCGGTGACGGCCAGCACCGTGACCGGCACCGCGACCACCACCCGGACCCGGAACGCCAGGCCGTCCGGCAGCGGCGAGGCCCCCGTCACCCGCCGGTAGGCCCACCAGGAAAGCCCCAGCGCGGGCACCGCCACCAGGTCGGTCGGATCGGCCAGGATCACCGAGGGCCCGTTGACGACCGACCACGCCGCCGAAGCGACGCCCGCGCCCCAGGCCGTCAGCTTGACCATGGCGAACCCGGCACCGGCCGCCAGCACCGCCGCCGCCGCGGCGGCCCGGCCGGCGAGGAACAGGCCGAGCAGCAGGCCGAGCAGCGGCGGTGCCGCCACCAGCCCGGCCACGTCGCTGAGCTTGCCGGTGACGAGCCCCGGCCAGGCCGGTTTGAGCACGTGGTCGTTGAGCAGCAGCACCGCCGTGGCGCCGACGGTCAGCGGATGCGCCGCCCAGCGCGGAAGGACCCCAGTTCGCATCTGGTACAGCCTGCGGGGCGGTGATCACGTCCGTGACACGTCCCGGCCCCGGATCGGACCGGGGCGCTGCTCACGGCAGCGGATCGAGTGCGCCGTTGACGCTCATCAGCTTGAGCTGGAACGCGCGCAGGATCGGGTTGATCGGCTGGAAGAACGTCGTCCCGCCGAACGTGCAGCCGCCGATCCCGCCGGACGTGACACCTTGCGCCTGGCCGCCGGACAGGTACGGACCGCCCGAGTCACCCGGTTCGGCACACGCGCTGGTCCTGGTCAGGCCGGACACCGTGCCTTCCGCGTAGTTGACGGTCTCGTTCTTGGCCTGGACCGTGCCGCAGCGCCAGCCGCTGGTGATGCCGGAGCGGCAGATCGACGCCCCGACCGGTGCTTCCTGCAGCCCTTCGACGCGGACGCCGCCGCCCTGGTAGTCGTAGACCTGGGGCATCCCGAACGGGCCGGAGTCGAAGTCGTAGTTGTCGTGGCTGACCCAGGCGTAGTCGTTGCCGGGGAACACCGAGCCGCGGAAGGTCCCGGTGGCGCCGACGTCGAAGCCCGGGGTGGCCGCGTCGCCGGCCTGGCCGCAGTGGCCCGCCGTGGCCCAGCCGACGAAGTGCTGGACGTAGCTCAGCACGGTGAAGCCGAGGGAGCAGCGGCCGAGCGGAACCCGCAGCAGGTCCCCGCCGTAGATGCCGAGCGGCACCCGGTCCTCCACAGTTCTCGGGGTGCCGGCCGAGACGCTGATCCGCACCGCGGCCGGGTCGACGCCACTGGCCTTGACGAACGCACCGGCGGCGTCGACGGCGGCCGGCTGGGCTTGGACCACCACGGTGTTCGCGGCCGGGTCGACGTACCAGCCGGACACCGCGGTGGACGGCGGCCGCGCCGTCCTGTCCAATGTGGACTTGACCGCGGTGAGGTCGCGCTCGCTGCGGCGGACGACCTTCGGTTCGGCGCCGGCGGCCCGCACCCGGCCCGCCTCGGCCGGATCGGTGACGGCCACCACCAGGCCGGCCGCGCCGGGCGTCAGCCAGGCACCGCCGAACCGGGTGCCCAGCGCGGCCCGGAGGTCGCGTTCGGTTCGCCCGGCGGCCGCTTCCCTGGCCAGGAGGTCGTTCGCTTGCGCGGCACCCAGGTGCAGGTCGCGCTGCACGGCCGCGACCAGGTTCGGGTCGGCGGAGGCCGCCGCCTCCGCGGGCACGACGGCGCCGGCCGCGGCGAGCCAGACGATCGCGGTCGCGGCGAGGACCCTGCTTCGCCGGTTTCGAGCCATGGTGGGACTCCCTCCCGTTCCGACAGCCGAACGGCGAGTGTCGGGCGCGGGACGAGCTTCCGGCTATGTCGCTCCGCGAGAACCGGAGCCCGGCACCCCAGCGGGAGTTGTCACGACTGACAACTCCGGCTACCCCAGCTGGTCCCGGCGGCGGACCAGGTACGCGGTCTCGGCCGTGTTGCCCGCCAGCTCGATGGCTTCGTCGTAGGCCGCACGCGCTTCCCCGCCGCGGCCCAGCCTCCTCAGCAGATCGGCGCGGGTCACGTGGTAGGCGTGATAACCCGCAAGCCGGTCGTCGAGCCGGTCGACCGCCGCCAGTGCCACCTCCGGGCCGTCGAGCTCGGCGACCGCGATCGCCCGGTTGAGGAGGACGACCGGCGAGGCGTCGACGCGGGCCAGCTGGTCGTAGAGGGCGACGATCTGCGACCAGTCCGTGTCGCGGATGTCGCGGGCGGAGGTGTGCACGGCGTTGATCGCCGCGAGGAGCTGGTAGCGGCCCGGCGCCACCCCCGTGGCGAGGCGCTCGCGCACCAGCCGGTGGCCCTCGGCGATCAGCGCCGCGTCCCAGGTCGCGCGGTCCTGTTCGTCGAGCGCGACCAGCTCGCCCGCCGAAACCCGGGCCGGGCGGCGGGCTTCGATCAGCAGCATCAGCGCCAGCAGCCCGGTCACCTCGCCGTCGTCCGGGAGGAGCGCGTGGATCAGCCGGGTGAGCCGGATCGCCTCGGCGGTCAGCTCGTGCCGGATCGGGTCCGTGCCGGGTCCGGTCGCCAGGTAACCCTCGTTGAAGACGAGGAAGAGGACGGTGAGCACGCCGGCCACGCGTGCCGGGAGGTCCTCGGCGGACGGCACGCGGTACGGGATGCGCGCCGCCTTGATCTTGGCCTTCGCGCGGGTGATCCGCTGCTCCAGGGCGGTCTCCTTGACCAGGAACGCGCGGGCGATCTCGGGCACGGTCAGCCCGCCGACCAGGCGCAGCGTCAAGGCCACGCGGGCGGGCGCCGCCAGCGCCGGGTGGCAGCACGTGAAGATCAGCCGCAGCCGGTCGTCGTCGATGGCACCGTCCGGCTCCGGCGGAGCGTCGTCGTGCACCATCAGAGCCTCCTTGTGCTTGTCGTCGCGCTTGTTCTCGCGCCGGATCCGGTCGATGGCCTTCCGGACGGCGGTGGTGGTCAGCCAGGCGCCGGGGTTCGGGGGCACGCCGTCGGCGGGCCAGCGCTCGACGGCGGTCGCGAACGCCTCGGCGGCCGCCTCTTCGGCGATGTCGAGGTCGCCGAACCTCCTGGTCAGGGTGGCAACCACCCGGGCCCATTCCGCGCGGTGGACCCGGGTCACCGCCTCTTCGACGTCGTTCACCGGAACGGTCGCACCTCGATCTTCCGGTCGCAGGCCTTCGACGCCTCGGCGGCGAGCTTGAGCACCACGTCCAGGTCGGGCGCCTCCCACACCCAGACGCCGGCGAGGTACTCCTTCGACTCCACGAACGGCCCGTCGGTCAGCACCGCCTGCTCACCCCGGTTGTCGACGACCGTGGCCGCGTCGGTGTCCGCGAGGCCGCCCGCGAAGACCCAGTAGCCCTCGGCGATCAGCCGGTCGTTGAACTCGCTGATGGCCGGCTGCCGGTCCGTGCGGCCGGGGTTTTCCTTGTCGTCGATGACGGAGACGAGATACTGCATACAGAATCCTTCCCTGGTGCCTGCTTCACCCTGACCACGAACGCCGCCGCCGCGATCCGACACTCCTCCCGGACTTTTTTCCGGGGAGGACCTACGCTGGGCCGGACCCGGACACAGCGGAGGACAGCCATGCCCCACACCGTGGACTTCGACACCGTATCGACGGACGGCCTGGAGTCGTCCCCGGTGGCGGACGCGCTGGCCGGGCTGCGGGCGAACGAGGCCCGGTACTTCAAGAACAAGTACGGCCACGTCTTCACCGTCGAACCCGCGAGCGACGCCCGGTCCACCGTCGACTGGGTGCACCGCATCCTCGAGGAGGAACGCGGCATCGTCATCGCCTCGCGCCCGCTCGAGGCGACCGCGTTCCAGGTCGAGAACATCCGGTGGGCCTACGTCTTCTACGAGAACGGCCTGTCGGTCAACGTGCTGTACACCGTGGACGACGGCGGGAAGCGAGCGGTCGGGTTCAAGCTCTCCGACCGGATGGAGGTCCCCGAGGAGCTGTCGTCGTTCAAGTTCGCCCGCCAGAAGTCGAAGCTGGCCGGCACCATCCGCGGCTCCTACTTCGTCGTCAAGAAGGAGTACTGACCCTCACCCGGTGAGGGCCTCGGTGATCTGGCGGGTCGTCTGCGCCGCGACCCGCGGGTCGACGGCGGCGTAGTGCACGTAGGCGGTCAACCCGGTCGCCAGCGCCCAGCCGCGGCCGCGCGTCCAGGTGGCCTCGTCGACGTCGAGGGCGGCGCGGAACGTCGCCCGGGTTTCCGCCGACATGAGTGTGAAGGCGATCATCAGGTCGCACGCCGGGTCGCCCGCGCCGAGCTCGCCGAAGTCGATGACCGCGCTGAGCCTGCCGCCGGTCGTCAGCAGGTTGCCCGTGTGGAAGTCGCCGTGGCACCAGACCGGAGGACCGGCCCACGCGGGGGCCGCGAGGGCGGCGTCCCACAGCCCGGTCAGCGCCGCGGTGCCGAACGCACCGCCGACCTGGGCGATGGCGGCCCGGGTCGCGGTGTCCCGGATGACCAGCGGACGGCCGGCGACGTTCGCGGTCCGGCCGTCGAACCGGTTCAGGGCCCTGAGGAAACCGGCCAGCTCGGCGGCGGCCTCGTGCGATCCAGACAGGGCTTCGACGGTGGCCACCTCGCCGTCCAGCCAGCGCGACACCGCCCACGGCCACGGATAGCCGAAGCCCGGCCGGCCCACCGCGACCGGTTCGGGGACGGCCAGCGGCAGGTGCGGCGCCAGCCGCGGCAGCCATTCGGCCTCCTTCTCCGCCTGCGCGATCGCACCGGCGTGGCGGGGCAGCCGGACCGACAGCTCCGTGCCCAGCCGGTGGATCACGTGATCCGAGCCGGCCGGCGTGAACCGGGCCAGCGGCAGCCCGGCCCACTGCGGGAACTGGGTGTCGACCAGCCGCCGCACCAGCGCGGTGTCGATGGCCGGGTTCGTCTCCACGGTCAAGGAAGCTCCTCGGGGAAGGCCGTCGCCGGGCGCGGGGACCCGGCGACGGCCGCGTACTAGGTCCGGTAGCGGAACAGGATCCGCCCGCGGTTCAGGTCGTAGGGGCTCAGCTCCACCAGGACCCGGTCGAACGGCAGGATCTTGATGAAGTTCTTCCGGATCTTCCCGCTGATGTGCGCGAGCACCTTGTGCCCGTTCGCCAGCTCGACCCGGAACGTCGCGTTCCGCAGGCACTCGACGACCGTGCCTTCGATCTCGATCCCGGCCATCAGCGCAACACCAGCTCGAGGTTGCTGCCGACCCGGCGGGCACCGGCGCCCTCGAAGAGCGCCACCGCCGCCGGGTTCGCTTCGTTCACCTCGGCCGAGGCCGCCGGGATTCCCTTGTGGTGCAACGCGTTCAGCACGTGCACCAGCAACGCGCGGCCGATCCCGCGCCGCTGCCGGTCCGCGCGCACCGCGATCAGCCCGATCCGCGGCTGCCGCGGCACCGCCGCCAGCCGGACCAGGCCCACGTACTCGCCCTCGGTCTCCGCCACCACGTACTTGCTGAGGTCCGGGACGTCGGGGCGGGGCAGGATCTCCGCCGGCATCTCCTGCCAGCCCACCGCCGCCTCGACTTCGGCGCGGATGACGTCTTCAGCCGAGCGCAACGAGCGCGCGTCGGACGGCGGCCGGATCGTCACGCCCGCGGGAACGGCGGCCCCGCCCGGTGCGGTGGGGACCACGTACTCCCACTCGCGGCGCCGGGTCGTGAACCCGGCCGCTTCCCAGCGGGAACGGAGCTCCGCGTCGGCTTCGTCGACCACTGTGTACAGCGGTCTCGGCAGCGCGGGCAGCATGTCGGCCGCGAGGAGCGCGAAGCCCGCGTCGTCCCACGTGTCGATGCTGAGGAAGAGGCGTCCGTCCGGTCGCCGGGAGACTTCTCCGCGGCCGGGTACGTCCGGCCGCCGGTGCAGATCGTTCATGGTGTCGCCTTTCGGGAGCTGTCGATGGGCTCCCGGCGACACTGCGTCAGCCGCCCGCCCGTGACGACGAGGGGAGCACCCACTGCACTGCAACGTTCACGGGTCTCACCTCCTCGGGCCGGGTCACGGTCAGGGGCAAGCTATCAGCCCCGCGCGCGACCCGCCCACTCCTTTTCCGCCGGGCCGCCGCGCAGACCGGTCAGGAATCGAGAAGCGCCGGTCAGCGGCCCGGACCTAGCGTTACCGGCATGACGAACATCGAAACCATCACCCTCGAAGTTGCCGACACCGCCGCCGCCGAGCGCTTCTACGCCGCCGCCTTCGGCCTCACCTCCCAGCTGCGGTTCCGGGTCGCGGACACGCCGAGCGACGGCTTCCGCGGCTTCACCCTCTCCCTCACCGTCCCGCAGCCCGCCGACGTCGACTCGCTGATCGAAACCGCCCTCGAGGCCGGCGCCACGACGATCAAGCCCGCCACCAAGTCCATGTGGGGCTACGGCGGCACCGTCCGCGCGCCGGACGGGACGATCTGGAAGCTCGCCACCTCGGCCAAGAAGAACACCGGCCCGGCCACCCGCGAGATCGACGCCCTCGTGCTCCTGCTGGGTGCCGCCGACGTGACCGCCAGCAAGAAGTTCTACGTCGGCCAGGGCATGGCCGTCGGCAAGAGCTTCGGCAAGATGTACGTCGAGTTCGAAGCCGGGTCGAGCCCGGTCAAGCTGGCGCTGTACCGCCGCAAGGCGCTCGCGAAGGACGCCGGGGTCGCCCCGGAGGGCAGCGGTTCGCACCGGATCGCGGTGGGTGGCGCGGCTTCGCCGTTCACCGACCCGGACGGCTTCGCCTGGGAAACCACCGCCGGCGCGCGCCTTTCCTGATCGCACCGCACGGCGCCTCCGGCCGGGTTCCGGCAGACTTCCCTGGTGCCCGAACTCCCCGAAGTGGAACTCGCCCGCCAAGTCCTCGACGGTGCGCTCGGCCGGGAGATCCGCCTGGTCGACGACCACGACGACTGGGTCTGCCGCCCGCACGCGCCCGGGGACATCGCGACGGCGTTGACCGGCGGGCGGCTGGTGTCGGCGCACCGGCGGGGCAAGACGCTCTGGTGCGAAACGGAAGGCCGCGCCGGACGGCCCGGGCCGAACCTCGGCCTGCACCTCGGGATGGCCGGGCAGCTGCGGTTCGGCGGCCGGAGCGGGCCGCCCGGACGGGCTCGCGACCGCGCCGAGAAACCCGAGTGGTTCCGGTTCGGGATCACTTTCGCCGATGGCGAACAGCTGCGCCTGTTCGACACGCGGCGGCTCAGCCGGGTGCGGCTCGACCCGGACCTCGGCGCGCTCGGCCCGGACGCCGGGGAGATCTCGCGCGGCGAATTCGGCGAGCGCGTCGGCCGCGGGCGGGCACCGCTGAAGGCGCGGCTGCTCGACCAGTCGGTGGTGGCCGGGATCGGAAACCTGCTGGCGGACGAAACCCTGTGGCAGGCGGCGTTGTCCCCGGCCCGGCCGGTGAACGAGCTGGGCGCCGACGACCTCGCGGACCTGCACAAGGCACTGCGGAAGGCGCTGCGCGCGGCGATCCGCCACGGCGGCGTGCACACCGGCGAGATCATCCCCCACCGCCGGGCGGGCGGCCACTGCCCGCGGTGCGGCGCGGAGATGCGCCACGGAACGGTCGGCGGCCGGTCGACCTGGTGGTGTTCGAAGGAGCAGACGTAGGGTTTTGTCGGTGGTTGCCGGTACCGTCGCGGGCATGGCAACCCTGGTCACCTTCCACGCCCACCCGGACGACGAGTGCCTCCGCACCGCGGGCGTCATGCGCAAGGCCGTCGAAGACGGGCACCGGGTCGTGCTCGTCGTCGCCACCAAGGGCGAGGTCGGCGAGGTACCCGAAGGCTTCCTGGCCGAGGGCGAGAAACTGGCGGACAGGCGCGTCCAGGAGTCGTACGCGGCGGCGGAGATCCTCGGCGTCGAGCGCGTCGAATTCCTCGGCTACCGCGACTCGGGGATGATGGGCGAGCCGACGAACGACGACCCGGCGTGCTTCTGGCGCGCCGACGTCGAAAAGGCGGCCGAGCAGCTCGCGGCGATCCTGCGCGAGGAGTCGGCCTCCGTGCTGACGGTGTACGACGACAACGGCGACTACGGCCACCCGGACCACATCCAGGTCCACCGGGTCGGCCTCCGCGCGGCCGAGCTGGCCGGCACGCCCCGCGTGTTCCAGGCAACGTTCAACCGCGAGTTCATGCAGCGCGGTTTCGAAGCGGCGATCGAGCAGGGCCTGATCCCCCCGGAGGCGGCGCCGAAGCCCCCGGAGAACGTGGAGTTCGGCAAGCCGGAGGCCGAAATCACGGCGGCGGTCGACGTGGCGAAGTACGCACCGGTGAAGCGCGCGGCGATGCGGGCGCACCCGAGCCAGATCAGCGAGGACATGTTCATGCTGGCGATGCCGGACGAGGCGTTCACGTCCGCGTTCGGCACGGAGTGGTTCATCCGGTGGGGACAGGGGCCAGGCATCACCGAAACCGACCTAATGGCCGGCCTCTAACCCTCCCCACCCCGGGCCCCGGGGCCCCGGGGCCCGGGGGCCGGGCCGGGGGGCCAGGGGGCCAGGGGGCCAGGGGGCCAGGGGGCCAGGGGGCCAGGGGGCCAGGGGAAAGTTAGCCGGAGCCGGGGGAGGATCTGGGCGGGGCCGGGGTGCGAATGGCGGCTGGCGCCGTGTTGCCCCTCCAATCACGAATGATGCCCCGCCAATCACGTGAGATCGCTCCCCAATCACGCGAGATCGCTCTCCAATCACGCGAGATCGCTCTCCAATCACGCGAGATCGGCCTCCGATCACGCGAGCTCCGGCCGCGATCGCGCCAACCGACCCTCCAGGTACGCGAGTCGTCCATCCAGGTACGCGAGTTGGCCATCCGGGTGCGCGAGTTGGCCATCCGGGTGCCCGAGTTCGCCGTTCCGGTACACCGCAGTCGCGTGATCGGAGACGGGACTCGCGTGATTGAGCGCGGAACTCGCGTGATTGAGCACGGGACTCGCGTGATTGGCGGGGTATCTCGCGTGCTTGGCGGGGTATCTCGCGTGCTTGGCGGGGCATCATTCGTGACTGGCGGGGCATCTCGCGGTCAGGCGAGGGCGGCCGTCACGTCGAGTTCCAGCAGCTGGCCCGGGTACCCCAACTGGGCTACCCCCAGCAGGGTGCTCGCCGAACCGAACGCCGCCGCGATCGGTGAGGCCGTGAACCGGGTCCACACCGAGGACAGCACCTCGCGGTCCTCCGTCACCACGTAGATCACCGTGCGGACCACGTCCGATGGGGCCGCGCCCGCGAACTCCAGGGCCGTTGCCGTGTTGGCGACCACCTGGTCCACCTGGGCGAGGATGTCGTCGCTCACCAGCGCACCGTCCGGGGTCAGGGGGCACTGGCCCGCCAGGTACACCGTCCGCGCGGCCGTGGTCACCGTCACGTGGTGGTAGCCCGGTGGTGTGTGCAGGCCGGGTGGGTTCCGGCGTTCAATGGTCACCGTTCCATCTTCGACGGCCGGGCAAGCGGAAATCCGGGGAGGGCTCGTGCGCAGGACCATCGACTGGGCGGACGGCGCAATCGTCATCATCGACCAGACCGCGCTGCCCGATGAGCTCCGGCTGCTCGAACTGAGGACCGTCGGTGAGCTGGTCGACGCCGTCAAGCGGCTCGCCGTCCGGGGAGCTCCCGCGCTCGGGGCCGCCGGGGCGCTCGGGGTCGCCCTGTCCGCCCACCTGCACGGCGATGTCCGGGCCGACGCCGAGGTGATCGCCGGCGCGCGGCCCACCGCCGTCAACCTCGGCTGGGGCGTCGAGCGGGCGCTCGGAAAGCTCGGCCAAGGGAAAGACGCCGTCCTCGCCGAGGCACTCGCCCTGCTCGACGAGGACGAACAGCTCAACAAGACCGCCTCGCGGCACGCCGCCGAGGTCGTGCTCGACGCCTGTCCCCGACGTCCGCTCAGATTCCTCACCCACTGCAACGCCGGGCGCCTGGCCACCGTCGGCTGGGGCAGTGCGCTCGGCGTCGTCTGGCACCTGCACGAACGCGGGCTCGTCGAAGAGGTCCTCGTCGACGAGACGCGCCCGCTGCTCCAAGGCGCCCGGCTGACGGCGTGGGAACTCGCCCAGGAGAACGTCCCCTACCGCGTCCAGCCCGACGCCGCCGCCGCAGCCGCCATGGCCCGCGGGCTGGTCGACTGCGTGCTCGTCGGCGCCGACCGGATCGCCGCGAACGGGGACGTCGCCAACAAGATCGGCACCTACGGCCTCGCCATCGCCGCCCGGCACCACGGGATCCCGTTCGTGGTGGTCGCGCCCTCGTCCACTGTGGACACCAAGCTCGCGGACGGCACGGGCATCGTCATCGAGGAACGCGACGCCCGCGAGCTCACCGGACACACCCCGGAGGACGCGCGGGTCTTCAACCCCGCCTTCGACGTCACCCCGTTCGGCCTGATCACCGCCGTGGTGACCGAGAACGGCGTCTTCAGGGACGCGGCCCGATCTCCCGGCCCCCGTCGGTCACCGTGATCGCCATGGCCGGGCAGGAGTCCGCCGCGTCCAGCACCGTCTCGTCCGCCTCCACCGACGGGGTCAGCGGGTGGGCCACCGCGCCGTCGAGGGCGAACACCTCCGGCACCAGGGCCGCGCACATCCCCGATCCGATGCAGGTGTGTTCGTCGACCTTCACGTCCCAGCTCATCATCACCATCCGATCGGCATCGACCGCGGTCCGCGGACGAGCATCTGCGTCTTCCACACGATATCGCCGGCGAGGTGCAACCCCGGCATCTCGGTGACCAACGCGCGCAGCGCCTCCTGCAGCTCCAGTCGGGCCAGCGGCGCGCCCAGGCAGTGGTGGACGCCGTGGCCGAAGCCCAGGTGGTGGTTCTCCTCGCGGTCGAAGCTCAGTTTCTCGGCGTCGCCGAACTGGAGCGCGTCGCGGTTGGCCGCGCCGATCGCCACCAGCACCGGCTCCCCCGCCCGCACCAGCACGCCGCCGACCTCGACGTCTTCCGTCGCATACCGCGCGAACCCCGCGCCCGCGCCCAGCGGGACGAACCGCAGCAGTTCCTCGACCGCCGCCGGGATCAGGTCCGGGTCGGCGCACAGCCGCTCCCACTGCTCGTGCTGGTCCAGCAGCGCGTAGACGAAGTTCGGGATCTGGCTCGCCGTCGTCTCGTGCCCGGCGACGAGGATGCCGACGCACAGGTCGACCAGCTCCAGCTCGGTCAGCCGGTCACGCACGTCGCGGGCCTCGATCAACGCCGTCATCAGGTCGTCCTGCGGCCGCTCGCGGTGCTCGGCGATCAGGCCGCGCATGTAGTCGCGCAGCTCTTCGCGGTTGCGCTCGAACTCCTCCGGCGTCAGCCCGCTCGTGGACAGCGCCGCGTCGCTCCACACGCGGAACTTCGGCCGGTCGGCGACCGGGACGCCGAGCAGCTCGCAGATCACCGCGACCGGGATCGGCAACGCGTAGGCGTCGACCAGGTCGGCGGGCGCACCGGCCGCCTTCATGTCCGCGATCAGCTCCGCGGCCAGCGACGCGACGCGCGGCCGCAGCAGCTCGACCCGGCGCATGGTGAACGCCTTCGCGACCAGCGTGCGCAGCCGCGTGTGGTCGGGCGGGTCCATCTGCAGGATGCCGCCGTCGCGCACCGCCGGCGAACGGCGCGGGGCGTCCTTTTCCTTCTCCATCGCCCGTGAGAACCGGCGGTCGCCGAGCACCAGCCGGGCGTCGGCGTAGCGGGTGGCCAGCCAGGCCGGCTCGCCGTAGGTCATCTTCACCCGGACCATGCCGTCGGCGTCCCGCGCGGTGGCGTAGGCCTCGTTCAGGTCGAGCCCGGCCTCCTCGTTGAACGGGTACGCAAGCGGTTCGGTGTGGGTGGCAGTCATGCGGTAACCCCCGTGCTCCGGTTTGTAAGCAGCTGCTTACAACGCTACACAGTTTCTCCTCGCCTGTCACGATCCGCCATTGCCCCGTCACCAAACACTAGGTTACGGTGACCTAGGTGTGGATCGAGATCCTTCTGCTGTCGAAGCTGGCCGTCGAGCCGATGCACGGCTACGAACTGCGCAAGGCGGTGGAGGCGTCGACGGGTCACACCCTGTCGAACAACTCGCTCTACCCGACCCTGCGGCGCTTCGTCGACGCGGGCGCGGTGAGCCGCAGCGCCGAGGAGCAGGAGGCCAAACCGCCGCGGCACGTCTACACGATCACCGAAGTCGGGCGGGAGCTGCTGCACGACCTGCTCGCGGACTTCCCGGCCGACCTGGCGCTCAACGAGCCGGAGTTCCTCGCCCGCGTGGGGAACTTCGCCTGGCTGCGCCCGGAGGAAAGAACGCGGGTGCTCGACGTCCGCAAGAAGGCGCTGGCGGCCGAGCAGGCCCGGCTCGAGGCGCTCGCCGCTGGGCAGGCCGACCCGTGGAGCCGCGCCGCGCTGCGGCACGTGCTCGGGAAGTTCGACGCCGAACTCCGCTGGCTCGCCGACCTCACCACCGATCCGAGGGAAGACGCATGACCACCACCGAAGAGACGCCTCGCCTCCCCTTCACCCAGGCGGACGCGCTGGCGATCGCCCCGGAGTTCGCGCTGCTGCGGCAGCAGTCGCCGGTGAGCCGGGTGCTCACCCCCGCCGGCGACCCGGCGTGGCTCATCACCTCGTACGAGGAAGCCAAAGAGGTCTTCCGCGACCGCCGCTTCGGCCGGTCCCACCCGAAACCCGAAGAGGCGTCGCGGGTTTCCCACGCGGCACTGCAGGACGGCCCGAGCGGCGACTTCGACACCGAAGAGCGCGACCACAAGCGGATGCGCCGGATGCTGGCGCCCGCGTTCTCCGCGCCCCGCATGCGGGCCCTCGGCGACCGGATCGCCGAGCTGACCGACCGCTGCCTCGACGACATGGCCGCCGCACGGGAAGACGGGCCCGTCGACCTGGCCGAAGTGCTCGCTTTCCCCCTGCCGGTGCTGGTGATCTGCGAGCTGCTCGGCGTGCCGTACGCCGACCGCGAGCACTTCCGCGGGCTGTCCGAGCGGATCGCCCGGATGGACGGCGGCGAAGACGCCCAGGCCGCCATGGCGGAGTTCATGGCCTACATGGCGAAGCTGGCCGACGCCAAGCGCGCCGACCCGCAGCCCGACGTCATCTCCGACATGGTCGCCTACCAGGCCGAGGACCCGGCCTTCACCGACGAAGACCTCGCGCGGCTGAGCGCCGGGCTGCTGTTCGCCGGTCACGAGACGACGTCCACGCGGATCGCGGTTGGCACGCTGTTCCTGCTCAGCGACACCGCCCGCCGAGACCGCTTCGCCGCCGACCCCGAAGGCCAGGTCGACAGGACCGTCGAGGAGATCCTGCGGCTGACCGCGACCAGCGGCACCGGCCTGCTGCGGTACGCGCACGAAGACGTCGAGATCGCCGGGACCCGGATCCTGCGCGGCGACGCCGTGCTGATCTCCCGCGACGCGGCCAACCGGGACGCGTCGGTGTTCGCCGACCCGGACGGGTTCGACCCGGACCGGACGCCGAACGTGCACCTCGCCTTCGGCACCGGCGCCCACGTCTGCATCGGCGCCAACCTCGCCCGCACCGAGCTGCGCACGGTGTTCCCCAAGCTGTTCCGCCGCTTCCCCGGCCTGCGGCTCGCCGTCGGGATCGACGAGATCCCGGTCCGCAAGAACCGCGTCGCCGGCGGTGTCGAGCGCGTTCCGGTGGAGTGGTGAGCCGATGAAGGTCACCGTCGACACGGGCAGCTGCGTCTCGTCCGGCCAGTGCGTGCTGCTGGCACCGGAGACTTTCGACCAGAACGAGGACGACGGCACGGTCGTCCTCCTCGCCGAGGAGCCGCCGTCCGGCGAGGAGGCGGCGGTCCGGCAGGCGGAATTGACCTGCCCGGCCGCCGCGATCCGCCTCTCCGGCGCCTAGGGTCTGTCGCGCCGCGTCCGGTTTGCCGGTTAACCTGCTTCGATGAGCGAGCAGCCTGGCCGGCGGCGGGACGCGGCCGCGACGCGGCAGGCGCTGCTCGACGCCGGTGCGAAGCTGTTCGCCGAGCGCGGGTTCGACCGGACGACCGTGCGGGACATCGCCGACCTGGCCGGGGTCAACCAGGCGCTGCTCTTCCGCTACTTCGGCAGCAAGGAAGCGCTGTTCGAAGAGGTCATCGCCCGCAGCGGGCGCGAGCACCTGGAGGCCCACCCGCCGGAGCGGCTGTTCAGCGCGTCGCTGCGCAGCATGCTCGAGCCGGGCGGCGACCGGAACCGGACTCTGGAGACGTACCTGCGCTCGTCCGGCAGCGGCGACGTCGGGGCGGTGCTGCGCCAGGAGATCGGCGACGAGTACGCCAGGATCCTGGCCACGCTGACCGACGCCCCGGACGCCGAACTGCGCGCCGACCTCGCGCTGGCCTGGCTGATGGGGATCGGGGTGGTCCGCGAGCTCACCGGCAGGCAGCCGCTCGTCGACGCCGACCCCGATGACATCGTCCGCCTCGTCCTCACCGCCGTCCGCACGCTGCTGGAGCGCGCCGAGTGATCACCGCAGGGCCCGCCGCAGCAGCTCCGCCAGGTGCACCGGCGTCCGCCCCGACTCCTGGGCGATCTGCGTCCGGCAGCTGAAGCCGTCCGACACCACCACCGTGTCCGGGGCCGCCGCGCGGATGGCAGGCAGCATCCGGTCCTCCGCCACCGCCTTCGACACCTCGTAGTGGCCGCGCTCGAAGCCGAAGTTGCCCGCCAGGCCGCAGCACCCCGAATCGAGGGTGGTGTTCCGGACGCCCGCGGCCGTCAGCGCGGCCTCGTCGGCGCCGAAGCCGAGGACCGCGTGCTGGTGGCAGTGCACCTGCGTGATCGCGTCGACGTCGAGCGCCGCGAACGGGATCGGTGCCCGCTCGAGCAGCTCGGCGAACGTGAACGTCCGCGAAGCCAGCAGCGAAGCACGTGCGTCGCCCGGCATCAGCGCGGGCAGGTCCCCGCGGAACAGCGCCGTGCAGCTCGGCTCCAGGCCCGCAACCTCGTAGCCGTCCTCCAGGTACGGCGCCAGCACGGACAGCGTCCGGTCCAGGACTCGCCGGGCGACGCCGAGCTGGCCCGTCGACACCCACGTCAGTCCACAGCAGACACCGCGGTCCGGCAGGACGACGTCGTAGCCCGCCGCGGTGAGCACCTCGTGCGCGGCGTCGAGCACCGACGGCGTCAGGTAGTTGTTGAACGAATCCGGCCACAGCACCACGCGACGCTCCCCTGACGCCCGGCGCCGAAGATCGGCGCGCGAGGACGTGAAAGGAGCAGGCGCAAAAGCCGGCAGCGAGCGTTCGGGCGCGATGCCACCGAGCCGTTTCACCAGGCCCGCCAGCCGAGACCGTCCCACGAGATTGGCCAGGCGCGGAGCCGCAGCGCTGATCCGCAGCCACAGCGGCAGCCAGCCCATCGAGTAGTGCGACGCCGGGCGCAGCCGCCGCCGGTAGTGCTGGTGCAGGAACTCGGCCTTGTACGTGGCCATGTCGACGTCGACCGGGCAGTCGGAGAGACAGCCCTTGCAGGACAGGCACAAGTCCAGGGCGTCGCGCACCTCGGCCGAGCGCCAGCCGTCCTCGATCACTTCGCCGTTGATCATCTCGGCGAGCAGGTGCGCCCGGCCGCGCGTGGAGTGCCGTTCCTCGCGGGTGGCCCGGTAGCTCGGGCACATCACGCCGCCGCCGCCGGTGTTGCGGCACTTCCCCACGCCGACGCACCGCCGCATCGCCTGGCCGAAACTCCCGCGGTCCTCCGGGTAGCCGAGGAACACCCTGTCCTCGAAGGACTTGGACGTCGGCCGGACGCGCAGGTCCGCGTCGAGCGGCCGCGGCGCCACCAGGATGCCCGGGTTCATCCGCCCGGCCGGGTCGAAGATCGCCTTGAACCGCGCGAAGACCTCGAGCATCTCCGGGCTGTACATCCGGGACAGCAGCTCCGAACGCGCCTGGCCGTCGCCGTGCTCGCCGGACAGCGAGCCGCCGTGGGCCGCGACGAGGTCCGCCGCCTCCTCGAGGAACCGCCGGAAGTCCGCGACCCCGCCCGCGGACAGCAGGTCGAAGTCCAGCCGCAGGTGCAGGCAGCCTTCGCCGTAGTGGCCGTAGACGACGCTGCGGCGCCCGTGCGCGCGCATGAGTTCCTTGAACTCGCGCAGGTACGCCCCGAGCCGCTCGGGCGGGACGGCGGCGTCCTCCCAGCCCGGCCAGGCCTCCGAGCCGTCGGCGAGCCGCGTCGCGAGCCCGGCGCCTTCCTCGCGGATGCGCCACAGCCGGCGTTGCGCGGCCGGGTCGTCGAGGATCGCGAAACCCGTCAGATCGAGCGACGCGGCCAGCTCCCGCGCCCGCGAAGCCGGGTCGTCGCCGGCGAGCTCGACGAACAGCCACGCCCCGCCCGGTGGCAGCTCGCCGACCCGCCCCGGCAGCATCGCGACCAGCTCGGCGTCCACGCCTTCGACGGTCAGCGGCGACCACGGCAGGATCGACGGCACCGCGTCCGCCGCCGCGATGTCCGACGGAAAGCCCAGCACGGCCAGCACCTTGCGGTCCGGCGGCTCGGCGAGCGAAACCGTCGCCTCCAGGACGGTCACGCAGGTGCCTTCGGACCCGACGAGCGCCTTGGCGACGTCGAAGCCGTTCTCCGGCAGCAGGTGTTCCAGCCCGTAACCCGACACGCGACGCGGCCACGTCGAAAGTTCCTTGCGCAGCAGCGCCAGGTTCTCGCCCACCAGCGCGCGCAGCTGGTCGAAGATCCGGCCCTCGGCGGGCTCGTCCGGCCCCACGCGCAGCCGCGTGCCGTCGTAAAGCAGCACTTCCAGGGAGCGGACGACGTCGACCGTGCGCCCCCACGCCACCGAGTGCGAGCCGCACGCGTTGTTGCCGATCATCCCGCCGAGCGTGCACCGGCTGTGCGTCGACGGGTCCGGGCCGAACCGCAGCCCGTGCGGGGCCGCGACCGCCTGCAGGTCGTCGAGCACCGTGCCGGGCAGGACCCGCGCGAGCCGCGTGGACGGGTCCAGGGAGAGCACCCCGCCGAGGTGGCGCGAGGTGTCGATCACCAGCCCCGGCCCGCACGCGTTCCCGGCCACGCTCGTGCCGCCGCCACGGGCGATCACCGGCAGGTCACGATCGCGCGCGGCCGCGACCGCCGCGACGACGTCGTCGACCGTCCGCGGCAGCACCACGCCGCGGGGTACGTGGCGGTAGTTGGACGCGTCGGTCGTGTACAGCGCGAGCGTGGCGGCGTCGGTGAGGATCTCCACGTCCCCATTCAAGACGACCGGGCCACCCCGTGCCGAACCCGTGCGACGATCCGCGGCATGACGATCGACCTGCACGCGCACAGCACGGCCTCCGACGGGACGACGCCGCCCGCCGACCTGCCGGGGCTGGCCGCCGAGGCCGGACTGACGGTGCTCGCACTCACCGACCACGACACCTTCGCGGGTCTGGCCGCGGCTTCCGCGGCCGCCACCGAGGTCGAGCTCGTCCCGGGCGTCGAGATCTCGTGCCGGCTCGACGACGCCGAAGTGCACTTGCTGGGGCTGTTCGTCGCTCCCGGGCACGAGCCGCTGGCCGCCGAGCTGGAGCTGATCCGCACCGACCGGAACCGCCGCGGGGAGCGGATGGTCGAGCGCTGCCGCGAGCTGGGCGCCCCGATCACCCTCACACAGGTGCGCGCGATCGCCGCGGGTGCGCCGCTCGGCCGCCCGCACATCGCCGCGGCGTTGGCCGCCGTGGGCATCACCGACGCCTTCACCGCCGACTGGATCGCCGACGGCGGCCGCGCGGACGTGCCCAAGCACGTCCTGCCGGCGGTGGACGCGATCGCGCTGGTCCGGGCGGCCGGCGGGGTCGCGGTGCTGGCCCACCCGCGTTCGGCCAAACGCCGCGCGTCGGTCTCCGACGCGCAACTGGCGGCGCTCGGTGAAGCCGGGCTGGCCGGAATCGAAGCCGACCACCCCGAGCAGCCACCGGAGGTCCGCGAGCGGCTCCGGGCCGTGGCCGCGGACCTGGGGTTGCTCGTCACCGGGTCGAGCGACTTCCACGGCGACCGCAAGCCGGTCCGCCTCGGCGAGTGCACCACCTCACCCGATGTCTTCGCCGCCCTCCGCGCCCACCGGTCCTGAGGGGTGAGGCGGGGTCGGCACCCGCATTCCGCTCACGACGAGCCGAGCCGCCTCAACCGCGGCGCCCGGGCGCTCGTCACGGCGCAGCTGCGGCCGCTGAGCCGGGCCGTGATCGATTCCTTCCAGCGGTCGATCGCCGAACTCCCGGAAGTGACGGCAGGCAACGACGATTTCCTGATCGAATGGGTTCCGCACGTCGATCGTTTTCCGGCACCTGCGGAAGACCACGCTTGAACCGCTCCCCTAGGGGTACCCGGGGTTCAGCCCGGATCGGCGCGACACGCCACCCTTACGTGCACCCTTGAAATACCCGGGTTCGCACGCTCGGAGGCGGAAACTGTCGGTGGCGGGGCGTCTAATGAGCGCGACGGGAAGGAGGCGCCGCCATGACCACCGAATTGAACCACCGCGAGCGGGCCACGTTGAGAGCCGTGGCCGGGGGTCACGCCGAGATCAGCTGCAGCTGCGAGCCCGACCTCTTCATCGACGGCCTGAGCTGCTGCGACCAGTCCACCGTGCACCGGCTCGCACGGCTCGGGCTGATCGCGCCCGCGCACCCCGGCAAGTGCGGCGAGCGCGTTCCCGCGCTGCTCACCGACGCCGGTTCGCGGGCACTGGGCGAGGTTTTCGCCACCGCGGCGTAAACACGTTGCCACACTCTGGGGTCACTGCCAGCATCACCCGATGCACGTATTCCTCGAAACCGAGCGGCTGATCCTCCGCCGGTTCACCGAGAACGACGCCGACGCGCTCTTCGAGCTCTACGACGACCCGGCCGTGATGAAGTACCTCAATGGGGGACAGCCGGCGGACCGCGCCGAGATCGTCGAACTGGATCTCCCCGCGTTCCTCGGTTACTACGAGCGTTTCCCCGGTTACGGGTTCTGGGCGGCGATCGAAAAGAGCACCGGTGACTTCCTGGGGTGGTTCCATTTCCGCCCGCGCCCGGGCGACCCGCCGGACGAGCCCGAGCTCGGCTACCGGCTGCACCGGAAGGCGTGGGGCAAGGGCTACGGCACCGAGGGCTCCGCGGCACTGCTCGCGAAGGGGTTCACCGAACTGGGGGTCAGCCGGGTGAGTGCCTTCACCATGACGGTGAACAAGGCCTCACGCCGCGTCATGGAGAAACTGGGGATGCGGTTCATCCGGACCTACTTCGAGGAGTTCCCGGAGCACGAACGCGCGCCGGGCAGCGAACACGGCGAAGTCGAGTACGGCATCACCCGCGAGGAGTGGCTCGCGAGCGCCGCGTCCGGCGCCCACGAGCCTCCCGGTCAGCGGTAGACCTCGAACTCGTAGATCCGCGACGCACCGTTGCCGTCGTTGGCCGGCGTGGTGACGTTCAGCTTCACGTACCGGGCCGAGCGGGTGGTGATCGGGTGGTACGTGCGGCTCGCCCGCGACCCGGTCACCGAGGCGACCGTCGTCCACGTCGAGCCGTCGGTCGACGTCTGGATGGTGAAGGCGCCGGTGTTCCAGCCCGTGGTCTCGCCGCCGAGGCCGGCGTGCTTGACCACGAACGAGGACACGTTCTGCGCCGACCCGAGGTCGACCTGCAGGTACTTGGTCGCCGCGGCGGTGCAGAACTTGCTGTTGTTCGCCAGGCTGCCGTCGACGGCTTTGTCCGCGGACTCGGCCGAGTTGCAGCTCGCCGAGCCCGTGGCCGGCTTGCCCAGCGCCAGGTTCGTCCCCAGCTCAGGTGCGGCGGCGGGCGGCGTGAACCCGTCGTTGTACGACGGCGGCACGTCGGAGGGGTTCGTGCCCCACGCGCTCGGCGACGAGCCCATCGCGTAACTCAGCGTCGACGCGCCCGCGATGTCGCCGTAGCGGATCCACGACTTGGTGGTCGACGTGCCGTTGACGCTCACGCTCTGCACGTACTGGGCGCCCTGGCCCGCCCCGCTGCCGGTGATCTGGATCGTCCCGGACGGCCGGATGATCGACGCCGCCGGGAACAGCGGGCCGTGCAGGGCGAGGACGTCCGCACCCGGTGTCGCCGGGTACATCCCCAGCGCGGCGAAGACGTACCACGCCGAGGTGGCGCCGAGGTCGTCGTTGCCGGGCAGGCCGCCCGGGCCGGTGGTGAACGACTCGTTCATCACGCGCCGCACCGCCGAGCTGGTGCCCTCCGGGTGCGCCGCGTAGTTGTACGCCCACGGCACGCCGTGCTCGGGCTCATTGCCGATGTAGAAGTACGGCTGGGTGAGCCCGCCGTTGAGCTGGGTGAAGTGGTGGTCCAGCCGCTGGACGGCGGTCTGGCGGCCCCCCATCAGGTTGATCACGCCCTGGTAGTTGTAGGGCACCATCCAGGTGTACTGCGACGGGTTGCCCTCGGTGTAACCGCTGTTGCTTGACGGCACGACCGGCCACGCCCAGGTGCCGGTGCTGCCGCGCGGCTGGACGTAGCCCGAATCGGTGCCGAACACGTTCTGCCACCACTGGGCGCGCTGCATGTAGGTGCTGTACTTCGTGGTGTCGCCGAGCGCCTTCGCGAACTGCGCGACCGCGAAGTCGGACGCCGAGTACTCGAGCGAGTCGGACGGGTCCTCGTAGACGTAGTGCCGGCTGAGGTAGCCGCTTTCCCGGCCGCGGATGGCCTGGCCCTGCGTGGTGCCGCCGCTCGCGCTCTTGTCCATCAGCGTCAGCGCCGCCGCGGTGTCGAAGCCGCGGACCCCGAAAGCGTACATGCTGCCGACGATGATCGGCCCGGGGTCACCGGTCATCACGAAGTGCTCGTTGCTGTTGTGCGACCACTTGGGCAGCAAGCCGCCCTGCTGGCCGTCGAGCACCATCGACTTCGCGATGTCGCTCGCTTCGTTCGGCGCGACGAGCCCGATCAGCGCGGCCCACGAGCGGTAGATGTCCCAGCCGGAGTAGTTCTGGTAGACGGTGTGGGACGCGGTGTGCACCGCCTGGTCGAACCCGCGGTACTGGCCGTTCGTGTCGCTGGCGATGTTCGGGTTCTGGAAGACGTGGTACAGCGCCGTGTAGAACTTCTGCAGGTCGGCGGCGGCCCCGCCGGTCACCTGGACGCGGTTCAGGACGTTGTTCCAGCTCGTGTCGGCCGCGCCGCGGATCCCGGCGAAGTCGAAGCCGGGGTTTTCGGCCGCGAGGTTCGCCTGCGCGTTGGCCAGGCTGACGAAGGAGATGCCGACCTTCGCCTGGACGGTCGGGTTGCTCGAGGTGTCGAAGGTGACGTACCCGCCGGAGTTCGTGCCGCTGGTGCTCGACGACCCGGCGCTCACCGTGCCGCCGAGCCAGGTGCCGAATCCGCTGGGCGCGCGGTCGAACTGGATGACGTAGAAGATCTGGTAGGTCTTCGACGAGCCGCAGAACCCGCCGCCGGTCACCGAACCGGTGAGCTGGCTGCCGCTGATGCCGATCGACCCGCTGCGGCTGCCGGTGGCGCTGCGGCTGGTGTTGACCAGCAGCCGCGCGGACGTCGTGGCGGGGTAGGTCAGCTTCATGAAGCCGGACCGCTGCGTGGCGGACAGCTCGACGGTGGTGTTGTAGGTGTCGAGCTTGTTCTTGTAGTAGCCGGGCGCGGCGGACTCGTTCGCCTTGGCGTAGCGGCCCGCGTACCCGGTCCAGCCGGTGCCGGGCGAAGTGCCGATCGCCCCGGTGATCGGCAGCAGGCCGAGGTCTTCGTTGTTGGCGCAGCCGGCGCCGTTGAAGTGGGTGAGGCTGAACTCCTCGATGCTCGTGTCGCCGTAGCGGTAGCCGGACGGCGACGCGGTCGGGGTGTCGGGGCTGAACTGCACCATGCCGAACGGCACGACCGCACCGGGGTAGGTGCTGCCGCCGGCGCCGCCGGGCACCGGGTTCGGCGAGTTGCTGTTGTCGGTGCCGATGAAGGGATTCACGTACTGGGTGAGGGCGAGCGTCGCGGCGCCGGCGGCCGGGGCGGCGAGTCCCGCCCCCAGCAGAACCGCGGCGAGCGCGGCCGCGCACACCCGGCCGGCCAATGGTCTGGACATGACCCTTCCTCTCCTCGTCGCACGCACTTCCGCCGGGCGACATCGTTGTCGGGCGTGATGACAACGTTGTCAACCCGGCAACTGCCGCGCTGACAACGTCAAGGGATCGAAGTGGTACCGGAACTCGGTGGCACGACATGGTGCCACGGCGGGGTCCGCTCGCGGAAGCTCCGAAAGTTCCGTTGCGCGCCAACCGATCCCGGGACCGGACCACTCAGCCCCGGTGGACCACCCAGCGGTCGCCGAGCGCGGTCGTCTGCGCTTCGCCGTTGGTCAGGTCGGCGAGCCAGCCGGTGAACGCCTCTTCCCCACCGGGGGCCAGGCCGACTTCGAAGCGGGCCAGTTCGTCGAAACGAGTGGCGTGGAGCACGTAGGAAGATGCGCGCAGGTCGTTCTCCAGCCGGCCCGCGCGGTCGTAGCTCACCGACACCTCGACCAGACTGAGACGCCGGTGTTCTAGTACACCAACAACTTCCAGAGCGTCCGAAACGGACTGACCGTACGCCCGGATCAAACCACCCGCCCCCAGCAGGACTCCGCCGAAGTAGCGCGTCACCACCGCGACCGTGTCGGTCAGCTCGCGGCGGCGCAGCACTTCCAGCATCGGCGTGCCCGCGGTGCCCGCCGGCTCACCGTCGTCACTGGACCGCCGGGTTCGCCCATCCGGCCCCAAAACGAAGGCGTGGCAGTGGTGCCGCGCACCCGGATCCGCGCGGCGGCGGGCCGCGATGAACGCGCGCGCGGCCTCTTCCGACGCCACCGGAGCGAGCGCGCAGAGGAAGCGGGAACGCTTGATCTCGATCTCGTGGACGCCTTCGCGAGCCACGGAGAGATAACGATCAGTCATCGGAGGAGTCCGCCATGCCCCCAGCTTCCCACCCCGCCCGGGCACCACACCAGTCGCCCCAGGCCACTTCGGACGGACATTTCCGCAGGTCAGCGCGGTTGTTGCCCGCTGTGCGGGAGATCCAGCCCGGCATATGGGACTACCCCCGTGGACGTCAACGCAAGCGTGGCATTTCCCACCCGGGCGCAACGACGTATGTCGATAACAGCGAATTCACACTATCGTCATAAGACCCGGCGAACCCGGGAGTAACACCGCGCGCTCCGGACGGCCCCCACCACAGTGGCCGTTCTGTGCGCGCACGCAGCACCCGACATGTTCGGCTGCCCAGTGTTGTGCGGCCTCCCAGATGATCCGCGTCCGGTTTCCGGCGTCACCAAGCAAACGCAGCGGCGCCCGGCCGGTCCCTCGCGGCCATCTTGCACTCGACAACGCAACCGTTCTCGACTGACCATCGCGGTCCCGGACCACTTCGTTAACCGGTTCAGCAAGAACCACTCGATGGAGTGCGTACCGGTCGCGCCAACGCCTTGGGAGGCGGCCAGCCGTGACCCACCGTGCCAGTTCCCTGCCCCCGTCCGGGGAGCAGCTCAGCAACGCCGAGGCCGCGGGCCTCTACCGGAGCGACTACGAACACGACGCCTGCGGCGTCGCCTTCGTCGCCGACCTGACCGGGCGCCGAGATCATGCGATCGTCGCCAAGGCCCTGGTCGCGTTGCGCAACCTGGAACATCGCGGGGCTCGCGGCGCCGAACCGGACACCGGCGACGGCGCCGGCCTGCTGATCCAGGTCCCGGACGAGTTCTACCGCGAGGTGGTGGACTTCGAGCTCCCCGAGCCGGGCACCTACGCGGTCGGGACGGCTTTCCTGCCGCAGGACGAAAAGCGCCGCGGCCGGGCCATGACGACCATCGAGCGCATCGCCGCCGAGGAGGACATGCGCGTCCTCGGCTGGCGCGAGCTGCCGGTGCACACCGAGCACTGCGGGCCGACGGCGGCCGAGACCATGCCGCACTTCACGCAGCTGTTCCTCGCCGCGCGCCGCCCGAAGCCGGAGCACTCGGACCCGCTGCACATCGAGCGCAGCGCCTTCTGCGTCCGCAAGCGGGCCGAGCACGAGCTCGT
This sequence comes from Amycolatopsis sp. NPDC004747, assembly GCF_053601335.1. Classification (NCBI taxonomy): domain Bacteria; kingdom Bacillati; phylum Actinomycetota; class Actinomycetes; order Pseudonocardiales; family Pseudonocardiaceae; genus Amycolatopsis; species Amycolatopsis sp. NPDC004747. Next base: position 94,762 of record NZ_JBSGBQ010000028.1, on the reverse strand, counting down.
CGAAGACGACGTGTACTTCCCGTCGCTGTCCTCGCGCACGATCGTCTACAAAGGAATGCTCACCGAGCCGCAGGTCGAGCGCTTCTTCGCCGACCTGACCGACGAACGCGTGACGAGCGCCATCGGCCTGGTGCACTCCCGCTTCTCCACCAACACGTTCCCGTCGTGGCCGCTGGCCCACCCGTACCGGTACGTGGCGCACAACGGCGAGATCAACACGTTGCGCGGCAACCGCAACTGGATGGACGCCCGCGAGGCGCTGCTGGAGACCGACCTGATCCCGGGCGACCTCAAGCGCGTCTACCCGGTGATCACCCGCGGCGCCAGCGACTCGGCGAGCTTCGACGAGGTCCTGGAGCTGCTCCACCTCGGCGGCCGCTCGCTGCCCCACGCCGTCCTGATGATGATCCCGGAGGCCTGGGAGAACCACCAGGAGATGGACCCCGCGCGGCGCGCGTTCTACGAGTTCCACTCCACGCTGATGGAGCCGTGGGACGGCCCGGCGCTGGTCGCCTTCACCGACGGCAGCCAGATCGGCGCGGTCCTGGACCGCAACGGCCTGCGCCCCGGCCGCTACTGGGTGACCGACGACGGCCTCGTCGTGCTCGCCTCCGAGGTCGGCGTGCTCGACATCGACCCGGCGACGATCGTCCGGAAGGGACGCCTCGAACCCGGCCGGATGTTCCTCGTGGACACCGTCGAAGGCCGGATCATCGAGGACGAAGAGGTCAAGACCGAACTGGCCACCGCCCACCCGTACGACGAGTGGGTCGACGCCGGTCTCGTGCACCTGGAGGACCTGCCGGAGCGCGACCGCGAGGTCCCGCTGCACGCCGCCCTCGTGCGCCGCCAGCAGGCGTTCGGCTACACCGAGGAGGAGCTCGAGGCCATCCTCGAGCCGATGGCCCGCACCGGCGCGGAGCCGATCGGCTCGATGGGCAACGACTCGCCGCTCGCTCCCCTCTCGAGCAGGCCGCGGCTGCTGTTCGACTACTTCACCCAGCTGTTCGCGCAGGTCACGAACCCGCCGCTGGACGCCATCCGCGAGGAGCTCGTCACCGCGCTCGGCACCCAGCTCGGCGCCGAGCCGAACCTGCTGGAGGGCAACGCGGCCAGCTGCCGCCGGATCGTGCTGCCGTTCCCGGTGCTCGACAACGACCAGCTCGCCAAGCTGGTGCACGTCAACGACGACGGCGACCTGCCGGAGTTCCAGGCCGTCACCGTGCTCGGCCGGTACAACGTCCACGGCGGCGGCGACGCGCTGGTCAAGCGCCTCGACGAGATCCGCGCCGAGGTGTCCGAGGCGATCGAGGACGGCGCCCGGCTGATCGTGCTGTCCGACCGCGGCGTCGACGAGCACCACGCGCCGATCCCGTCGCTGCTGCTGACCGGGGCGGTGCACCACCACCTCGTCCGCGAGAAGACGCGCACGCAGGTCGGCCTCATCGTCGAGGCCGGCGACGCGCGCGAGGTGCACCACATCGCGCTGCTCATCGGCTACGGCGTCGCCGCGGTGAACCCGTACCTGGCGATGGCGACCGTCGAGGAGATGGCCCACCGCGGCCTGATCCCCGGGGTGACGCCGAAGGAAGCGACGTACAACCTGATCAAGGCGCTCGGCAAGGGCGTCCGCAAGACGATGTCCAAGATGGGCGTTTCGACGGTCGCGTCCTACACCGGCGCGCAGATCTTCGAAGCGATCGGGCTCGGCGAAGAGGTCATCGAGAACTGCTTCACCGGCACGACGTCCCGGCTCGGCGGCGTCGGCTTCGACACCCTCGCCGACGAGGTCGCCAAGCGGCACAAGTACGCCTACCCCGCCGACGGATTCCATGCGCCGCACCGCGAACTCGAGACCGGCGCGGACTACCAGTGGCGCCGCGAAGGCGAGCCGCACCTGTTCAACCCGCAGACGGTGTTCAAGCTCCAGCACTCCACGCGGTCCGGCAAGTACGAGATCTTCAAGGAGTACACGAAGGCCGTCGACGACCAGGCCGAGAAGCTGCTGACGCTGCGCGGGCTGTTCGACTTCAAGTACGGCCAGCGGCCGCCGGTGCCGATCGAAGAGGTCGAGCCGGTTTCGTCGATCGTCAAGCGGTTCGCCACCGGCGCGATCTCCTACGGCTCGATCTCGATGGAGATGCACCAGACCCTGGCCATCGCGATGAACCGCCTCGGCGGCAAGTCGAACACCGGCGAGGGCGGCGAAGACGCCGAACGGCTCTACGACCCGGAGCGTCGGTCGGCGGTCAAGCAGGTCGCTTCGGGGCGGTTCGGCGTCACGAGCGAGTACCTCGTCAACGCCGACGACATCCAGATCAAGATGGCGCAGGGCGCGAAGCCGGGCGAAGGCGGTCAGCTGCCCGGTGCGAAGGTGTACCCGTGGATCGCGAAGACGCGGTTCTCCACGCCGGGCGTCGGGCTCATTTCGCCGCCGCCGCACCACGACATCTACTCGATCGAGGACCTGGCGCAGCTGATCCACGACCTCAAGAACGCCAACCCGAACGCGCGCATCCACGTGAAGCTCGTGTCCGAGGTCGGCGTCGGCACGGTCGCCGCCGGTGTCTCCAAGGCCCACGCCGACGTCGTGCTCATCTCGGGCCACGACGGCGGGACGGGTGCGTCGCCGCTGTCGTCGATCAAGCACGCCGGCGGCCCGTGGGAGCTCGGCCTGGCCGAGACGCAGCAGACGCTGCTGGTCAACCGGCTGCGCGACCGGATCGTGGTGCAGACCGACGGCCAGCTCAAGACCGGCCGCGACGTCATCGTCGCGGCGCTGCTCGGTGCCGAGGAGTTCGGCTTCGCGACCGCGCCGCTGGTGGTGTCGGGCTGCATCATGATGCGCGTCTGCCACCTCGACACGTGTCCCGTCGGGGTCGCGACGCAGAACCCGAAGCTGCGCGAGAAGTTCAGCGGCAAGGCAGAGTACGTCGTCAACTTCTTCGAGTTCATCGCCCAGGAGGTGCGCGAGTACCTGGCGGCGCTCGGCTTCCGGTCGATCGCCGAGGCCGTGGGCCACGCCGAGTTCCTCGACAAGCGCAAGGCGATCGAGCACTGGAAGGCGTCCGGGCTCGACCTGTCGCCGATCTTCCACGTGCCGGACACGGCCCCGGCCGGGCTGCGGCTGCAGCAGACGCAGCAGGACCACGGCCTGGAGAAGGCGCTCGACAACACGCTGATCCAGCTGGCCGAGGGCGCGTTGAACTCCGGCGACAAGGTGCGGCTGGAGCTGCCGGTGCGCAACGTGAACCGGACCGTCGGCACCATGCTCGGGTCCGAGCTGACCAAGCGGTGGGGCGGCGAAGGGCTGCCGGACGACACCATCGACGTCACCTTCACCGGCACCGCGGGCCAGTCGTTCGGCGCGTTCGTGCCCAAGGGCATCACGCTGCGGCTCTACGGCGACGGCAACGACTACGTCGGCAAGGGCCTCTCCGGCGGCCGGCTGATCGTGCGCCCGCCGAAGGAGGCGCGGATCGCCGCGGAGGACCACATCATCGCCGGCAACGTCATCGCCTACGGCGCGACCAGCGGCGAGATCTTCATCCGCGGCAAGGTCGGCGAGCGGTTCTGCGTGCGCAACTCGGGCGCGCTGGCCGTCGTCGAAGGCGTCGGCGACCACGGCGGCGAGTACATGACCGGCGGCCGGATGGTCGTGCTCGGCCCGATCGGGCGCAACTTCGCGGCCGGCATGTCCGGCGGCATCGCGTACGTGCTGGACCTGCCCGCGCACCGCGTCAACCCGGAGATGGTCGACCTCGACCCGCTCGACTCCGAGGACGCGGACTTCCTGCGCGAGACGCTGGAAAAGCACTACAACGAAACGGAATCCGCGGTCGCGCGGGAACTGCTGGCCGACTGGGACGCGGGCGTCGACCGCTTCGGGAAGGTCATGCCGAAGGACTACAAGCGCGTGCTCGCCGCCCAGGTCCAGGCGGAACGGGACGGGCGCGACGTGAACGAGGCGATCATGGAGGCCGCACATGGCTGACCCCAAGGGCTTTCTGACCACCACCCGCGAAGAGCCGAAGCGGCGTCCGGTCGACCTGCGGCTGATGGACTGGCGGGAGGTCTACGAAGACTTCGCCACCACGAAGCTGCAGAAGCAGGCCGGCCGGTGCATGGACTGCGGCATCCCGTTCTGCCACCAGGGCTGCCCGCTCGGGAACCTCATCCCGGAGTGGAACACGCTGACCTGGCGCGAGGACTGGCAGCAGGCCATCGAACGGCTGCACGCGACCAACAACTTCCCGGAGTTCACCGGGACGCTGTGCCCGGCGCCGTGCGAAACCGCGTGCGTGCTCGGGATCAACGACGATCCCGTGACGATCAAGCGGGTCGAGATCTCGATCATCGACCGGGCCTTCGACGAGGGCTGGGTGACACCGGTGCTGCCGGTCACGAAGACCGGCAAGAAGGTCGCGGTCGTCGGGTCCGGCCCGTCGGGTCTCGCCGCGGCGCAGCAGCTCACGCGCGCGGGCCACAGCGTGGTGGTCCTCGAGCGGGCCGACAAGATCGGCGGGCTGCTGCGCTACGGCATCCCCGAGTTCAAGATGGAGAAGTCCCGGCTCGACCGGCGGCTCGACCAGATGCGCGCCGAGGGGACGGAGTTCCGGACGTCGGTGAACGTCGGCGTGGACCTGCCGGTTTCCGAGCTCTTGGCCTACGACGCCGTGGTGCTGGCCGGTGGCGCGACCGACTGGCGCGACCTGCCGATCCCCGGCCGCGAGCTGGCCGGCATCCACCAGGCGATGGAGTTCCTGCCGCCGGCCAACCGGGTCGCTTCCGGCGAACTCGACGTCTCCCCGTTCGACGCGAAGGGCCTGGACGTCGTGGTCATCGGCGGCGGCGACACCGGCGCGGACTGCGTCGGCACGTCGCACCGCCAGGGCGCGCGCTCGGTGACGCAGCTGGAGATCATGCCGAAGCCGCCCGAGGCGCGCTCGGACGCTCACCCGTGGCCGACGTACCCGATGATCTACCGGGTGTCCTCGGCGCACGAAGAGGGCGGCGAGCGGCTCTACGCGGTCAACACGCAGGAGTTCCTGGGTGACTCCGACGGCCGCGTCCGGGCGTTGAAGCTGGTCGAGGTGCGCAACGAGGGCGGCAAGTTCGTCCCCGTTCCCGGTTCGGAGCGCGAGCTGCCCGCGCAGCTCGTCCTGCTGGCCATGGGTTTCCTCGGGCCGCAGAAGCAGGGCCTGCTCGAGGACCTGGGCGTCGAGCTGGACGCGCGGGGCAACGTGGCCCGCGACAAGGCGTTCAAGACGAGCCTGGACAACGTGTTCGTGGCCGGTGACATGGGCCGCGGCCAGTCCCTGATCGTCTGGGCGATCGCGGAAGGCCGCAGCGCCGCGGCCGGCGTCGACGCCTACCTCACCGGCCGCGACGTCCTGCCCCGTCCGATCGCGCCGACGGACCGGCCGATCGCGTAAGACCCGGCGCCGGCGGAGGTGTCAACGTCGCCACCTCCGCCGGCGCTGCTCCACTTCTCAGCCGTAGTAACCCTTTTCGAGGTCCTCCAGCAGGCTCGGGCCCGTGGGCCGCCAGCCGAGCGACTCCTGCGTCAGTGCGCTGGAGGCCGGCTGGTCGAGGGCCAGCAGGCCGCCGAGGAAGCCGAGCTCTTCGGCCGTCACGGACTTGACCGGCAACCCGGTGCGCCGGCCGATCACTTCGGCGACGTCGCGGATCCGCACGCCTTCGTCGCCGACCGCGTGCAGCACGGCTCCCGCCGGAGCCTGTTCGAGCGCCAGCCGGAACAGGTGGGCGGCGTCCAGGACGTGCACCGCGGGCCAGCGCTGCGTCCCATCGCCCACGTACGCCGCGACACCCTTTTCGCGCCCGAGCGCGACCAGGGTCGTGATGAGCCCGTGGGCGTCGCCCTCGCCGTGGACCGAGCGCGGCAGCCGGACGAGCGATGCTCGTACTCCCTGCTCGACCGTCTTCAGGACGGCCCTGGCGTTGTCTCCCCGGCCGGCGACCGGGCCCGGGAAGACGGAATCGTCCCGTTCGGTCGCCGGGCGCCCGGGCACCATCGGCGTCCCCGAGGCAGCCACGAACGGCTTGCCCGCCGAGACGGCGGTCATCGCCTCGACGGCGGCCGCGTCGGTCCGGATCGCGGCGTCGAACCGGCCGAAGTCGTGCCCGAAGGCGAGGTGGACGACGCCGTCGGCGCTCTCTGCGCCTTCCTTCAGGACGGCGAGGTCGGTGAGGTCGCCGCGGAGGACGTCGGCCCCCATGGCCGTGACGACGGCGGCGCCCGCGTCCGACCTGGCCAGCCCGGCGACCTCGTGACCCGCGTCGAGGAGTTCCGGCACGAGGGCCCGGCCGATCCAGCCGGACGCGCCGGTGACGAACACACGCATGAGCTTCTCCGTTCGTGATGACACCTGGTGTCATCACCATAGCACCGTGATGACACCAGGTGTCATCGCCTAGGCTGGGAGCATGAGCCGCTGGGAGCCGAACACGCGTGAGCGCCTGCTCGACGCCGCGCTCGACCTGTTCGGCGAGCGCGGGTACGACAGCGTGACGGTCGCCGAGATCGCGGAGCGGGCCGGGCTGACGAAGCGGACCTTCTTCCGCCACTTCAGCGACAAGCGCGAAGTGCTCTTCGCGGGCCAGGAACTCCTTAGCCGGCTCTTCTCCGAAGCGATCGCGTCCGCCCCGGCCTCGGCCACCCCGATCGAGGCGGTCGCGGCCGCCCTCACGGCCGCGACGACCGCCATGGGACCGCAGCGGCGGGACCGGGCCCGCCAGGTCCGGGCGGTGGTCGCCGGCCACACCGACCTGCGCGAGCGGGAACTGCTCAAGCTGGCGACCCTGCGGGCGGCGATGGCGGATGCGCTGCGTGCCCGCGGAGTCCCCGCCCCGACGGCGACGCTGGCCGCCGAGATCGGCGGGCTCGCCTTCTCCGCGGGCTTCGCCCGCTGGGTCGAACCGGGCAGCGACCGAGCCTTCCCCGACCTGGTCGGCGAGGCATTGGCCGAACTGATGGCGGCCACCACCACCCTCGGCTGACCCCTTTTCCAGCCGGTTTCTTTTCGGCCGGAAACTGTTCCACGCTCAACTTAATCTTTCGTGTGAATCCGGCAATCGGGTGGCAGCGACCGCCTTCGGTGTTGCACTTTGTATTCAGGGGACCCGGTCGGCCGAGGGGGGAGTCCGGTCGACCGGGTGCCCGCCGAGAGGCGGGCTTTTTTCACGGGAGGGGACCCGGATGAGTATCGATCTGTCCACCACGCTGTCCTGGACCACGGCGACCGGCGATGCCGCGACGATGCTCGGCGAACTGCAGCCGAACATCCTCAAGGCCCACGTCCGAGACCATTTGTCCGCTTTGTTCCTCGCGTTCGGCGATGCCGCCGAGGCGCGCGCCTTCCTGGTGTCGGTCACCGGGAAGATGAAGTCCGCCAAGGCACACCTCGACGAGGTGAGCGCGTTCAAGGCCGGCACCGGCGCGAGCACACCGTACGTCGGCGTCGGGCTCACCGCGGCCGGCTACCGCGCTCTCGGCGTCGAGAACTTCCCGCAGGACACGTCGTTCCTGCGCGGGATGGCGGCGCCGGAGACGCGGCGGCAGCTGAACGACCCGCCGCGTTCGACGTTCGATCCGGGCTACCGCGGGGAAATCCACGCCGTCGTGCTCGTCGGGGACGCCACCGACAAGGCGATGACCGCGCGCCGCAACGAAATCCTCGGCCTGCTGCCGGATTCGGCCACCGTGCTCGCGGAGGAAACCGGCCTCGGCCGGGTCAACGCGCGCGGCGAGGGCATCGAGCACTTCGGGTACGTCGACGGCCGCAGCCAGCCGCTGTTCCTGAGCGAAGACGTCGACGCGGAGAAGAACAACACCGACGGCATCAATGTGTGGAACCCGGCGGCGCCGCTCGAGCAGGTCCTGGTTCCCGACACGGCGGCGCCGGATCCCGGCGTGCATTTCGGGAGCTATTTCGTTTTCCGCAAATTGGAGCAGAACGTCCGGCGGTTCAAGCAGGCCGAAGCGGATCTGGCCGACACGCTCGGCCTCACCGGCGAAGACCGGGAACGCGCCGGGGCGATGATCATCGGCCGGTTCGAGGACGGCACCCCGCTGACCACCCAGCGTGAGGACGGCGCGGAAAGCCCGGTGTCGAACAACTTCACCTACGACAGCGACCGTGCCGCGCTGAAGTGCCCGTTCCAGGCGCACATCCGCAAGACGAACCCGCGCGGCTCCGGCGGCGCCGAAGACCCGGCCGGCGAGCGGAAGCACCTGATGGCGCGCCGCGGCGTCACGTACGGGGAGCGCCCGGACGACCCGAACGCCGACGTGCCGCCCGCGGCGCGGCCGAGCGGCGGGGTCGGGCTGCTGTTCATGGCCTTCAACTCGCGACTCGGCAACCAGTTCGAGTTCACGCAGTCGCTCTGGGCGGACAACCCGGGCTTCCCGATCGTCGACGGCGTCACGCCGGGGCTGGACCCGGTGATCGGCCAAGGCGTGCGCGGTGCGTCGGACTACACCGTGGACTGGGGCGGCTCCGCCCGGCGCACGGCCGACCCGGTGCCGCAGGCGGTGACGCTGCGCGGCGGCGAGTACTTCTTCATGCCGTCGCTGGCGTTCCTGCGGTCACTCTGAGCTGGGGGGACGAAGGCCACCACCGGGCTCCGGTGGTGGCCTTCGGACGTCAGGCGCCGAGCAGGTCGAACGCCAGCAGGCCGGCGCCCAGCCGCCCGGCTTCGTCGCCCAGCTCGGCGATCCGCAGCTCCGGCATCCGCTGGAACGTCAGGTGCGCGGCCAGCCACTCGCGCACCGGCTCCAGCACGTAGTCGGCCGCGGTGAACAAGCCGCCGCCCAGCACGATCACCTCCGGGCCGAGCAGGGTCAGCAACGTCCGGATCCCGTGGCCGAGCCCGTCGAGCGCGTCCTGGACGACGGCGACCGCGACCTCGTCACCGCGGCGCGCCAGCTCCACGACCTCGCGCGCACCGTCGGCCGGGCGCCCGGTGCGTTCGGTGTAGCGGCGGGCGATCGCGGCCGCCGACGAGATGGCCTCCAGGCAGCCGGTCGCACCGCAGCCGCACTTGCCGGCGTGGCCGACGTCGATGTGCCCGACCTCGCCCGCCTGGCCGTGCGCGCGGTGGATCCGGCCGTCGAGCAGCAGCGCGGCGGCGATGCCGGTGCCGACGGGGATGAAGGCGGCGTTCGTCGCGCCCCGGCCGGCCCCCACCCGGAACTCGGCGATGCCACCCGCGGTGACGTCGTGCCCGAAGGCGACCGGCAGGCCGAGCCGCTCTTCCAGGAGTTCGCCGAAGCGGACTTCGCGCCAGTCGAGGTTGGCCGAGAAGTGGCAGACGCGGGTTTCCTCGTCGACGATCCCCGGCACCACCACGCCGACCGCCGCCGGCTGCCCGGTGCCCGCCTGCTCGGCCAGCGCGGCCACGATGTCCACGGTCTGGGCGGCCAGCGCCGTCCCGTCCGCACTGCGCGCCGTCTCCGCGCGCAGTGCCGCCTTGGGCTGGAGCTGCTCGTCGAGCAGCGCCGCCTTGATCGTCGTCCCGCCCACGTCGAGGGCCGCCACCATTCGAGTCACCGCGGCATTGTCACATTGACGCGGCCGGAACGGCGGACCTACGCTCAACCGGCCAGACGAGGAGTTCCGGAACGCGGTGCAAGTCCGCGCGGTCGCGCCACTGTGACCCCCACCAGGGGGAAGCCAGACCCGGACCCTCGTGACCGACCCCGATGAGGCCGCGAAAGCCCGAGGAGGCCACGCATGACCCAGACGGCAGCTCCCGCCGTTCCGCTCCCGATCCGCATCCCGATCCGTGAGATCGTGCCGTGGGCGGTGTTCGTGGTGCTCCTCGCGCTGATCGCGCTGTACTTCGTGAGTGCCGAGCAGGGCGCGTTCGCGGTCTTCGCGAACAACTACGTCCACGAGTTCGTGCACGACGGACGGCACCTGCTCGCCTTCCCCTGCCACTGATCGGCGGGCACGCACTCCCATGATGAAGACCCTGCTGGTCCGCGGCATGCTCGCGGGCCTGATCGCCGGTGTGCTCGCGTTCGGGTTCGCCTACGCCTTCGGCGAGCCGTCGGTGAACGCGGCCATCGGCCTCGAGGAGTCCGGCGGCGGCCACGCGCACTCGCACGGCGCCGCCGACCCCGCTACCTCTGGTGCAGAGGAAGAGCTGGTCCCCCGCGACATCCAGAGCACGCTCGGCCTGCTGACCGGCGTGCTGGTCTACGGCGTCGCGATCGGCGGCCTGCTTTCGCTGGCGTTCGCGTTCGCCCAAGGACGGCTCGGCTCGCTGCGCCCCCGCGTGACGGCGCTGCTGCTCACGGCGGGCGCGTTCACGGTGGTGTTCCTGGTGCCGTTCCTGAAGTACCCGGCCAACCCGCCGGCGGTGGGCCGGGCGGGCACGATCGGTTCCCGGACCGAGCTGTACTTCGGTTTCGTCGCGGTCTCGCTGCTGGTGGGCATCTTCGCGACGGTGTTCGGCCGCAAGCTGGCGGACCGCTTCGGCGCCTGGACGGGCTTCCTGCTCGCCGCGGCGGGCTACGTCGTCGTGATCGGTGTCGTGGCGTGGCTGATGCCGGTGGTCGACGAGGTCCCGGAGACGTTCCCGGCCTCGACGCTGTGGAGCTTCCGGACGGCCTCGGTCGGCACCCAGGCCACTTTGTGGCTGGCGCTGGGGCTGGCGTTCGGGGCGTTCGCGGAGAAGGCGCTGAACCGGCGGACCGCGGTCGCCGCCTGACCGGAGGTTTTCGCGGTCGCGCCCGGTGCTGGGGTGGGCTTCGGCACCACGACGCTGGTCCTCGGTCAGCCGGACCAGCGGGGCGCGACCGCGGACCGGCGATACCACCCGGTGAGGTGCGTTCAGGCGGGCCAGGCCCGCCGTTGCCTGGCCGGGCTATGGTGCCCCCGGCGGCACGAACGGCAGGTCCGCCGGCGCCCCGCGCTCCAGCAGTGTCCGCAGCACCGCGGTGTCGAGGTGCTCGCCGACCGCGTCCGCGAGCTTGTCCAGCATCTCCTCGCGCAGGTCGCCGAACCCCGGCGCGTCCGGCGCCGGCACCCACCCCACGCCCGCTTGCGCGGCCGCTTCGGCGAGCCACGCCCGGCGGAAGGCGTCGTTCTCGAACGCGCCGTGCCACATCGTGCCCCAGACCGACCCGGCGCGCTGACCGTCCAGAAAGGACTCGGCCGGTGTCGCTGCGCCGACCGAGCCGTGGTGGATTTCGTAGGCGTCCACCGGATGGCCGCGCCACGTCCCCGCGGGCCGGGCGAGCACCTTCTCCGCGGCGAACGTCACGCGCCCGGGCAGCAGGCCGAGCCCCGTCACCTCGCCGGCACCGGACTCCACCTCGTCCACAATGGACTCCGTGAGCATCTGGTAGCCACCGCAGATGCCGAGCACGGGACGGCCCGCGGCGGCCCGGGACGCCACCGCCGTGTCCAGCCCGCGATCCCGCAGCCAGGCCAGGTCGGCCACGGTGGCCCGCGACCCGGGCAGCACCACGACGTCCGCCGCCGCGACGACGTCCGGGTCCGCGGTGAGCGTCACGGTCACCCCGGGTTCGGCGGCCAGCGCGTCGACATCGGTGGCGTTGGAGGCCCGCGGGAACCGGACGACGGCCACGCCGAGCCCACCACCGGGCACTTCCCGGCGCCAGCCGGCCACGGCGAGGGCGTCCTCCGAGTCGATCCACACCCGGTCCAGCCACGGCAGCACGCCGAGCACCGGCCGTCCGGTGACCTTCTCGAGGCTGTCGAGGCCCGGCCGCAGCAGCCCGACGTCGCCGCGGAACTTGTTGACCACCCAGCCCGCGACCAGGGCCTGGTCCTCGGCGGAGAGCAGCGCGAGGGTGCCGAACATGGCCGCGAGCACCCCACCGCGGTCGATGTCGCCGACGACCAGCACGGGCAGCCCGAACCGTCGCGCGAGCCCCATGTTGACGTAGTCACCGCCGCGCAGGTTGATCTCCGCGGGGCTCCCGGCGCCTTCACAGACGACGACGTCGTAGCGCGAACTGAGGTCTTCGAAGGCCCCGAAGGCGATCTCGGCCAGCCCGGCCCGCCCGGTGGCGTACTCCCCCGCTTCGAGCGTCCCGAACGGCTTCCCGAGCGCGACGACGTGGCTGCGCCGGTCACTGCCGGGCTTGAGCAGCACCGGATTCATCGCGGCCTCGGGTTCGACCCGGGCGGCCCGCGCCTGCACCCACTGAGCGCGGCCGATCTCGGCGCCGTCACCGCAGACCATGGAGTTGTTGGACATGTTCTGCGCTTTGAACGGCGCAACGCGAACACCTTGCCGCACAAGCCACCGACAGATCCCAGCGGTGACAAGACTCTTCCCGGCATCGGACGTCGTCCCGGCGACGAGCAGGCCGTTCATCGCCGGTTGTCCACAGCCGGGGCATGGATGGCGGAGTTGTCCACAGATTCTCGGGCAGGGCTTTTTTCGGGCTGGGGGTCGATAGGCTGGACGAGGAAGGCGTCAGAGGGAGGGTAGATGCCGTTGGTCATTCCAGTACCGCTGCTGATCGTGGGTGGCACCGAGTAACTGTGTCATGCGCGGGGACGGGTTGTCCCAGCCGAGGGCCTCGCGAGCCCGGGCGGCGACCGCGGGGCCGGCGGGCGATACGGCCGGTGCGCAGCTGGCCGGCAGGCGAGGCAGCCGGCGGGTGATGCGGCCGGCTGGCGGGCGATGCGGCCAGCAGGCGGCACGGCCGGTGCCCAGCCAGCCAGTAGGCGAGGCGGCCGGCCAGCTGGCGGGCGATGCGGCCGGCGCGGCGAGCGATGCGATTCGGCCGGCGCCCAGCTGGCCAACAGGGCCAACAGGCGAGGCGGCTCACAGCGGGCGCCGTGGCTCGTGCTCAGCCAGCCAGCCAGCAGGCGAGGCGACCCATGCGCAGCGAGCCCAGCGGCCGGTGCCCGGCGAGCCAGCGGGGCGCTGCGGCCGGTGCGCGGCCGGGCGGCGACCTCACGGGGCGCACCACCCCGGTTCGGACGTGGAGCGGGTTTCGAAGGTCACATGCCACTCAGAGGCGATCAGTATGGCGTTTCGGCCCAGTCCGGCCAGGCGCGGCCCCCGAACACCTCAAGCGTCGCGAACCACCCCAGGGATCCGCCGAATACCAGGAGCTGCGACCGCCGCGATCGCCACCGCAGCCGCGCCCACCAGGCGGGACAAGCGCACAGCCCGGCGGAGATCCACCGGCTCCGGGTCTCGGCCTTCGCCGAGGCGGGATCGGCTCTCCAGCTCGCCGCCGTAGCTGTTCGTCCCGCCGAGGCGGATGTCCAGCGCGCCCGCGAAGGCCGCTTCCACCTGGCCCGCGTTGGGGCTCGGGTGCCGTCCGCCATCGCGGCGCCACACCCGCCAGGACTCCCGCACTCGGCCGCCCGCGCACAACGCCGTGAGCACCGCGCCGATCCGCGACGGCACCAGGTTGGCGACGTCATCGGCGCGGGCCGCGGCCCAGCCGAAGTTGCGGTAGCGCGGCGAGCGGTAGCCGACCATTGCGTCGAGCGTGTTCAGCGCGCGGTAGCCGAGGAGGCCCGGCATCCCGGCGACGGCGCCCCAGAACAACGGCGCCACCACGGCGTCCGACGTGTTTTCGGCGATCGACTCGGTCGCCGCCCGGGTCAGCTCGGCCGAGCCGAGCGTCGTCGCGTCGCGCGCGCAGAGGTGCGAGAGCCGTTGACGTGCTTCGGGGACTTCGCCCGCTTCGAGCAGGCGGGCCATCTCCGTGCCTTCGGCGGCGAGGCCGCGTCCGCCGAGCACGACCCACGTGGACGCGGTCGTGAGGACGAAACGCGCGAAGGGACGTCGCCGCGTCGCCGTCTGAAGCGCGGCGCCGAGGCCTACCGCACTCAAGGTGCACAGTGCCGCGTACGCAGTTCCGCGCGCCTTCGAATCGGCCCACAGACGGTGTTCCAGGCGAGCCGCGGCAGTACCGAACAGGGCGACTGGATGGCCCGTTCGGGGGTCACCGAACAGAGCGTCGGTTACGTATCCGGTCACGAGTCCGGCCGCAGTTGTCCCTAGACGGAGTGGCACGTGGCGCACGGTAGCGCGTGCACCAGAATGCCGGTATGACTGTGCCCAATGTCGCCTCCGCGAAGAAACGTCCGTCGGCGGGGCTGACGCACCGGCTCGCCGGGTTCCTCGAAACCCTGGCTCGCGCCCTGCGCCGGTACGGGCGCGACGAAGGCAAGGTGCTGGTCCTCGGCGGCGTCCGCTCGGGGAAGTCACGGCACGCCGAGCGGCTCGTCGCCCACCACGCGCACCTCGTCTACGTCGCCCCCGGCCTGCCCGCCGGCGAAGACGACCCCGAGTGGGCCGCGCGGGTGGCCGCGCACCAGGCGCGGCGGCCGGCGAACTGGAAGACCGTCGAGACCACCGACCTGGCCGGCACCCTGCGCACGGCGACCGAGCCGCTGCTGATCGACTGCCTCGGCACCTGGCTGTCCCGCGTGCTGGACGACGTCGGCGCGTGGCGGCAGAAGCCGGGCTGGGAGCACCGCCTGGACGACCGGCTCGAGGACTTCCTGGCCGCGTGGGCCGCGGCGCGGGTGCCGGTGGTCGCGGTGAGCAACGAGGTCGGCAGCGGTGTGGTGCCCGCAACGTCGTCCGGACGGCTGTTCCGTGATGTGCTGGGCGCACTCAACAACCGGGTGTCCGCCGACGCCGACCGGGTCGTGCTGGTCGTCGCGGGCCGGGCGCTCGACCTGTAGCCAGGAGGCGCCCGTGTTCGACGTACCCGTGCCCGACCCCGCCGCCCGCGCCGCCGCGCTGGAGCGGCTCGACGGCCTGGTCAAGCCGCTCGGCGCGCTCGGCAGGCTGGAGGAGATCGCCGCCTGGCTCGCCGCGGCGCACGGCACCGTGCCGCCGCGCCCGCTCGACGACGTCCGCGTGGTCGTTTTCGCGGGCGACCACGGCGTGTCGGCACTGTCGGCGTACCCGCGCGAGGTGACCGCGGCGATGGTGCGCGTGTTCCTGGCCGGCAAGAGCGGCGTGAACGTGCTGGCCGCCCAGGTCGGCGCGCGCGTGCGGGTCGCGGACATCGCCGTCGACTGGGACGGCGCGGACGTGCCGCCATCGGTGACGGCGCACAAGATCCGCCGCGGTTCGGGCTCGATCGACGTCGAGGACGCGTTGCTGCCGGGTGAGGCGCAGGCGGCGTTCGAAGCGGGCCGGGCGATCGCCCTGGAGGAGCGCGAAGCGGACGTGCTGATCCCCGGCGACATGGGAATCGGCAACACGGCGATGTGCGCGGCACTGGTGGCGGCCTCCCTGGGCCTGCCGGCGGCCGAGGTGGTCGGCACGGGAACCGGAGTAGACGCGGCGGGCCTCGAACGCAAGACAGCAGCGGTCGCGGCGGCCTTGGCCCGGACGACGGGCCGAACGGAGGACCCGTTCGAGCGGCTGACGGCGTTGGGCAGCGCGTGCGTCGCGGCAACGGCGGGCTTCCTGGTCCAGGCGGCGGTGCTCGGAATCCCGGTCCTGCTGGACGGCGTGTTCTCCGGTGCGGCGGCCTTGGTGGCGCGGGACATCGCGCCGGGAGCGGAGCAGTGGTGGCTGGCCGGGCACCGCTCGACGGAACCGTCGCAGGCGTTCGCGTTGAAGGCGCTGGGCCTGGAGCCGATCCTGGACTTCGGCCTGCGGCTCGGCGAAGGCAGCGGGGCGGTCCAGGCGGTGCCGACGCTGCGAGCCGCCCGGGCAATTCTGGCCGACATGGGCTTGTTGGCCGACCTGGCATGAGCAGTGGCACCCTCGGCTCCTCCGCACGGGTCCGGCTGCGGTCGCGGCCGAGCTGCGTCGGCCGGTGTCCATGATCAGCCAGGGGCTGGACCGCAACCCCCAACGACACCGCCCGGCCGGCGCCGCGGATCGGTCCCGCCGAACGCCCGCACATCTACGCCGCACCGCCCACAACCGGCAGCAGGCTCGCCATGACCACTAGAAACCGCCCGCTCTTGGGGACCGCCCGGGGCCAGGGCCAGGGTATCGGCCTCGGGGGCGGCAAAACCGCCGTTCGGCGATCTGTGGACAACGTCGGCTTCGCCGGCTCGGCTGTGGACAGCCCGACGTGAGCCGTTGGGGCGACGCCGTGCGGATGGCCGTCGGGACGCTTACGACCGTGCCCGTGCCCGCTCCGCGGGTCATCGATCGGGCCGTGGCCGGGCGGGCCATGCTGCTTGCTCCGCTGGCCGCGATGCCCCTGGCCGCCGCGGCCGGGGGCATCGTGTGGGCCGGCTCCGGCCTCGGGCTGCCCGCACTGGCCACCGCGGCGCTTGCCCTCGGGGCCGTTGCCCTGGGCAGCCGGGGGTTGCACCTGGACGGGCTCGCCGACACCGCCGACGGACTCGGTGCCTCCTACGACCGCGCCAAGGCGCTCGACGTCATGCGCCGCGGGGACTCCGGGCCCACCGGGGTGGCCACGCTCGTTCTGGTCCTGCTCGTCCAGGTCGGGGCCCTGACCGCCGCCAACCCGATCACGGCGGCCGCGGGGGTGGTCGTCGGGCGGTGCACGCTCTCCATGGCCTGCGCGCGGGGCGTTCCGACGGCGCGCCCCGAGGGGCTCGGGGCCACCGTCGCCGGGTCGGTGCCCCGCGCTGCCGCCATCGCCGTGGGTCTGGCGGCGGCCGGGCTCGCCGTGTTCCTGCCCGGGTTGCCGTGGTGGCGCGGGCCGCTCGCGGTCGGGCTTGCCTATGCCGTCGCCGGGGCTCTGCTGTGGCGATGCACCAAGCGGCTCGGCGGCATCACCGGCGATGTTCTCGGTGCCGGTGTCGAGGCGGCCGTCGCGGTGGCTCTGGTCGCCTTGTCGACTTAGGCCCGTTGCCCGGCGGAACACCCTCCGCCCCACCCCCGCCCCGCCCCACCCCGGCCCGGCCCAGTCTGGTCTGGTCCGGCCGACCGGGCTGCTGCTCGGCGACCACGGGCTCGCCGAGGCCGCCGCGCAAGACGCCTCCGACAGGTGCCCACCCTCGCACCGACGCGACACAGCGGCTGCGGCACCGGACCCGCGCCCGCGTGCCGCCCGCGGACACCGATGCCCCCGCTCAACGCGGAACATCGGGAGGTGCTCGGCACGTCGCGCCACCCGCCCGGGGCGGCCCGACCAGGAAGACACCACGCCATCCGGCGCGATCTTCCGCGACCGCCTCGGCCACGACATCCGGAGTGACGGAGCTCAAGCCGCGCGGTGAGTCGCCGAAACTGTCATACCTCCTCCTTACAGTGATCCGCGTGAACCGAACCGATCGTCTCTACGCCATCGTCGAAGAACTGCGTGCCGTTGCGCCGCGGCCGCGTAGTGCTCGGTGGCTCGCCGGGCGGTTTGAGGTCAGCGTTCGCACCGTCGAACGGGATATCAGCGCCCTGCAGCAGTCCGGCACGCCGATCTACGCCGAACCCGGTCGTACCGGCGGGTACTGCCTTGACAAGGCGCACACCATGCCGCCCGTCAACCTGACGGCCGCCGAGGCCGTGGCCATGGCGCTCGCCCTTAGGCACCTCGATGGCACCCCCTTCCGAGCGGAAGGACGCTCGGCGCTGCGCAAGCTGGTCGCCGCGATGCGCCGGGAGGACGCGGATGCGGCGCAGGACCTCGCCGCCTGTGTCCACCTGCTCGGCGGGGGTCCCGTGCCGCCGATCCCGCCCGTGCTCAACATCCGCCGCGTCCTGCGGATCCGGTACACCGATCGCGGAGGCACCGTCACCCGGCGGGAGGTCGAGCCGCTCGGCTACGTCGGCAAACCCGAGCACTGGTACCTCGTGGCCTGGTGCCGGCTGCGCCAGGAGATCCGGGCGTTCCGCACCGACCGGATCGTCTCCTTCACCGTGACCGCCGAGGTGCCGCCGCTTCGCCGGCTGCGCCCCGAGGACCTCGACATCCCCTACGGCGACGTCCAGCAGCTCACTTTGGCGGGGTGAACACCGAGAAGTGGTTGCCCGCCGGGTCCCGCAGGTGGGCGAACGTCACGCCGACGGGGTTGACGCTCGGTGGCCGCAGCACCTGCCCGCCGGCCTTCTCGACCTGGCGGCAGGTGGTGTCGACGTCCTCGACCAGCACGGTGAAGATCGCGTAGTTCTCCTGGCCGGTGAAGAGGCCGCCGCGTGAGCCTCCGGTGTCGATGACGCGGTAGGCGGCATCGGTGCTCGCCGTGTCGTCCTGCGCGACCTTCCAGCCGAAGACGTCGCCGTAGAACCGTTCGGCGGCCGCCGGATCGTCGGTGCCGATCTCGAACCAGGCGACGTCGTTGAACCCGGGCATTGTCGTTCCTCTCGCTGCCACGCCGGGCGTTTCCCGGCTTTGCCCAGTTTCGGCGGCGGCAGCGACAACCCCCTGTCGGTGTTTACAGGATTTTCCGCAACTCGGTCAGGAACGCGGCCGTCGTCGCGCGGTCGCGGACCGCGAGCCGCAGGTGGTCCGGGCCGAGACCGGGGAAGGTGTCCCCTCGCCGCACCGCGTAACCCGCGTCACGCAGCCGTGCCCGCACGGAAGCGCCGCCGGGCACGCGCACCAGCACGAACGGCCCACGCGGGTCGCCCGGCACCGGCACTCCCGCCGCCGTCAGGCCGGCCACCAGGTACTCGCGGTCCGCCTCCGCCGCGATCGCCAGCTTTTCCGCTTCCTCCAGGGCAGCCGGACGGCAGCAGGCCACCGTCGCCACCCCGGCCAAAGTGGACACCGACCAGGGCACCTGCACCGCCCGCAGCCGTTCGATGACGTCCGCCGGGCCGAGCACGTACCCCGCCCGCAGCCCGGCCAGCCCCCACGTCTTCGTCAGGCTGCGCAGGACGACAACGCCGGGGACGCCGGAAGCCAGGCTCTCGGCCTCGCCCGGAATCGCGTCCAGGAACGCCTCGTCCACCACGAGCAACCGCCCGGGCCGGGCCAGGGAACGCAGCACCGAAGCCGGGTGCAGCACGGACGTCGGATTCGTCGGGTTGCCGACGAACACCAGGTCGGCGTCGGAAGGCACCAGGGCGGGATCCAGCACGAAACCGTCCGCTTCGGACAGGATCACCCGCGAAAGCGGGTGGCCCGCCGCCCGCAACGCCGCCTCCGGCTCGGTGAACTGCGGGTGCACGACCACCGCCCGACGCGGCCGGAAAGCCGACGCCACCAGCGTGAACGCCTCCGCCGCACCCGCGGTGACCAGGACTTCGGAGGTAGGACGCCCGTGCCGGGCACCGACCGCGGCCACGGCCTCACCGGTCGACGGATAAGCCGCGAGAGAGTCCAGCGCGGACGCGAGTTCGTCCCGCAGCCAGTCGGGTGGCCGGGTCAGCCGGACGTTCACCGCGAGGTCGACCAGCCCCGGCGCGACCTCGCGATCGCCGTGGTGGTGCAGATCGTAGTCAGGCATAAGCCCGGACCCGCGCAGCGAACCGCTGGGCCAGCTCGGGGTACCCGGCCCAGTGCACGTGCAGGTAGGACGCGTGCAGCGTCGGCGACGCGAAGCCGTCCAGCTGCCGGTCCCAGCCCCAGGCCGCCGAAGCGCCGTGCGACGGCGTCACTTCGGTGCGGTGGAACTCGTGCCCGGTGACGCGCTGGCCGGCCGTCGCGAGCAGGTTGTCCTCGACGGCGACCGCCCGCCGGTAGCCGAGCTTGCCGCGGGCGGTCATCTTGGCGTCCGCGGGCACCGCGCCGACCATCGGCACGCCGTCCAAGGACTGGCACAGGTACAGCAGACCCGCGCATTCCGCGCTCACCGGCATACCGGCCTCGATCGCCGAAGCGACCGCGGACCGCAACGCCGTGTTCGCCGACAGCTCGGCCGCGTGCACCTCGGGGAACCCACCGCCGAAGTACAGTCCGGCACACCCGTCGGGCAGCGCCCGGTCCCGCAACGGGTCGACGTCCACCACCGAAACCCCGCAGGCCGCCAGCAGCTCGACGTTCTCGGTGTACCGGAAGGTGAACGCCGGACCGCCAGCGGCGGCGATGGTCACCGGTGGACCGTCCACACCGGACGGTTCCCACGGCGGCGGAGAAAGCCGCGACGCCCCGGAAGCGATCCGGACGACCGCTTCGAGGTCGACGCCGTCCCGCACCCACGCGGCCAGCGCGGGCAGCACGTGCTGCGCCTCCGCGGCCCGTTCCGCCGCCGGGACGAGCCCGAGGTGCCGGCTCGGCGCGTGGATCTCTTCGTTGCGGTACAACGCACCCAGCAGCGGGACGCCGGTGGCTTCCAGCGCGGACGCGATCTCGTCGCGGTGCCGCTGCGAACCCAGTTTGTTGAGGATGACGCCGGCGAGCCGCACGCGGTTGTCGTAGTGGGCGAACCCGAGCACGGTCGCGGCGACGCTGCGGGAGGCGGCCGAGGCGTCGACGACCAGCACCACCGGCGCGTCCAGGACCCGGGCCACGTGCGCGGTCGACGCGTAGCCCTCGGTGCCCAGTGCCCCGTCGAACAGGCCCATCACGCCCTCGATCACGGCGATGTCGGCACCGTGGGAACCGTGCCGGAGCAGGGGAACCAGCTGTTCTTCGCCCTGCAGGAACGGGTCGAGGTTGCGGGCGGGACGTCCGGTGGCGAGCGCGTGGTAGCTCGGATCGATGAAGTCCGGCCCGACCTTGTGGCCGGACACCCGGTGCCCGGCCGCGCGCAACGCCGCCATCAGACCCGCGGCGATCGTGGTCTTGCCGTGCCCGGAACCGGGCGCGGCGACCACCACGCGCGCTACCACTCGATCCCCCGCTGGCCCTTCTGCCCGGCGTCCATCGGGTGCTTGACCTTGGTCATCTCGGCGACCAGGTCGGCGGCCTCGACGAGCTCCGGCGGGGCGTACCGGCCGGTGATGACGACGTGCTGGTGACCCGGCCGCGAGACCAGCGTGGACACCACGTCGTCCACTTCGAGCCAGCCCCACTTGAGCAGGTAGGAGAACTCGTCGAGGACGTAGAAGCCGTGCGTCTCGGCCGCGAGCCGCCGCTTGATCTCCGCCCAGCCCTCGCGGGCGTTCGCAGCGTGGTCCTCTTCGGTGCCGGACTTGCGCGCCCAGCTCCAGCCTTCGCCCATCTTGTGCCACTCGACCGGCCCGCCCTGGCCGGTGTCTTCGTGCAGCTTGCCCAGCGCGCGGAATGCGGCTTCCTCGCCGACGCGCCACTTCGCCGACTTGACGAACTGGAACACCCCGATCGACCAGCCCTGGTTCCAGGCGCGCAACGCCATCCCGAACGCGGCCGTCGACTTGCCCTTCATCTCGCCGGTGTGCACGGCGAGCAGCGGCCGGTTGCGGCGCTGGCGCGTGGTCAGGCCGTCCTGCGGCACTGCCGACGGTTTGCCCTGTGGCATCAGGCGGCCCTTCCGGTCCGGGCGCGGACGGCGCCCGCCAGCGATTCGGCGGCGACGTCGGCCAACGGCACGTGTTCCGCGCCGAGGTGGGCGGCGAGGTCGGCGGCCAGGCCGAGCCGCATCTTGCCGCTTTCGCAGTCCATCACGATCGTCGTGACACCGGTGAGCAGCCCGGCCGCGGCCTGGGCGCGCGCGACGGCGTCGGGACCGCTGGTGGCGCGGCCGTCGGTGACCACGACGAGCAGCGGGCGGCGCCGGGGGTCGCGGATCTCCTCGACGCGCAGCACGCGCGCGGCTTCCAGGAGTCCTTCGGCCAGCGGCGTCCGGCCGCCGGTCGGGAGGTCTTCGAGGCGGGACGCGGCCGTGTCGACGCTGATCGTCGGCGGCAGCGCGAGTTCGGCCGCGTTGCCGCGGAACGTGACGAGCCCGACCTTGTCCCGGCGCTGGTAGGCGTCGAGCAGCAGCGACAGGACCGCGGACTTGACCTCGCGCATCCGCGCCTTCGCGCCCATCGAGCCGGACGCGTCCACGCAGAAGAGGACGAGGTTGCCTTCACGGCCTTCGCGCAACGCGTAGCGGACGTCTTCGGGCCGCAGCTTCAGACCGGCGCCCGCTCGACCGCGGGACTTCTGGTGCGGCGCCGCGGCTTTCACGGTCGCGACCAGGTGGGGACGGCCTTCGCGGACGCTCGCGGGCTGGACGCCGATGGTCCGGCCGCTGTCGGTGATCGCGCGGGAACGGCGTCCGCGCACGCCTTCGCCCATGCCTTTCACGCGGAAGACGCGGGCCTTGAACGTGTCACCGGCCCCGACGGTCTTCTGCTGACCGCCACTGGGTTTCGGTTCGCTCTGGGGTGCGTTCTCGCTGCCCTGCGGCGGCTCGGGCGCTTCCGGCGGCGTCGATCCCGAGCCGGGGCCGTCGTCCTCGGGACCGGGGTCCGGCTGGGCGTCCTGGAGGGCCTGCTCCAGCTGTTCTTCGGAGATGCCGGGCGCGTCGAACGGGTTGCGGCGGCGCCGGTGCGGCAGCGCGAGCCGCGCGGCGACGCGGACGTCCTCGGTGGTCACCTCGTCGCGGCCGGACCAGGCCGCGTGCGCGACCGCCGTGCGCGCGGTGACGATGTCCGCGCGCATGCCGTCGACCTCGAAGGACGCGCAGACCTCGGCGATCTGGCGCAGGGCTTCGTCGGGGAGCTTGACGGCGGGCAGAAGGCGTTGCGCCGCTTCGATGTCCGCGGCGAGCTGGGCGTCTTCGGCCGCGTACTGCGCGGCGAAGGCGTCCGGATCGGCTTCGTAGGCCAGGCGACGGCGGACGACCTCGACGCGCTGCTCCGGGTCACGGCTGGAAGCGACCTCGACGGTCAGCCCGAACCGGTCCAGCAGCTGCGGCCGCAGCTCGCCCTCTTCGGGGTTCATGGTGCCGATCAGCACGAACCGCGCCGCGTGCGAGACCGAAACGCCTTCGCGTTCCACGGTCGCGCGACCCATCGCGGCGGCGTCCAGGAGCGTGTCGACGAGATGGTCGTGCAGCAGGTTGACCTCGTCGACGTAGAGGAGGCCGCGGTGGGCGGCGGCCAGCAGGCCGGGCTGGAAGTCCGTGACGCCTTCGGCGAGCGCGCGTTCCAGGTGCAGGGAGCCGATGACGCGGTCTTCGGCCGCGCCGACCGGCAGCTCGACCAGCTTCGCGGGCCGCCGGTGGCTCTTCGCGCCGTCGTGCGGGCCGTCGGGGCAGAGCGGGTCGGGCGCCGCGGGATCGCAGGAGAAGCGGCAGCCGTCCACGACGTCGACGCCCGGCAGCAGGCCCGCGAGCGCACGGACCATGGTCGACTTCGCGGTGCCCTTTTCGCCGCGCACCAGCACCCCGCCGACGGCGGGCGAGATCGAGGACAGGACCAGCGCCAGGCGCAGGTCCGGCAACCCGACGACGGCGGTGAACGGGTACGGCTTCAACAGCGCTCCTCCAGCTCGGCGACCGGCCGATCATCGCACAGCGCCTGCCTCGCTTAGGGTGGGAAATCGTGCGCGAAGAATCACGTCCACCGGCTGCCGGAGCGGACCGCCTCACCGTGGTCGGGATCGGGGCGGACGGCTGGTCAGGGCTGTCGGAACCGGCGCGGGCCGCGGTGCTCGCCGCCGACGTCGTGCTGGGTGCGCCCCGGCAGCTGGCGTACCTGCCCGAGGAGGTCCCGGCGCAGGCGTGGCCGACGCCGTTGCTGCCCGGACTGGACGCGGTCATCGCCGAGCACGAAGGCGCCCGGATCTGCGTCCTGGCCAGCGGAGATCCGTTTTTGTCGGGGGTGGGTGCCACACTGGTGGCCCATGGATACGAGGTCGAGGCGCTGCCCGCGCTCTCCTCGGTGACACTGGCCCGGGCACGGCTGGGCTGGTCCGCCGAGGAGACCGAGGTGGTCACCATCGTCGGCCGGTCGTCGGCCCGCGTCGCCCGGGTTCTGGCGCCGCGCCGGCGAGTGCTCGTCCTGGGCGCCGACGCGCCCGCTTTGCGCTCCCTGCTCACCGTGCGGGGTTATGGCGAGAGCGAACTGATCGCGTTGGAGAACCTGGGCGGGCCGGACGAGCGCATCTCCGACGGCTGGGACGGCGATCCCGGACCGCTGACGGTGTTCGCGCTGGAGTGCGCGGGTCCGGCGTTGCCGCTGATCGGCATCCCGGACGACGTGTACGCCCACGACGGGCAGCTGACCAAGCGAGACCTCCGAGTGTCGGCGCTGGCCCGCCTCGCGCCGAGTCCCGGCGAGCTGTTGTGGGACGTCGGTGCGGGTGCGGGCAGCGTCGGCATCGAATGGTCACGGCTGCACGGGCTCAACCGCGCGGTCGCGATCGAACGCTCTCCGGAGCGGGCCGAGCGGATCGGCCGGAACGCGTTGGACCTGGGAGTACCGGAACTGGAGGTGGTGGCGGGGGAAGCACCGGAAGCGCTGAGCGCGCTGCCCGCACCGGACGCGGTCTTCATCGGAGGCGGCGTGACGGCGCCGGGCGTACTGGACGCGTGCGTGGCCACGGGCGCACGAGTGGTGGCGCACGGGGTGACGCTGGAGGCCGAGCAGGTCCTGGCGCGAGCGTACGAAGAGCACGGAGGGGAGCTGCTGCGGATCGGAGTGGAGAGGGCGGCGCCGCTGGGCGGCTTCACGGGCTGGACGCCGGCCCGGGTCGTGACGCAGTGGAGCAGCCGGTGACCGGGCCTGCGTACTCGGGCCTCGCGGGACCGCCGCGGCACGGCGGCGGGCTCACCGTGCCCGAAGTGCCTGGCAGCGGGCTCACCGCGGCCGAAGTGCCCGGCTACGGCCTCACCGCGGCCGAAGTGCCTGGCAGCGGGCGCACCGCGACCGAGGTGCCCGGCAGCGGGCTTGCTCCCGGGAGCAGCCGGTGACCGTGCACTTCATCGGCGCCGGGCCCGGGGCCGCCGACCTCATCACCGTGCGGGGCCGGGACCTGCTGGCCCGCTGCGGTGTCTGCCTCTACCCCGGCAGCATGACGCCTCCGGACCTGCTCGCGTACTGCCCGTCCGGGGCCGAGCTCGTCGACACGGCGAACCTCAGCCTCGAGCAGATCGTCGCGAAGCTGGTCGACGCCCACCGCGCCGGGCAGGAGGTCGCGCGGCTGTGCTCGGGCGACCCGTCGCTCTACAGCGCGGTCGCCGAGCAGGTGCGGCGGCTCGACGCGGCCGGTGTTCCCTACGAGGTCGTGCCCGGCGTGCCCGCCTTCGCCGCTTCGGCCGCCGTGCTGAAGCGGGAGCTCACCGTGCCCGAAATCGGGCAGAGCCTGGTGATCACCCGGGTTCAGGCGCGCTCCACCAAGATGCCGCCCGGGGAGGCCCTCGCCGCCTTTGCCGCGACCGGGGCCACTCTTGCGCTGCACCTCGCCATCAACCACGTCGAGCGGGTGCGCGAGGAGCTGAAACCCCACTACGGCGAGGATTGCCCCGTCGCCGTAGTCGCGCTGGCGAGCCAGGCCGGGGAAACCGTCGTGCGCGGGGTGCTCGGGGAACTCCCGGCGCTGGTCCGCGAGGCCGGGATGACGCGCGCGGCCACCATCTTCGTCGGGCGGGTGCTCGCCGCCACGAACTTCCCCGACAGCTTCCTCTACTCGAGTGCCCGTGACCGGGCGAACCAACCGGAGTCGTTGTGACGGAACTGCGCTGGGGCCTGCTGGCCGCCGGGACGATCGCCGCCCACTTCGCCGCGGGCGTCGACGAAAGCAAACACGGCGTCCTCGGGGCCGTCGCGGCGCGGGACGCCGACCGCGCGCGGGACTTCGCCACGCGCTTCGACATCCCGAAGGCGTACGGCAGCTACGAAGAGCTCCTCGCCGACCCGGACATCGACGCCGTGTACGTCTCGACGCCGCACGCGTTGCACAAGCAGTGGGCCATCGCCGCCGCCGAAGCCGGGAAGCACGTGCTGTGCGAGAAGCCGCTGACGATCACCGCCGCCGAGGCCGAGGAGGTGATCGCCGCGGCCCGGGCGAACGACGTCTTCCTGATGGAGGCGTTCATGTACCGGCTGCACCCGCAGACGCGACGGCTGGCCGAGCTGATCTCGTCCGGCGCCATCGGCGAGGTCCGCGCGGTCGACACGACTTTCTCCTTCGACAGCAACCCGGAAGAGACCGCCCGGCTGAGCGACCCGGCGCTCGGCGGCGGCGGGATCCTGGACGTCGGCTGCTACTGCACGTCGCTGGCGCGGCTGGTCGCGCAGGCCGCGACCGGGCAGGACGTCGTCGAGCCGTCCGAGGTCAGCGGGATGGCGCACCTGTCCGCCACCGGCGTCGACGAATGGGCGACCGGCCTGCTGCGGCTGCCCGGGGACATCCTCGCGACGATCTCGTGCGGGATCCGGCTCACCCGCGAGGACGGCATCCGCGTCTTCGGCTCGGCCGGGCAGATCCACATCCCGGAGCCCGCGTGGATCCACCCGCTGCGCAAGCCCGGCGTCTCGCGGATCATCCTGACGCCGGCCGGCGGCGAGCCGGAGGTCATCGAGGTCGAGGCCACGCAGGGCGTCTTCGCGCGCGAGGCCGACCACGTCGCCACGCACGTCGAAGACCGGCAGGCGCCCGAGCTGACCTGGGCGGAGACGCTCGCCAACCTGCGCACGCTGGACCGTTGGCGCGAAGCCGTCGGCTACGGGCGTTCCTCGTGATCCTCATCCTCGGCGGGACCGGCGAAGCCCGGCAGCTCGCCGAAGCGCTCACCACGCACGATGTCCGCGTTGTCTCTTCGCTGGCGGGGCGCGTCGCACGGCCGAGGCTCCCCGTCGGCGAAGTACGCGTCGGCGGCTTCGGCGGCCC
This sequence comes from Amycolatopsis sp. NPDC004747, assembly GCF_053601335.1. NCBI lineage: Bacteria > Bacillati > Actinomycetota > Actinomycetes > Pseudonocardiales > Pseudonocardiaceae > Amycolatopsis > Amycolatopsis sp. NPDC004747. Next base: position 68,169 of record NZ_JBSGBQ010000028.1, on the reverse strand, counting down.
GGAGGGTCTCGCTCGGTACCTGCGCGAGAACCGGATCGAAGCCGTGGTGGACGCCACTCACCCCTTCGCCGAGCGCATCGGCGCGAACGCCGCGAAGGCGGCCGCGCTGGCGGAAACGCCCCTGCTCCGGCTCGCGCGGCCGGGCTGGCAGGCGGGGCCGGGGGACGTCTGGCACTGGGCCGACGACCTCGCCGATGCCGCACGGCAGCTCCCCCACCTGGGCGGACGCGTGTTCCTGACCAGCGGCCGCCAGGGCCTCCCGGCCTTCGCGCACCTCGACGACCTGTGGTTCCTGATCCGCTGCGTCGACCCGCCCGAACCGCCCCTGCCACGGCACCACGAGCTGCTCCTCGCCCGCGGGCCGTACGAGGTGGCCGCCGAGCGCGAGCTGCTCCGGCGGGTCGACGTCCTGGTCACCAAGGACTCCGGCGGCGGACAGACCAGCGCGAAGCTGACCGCGGCCCGTGAACTGGGGAAGCCCGTCCTGGTGGTCCGGCGACCGTCCCGGCCGGGCACCGAGACCGCCGAAACCGTCCCCGAAGCCGTCGATTGGGTCCTGCACCGATGATCGAAGAGTTCTACGAGGTCCTGCGCAAGCGGCGGGACGTCCGCGGCGAGTTCACCGGCGCGCCCATCTCCGAAGCCACGCTGACGCGGATCCTCGAGGCCGCGCACGCCGCGCCGAGCGTCGGGCTCACCCAGCCGTGGGACTTCGTGCTGGTCGAGGACCACGCGACGCGCGAGAAGTTCGCCAAGCACGTCCACGAGGAGCGGGAGGTCTTCGCCGGGCAGCTCGACGGAGACCGCGCGAGCACCTTCGCGAACATCAAGATCGAGGGCATCCTCGAGGCGAGCCTCGGCATCGTCGTCACCTACGACCCGGCGCGCGGCGCGCCCGACGTGCTCGGCCGGCACGCCATCGCCGACGCCGGCCTGTACTCGGTGTGCCTGGCGATCCAGAACCTCTGGCTCGCCGCGACCGCGGAAGGCCTCGGCGTCGGCTGGGTCAGCTTCTACCGCGAGCCGTTCCTGAGCGAGCTGCTCGGCGTCCCGGACGGCGTCCGGCCGGTCGCGTGGCTCTGCGTGGGGCCGGTCAGCAGGCTGGAGACCGTGCCCGACCTGGAGCGCCACGGCTGGCGCAGCCGCCGCGCCCTCGCCGCGGCGGTACACCACGGGAGGTTCACCCCGCGTGACCCGGGGGCTGCGTCAGCGCCCGACCTCTGACCCGTTAGCGTTGCGCCGATGCGTCTGATTGCCGTAGCGCTGGGGCTGCTCTCGGCCTTGTGCGCGCTGGCTTTCCCCTTCCTGCCGGTGGTGCAGGACACGGCGGAGGTCGTCTGGCCGACCGGCAGCGACACCCGCTCCGTCAACGCGCCCTTGACCGGGTACTGGGCCCAGGACCTGCGCGCCGAGCTGCCCTGCGCGGCCATCCGCTCGGTCGACGCGCGCACGAACGGACCCGGCCTGCTGTTCGCCACCGTGCCGGACGGGCGCACCGACCCGAAGGCGGGCAACGGCGTCGGCCTGCAGCTGCGCGTCGACAACGGCGTGCTGCTCGCCTCGAGCCAGGGCCAGCAGATCGCCCAGCAGCCGCTGCCGGCCGAGAAGTGCGACGTCGAGCTGGACGTCGACGCGACGCAGATGACCCTGGCCGTGGCCGGGACGCCGATCTTCCACGCGGGCGGCGACGTCCGGCCCCGCGTCGTCGGCATCTACTCCTCGATCAACTCGAGCAAGGACCCGATCGCCGGCCTGCGCGTCTCGGTCGTGCCCGACACGCGCTACCAGACGTCGCCGACGGCGCTGAAGATCGTCGTCGGCGTGCTCGCCGTGCTGTCGCTGATCGGCTGCCTGATCGCCGTCTGGCGCCGCGATTCCGGCTTCGCGAGACGCGCGCCGCGCTGGGCGCCGGTCGGCTGGTGGCGGCTGACGCTGCGGGACGCCACGGTGATCGCCGCGCTCGGCGCGTGGGTCTTCATCGGCCCGGTGACCTCGGACGACGGCTACATCCTCACGATGGCCCGGGTCACCGAGGCGACCGGCTACCTGACGAACTACCACCGCTGGTTCGGCGTCGCCGAGGCGCCGTTCGGCTGGTTCTACCACGTCTTCGAGCTGATGACGCACGTCAGCACGGTGCCGCCGTGGATCCGGCTGCCGTCGTTCCTGCTCGGCGTGCTCAGCTGGCTGCTGATCAGCCGCGAGGTGATGCCGCGGCTCGGCAGCCAGATCCGCACCAGCCGCCCGGCCAGCTGGGCCGCCGCGACGGTGTTCCTGATCTGGTGGATGCCCTACAACAACGGCGTCCGCCCGGAACCGGTGGCCGCGCTCGGCTCGCTGCTGGCGATCTGCGCGGTCGAGCGCACGCTGGTCACGCGGCGGCTGCTGCCGCTGTGCCTGGGCCTGACCGCGGCCGGGTTCACCCTGGCCGCGACGCCGACCGGGCTGATCGCGGTGGCGCCGTTCCTGGTCGCCGCGCGGCCGCTGTTCAAGCTGGTGCGCCAGCGCGCCATCGAGAGCGGCTGGCTGCCGGTGCTCGCGCCGGTCGCCGCCGCCGGGCTGCTCGTGCTGGTCGTGGTGTTCGCCGACCAGACGTTCGCGACCGTCCAGGAGGCGACCCGGATCCGCACCCAGGTGGGCCCGAACCTGTCGTGGTTCCAGGAGCTCGCGCGCTACCAGCTGCTGTTCGCCGACCTGCCGGACGGCTCGGCGCCGCGCCGGTTCCCGGTGCTGCTGGTCGTCCTCTGCACCGCGACCTGCCTGGTGGTGCTGCTGCGCCGCAGCCGGATCCCCGGTGCCGCGCTGGGCCCGGCGCGCCGCCTGATCGGCACCACGGCGCTGTTCTTCCTGCTCCTGGCCCTGACGCCGACGAAGTGGACGCACCACTTCGGCGCGTTCGCCGCGGTCGGCGCGTCGATGGCGGCGCTGGCCGCGCTCGCGACCAGCTCGACGGTGCTGCGGTCCCAGCGCAACCGCGCGGCCTTCCTCGCCGCGCTGCTGGTGGTCGCCGCGCTCGCCGCGACCGGGCCGAACACGTACTGGTTCGTCTCCCGCCTCGGCGTCCAGTGGACGAACGTGGCGCCGTCGATCGGCGGCCTCCCGCTGTCGACGATCCTGCTCGCCGCGGCCGCCATCGCCGGGATCTACGCGTTCGTCGAAAACGTCCGCGCCCACCGGCCGGGCCTGCCGGACCAGCCCCAGGAAGGCCGGCTGCGCGCGCTGCGGCTCGGGTCGCTGTCGCTGGTGGTGGTCTGCGGCCTGGTCGCGGCGGGCGAGTTCGTCACGATGGCGTGGGCGATCCACAACCAGTCCGGCAGCTACAGCCTGGGCGCGGCGAACGTCGGGCACCTGTTCGGCAAGAGCTGCAACCTCTCCGACCACGTGATGGTCGAGCGCGACGCGGCGACGAGCATCCTGCACCCCCAGGCCGAGCAGCGGACCGTCGCGGTGAAGCCCAAGGAAACCGACTCGCCGCTGCCGAACCCGGACTCCGACAACGGCCGCGTCCAGACCGGCTTCCACACCCGCCCGGTCGACGACAAGGACCCACTGGCCGAGCCGCCGCACGGGTTCACCCCGGACAAGGTGCCGATGTGGTCGAGCTACCTCGACCCGGAGACGCGCGCCGGCCGGCTGCGCAGCGACTGGTACGCGCTGACGGAGAAGCCCGCGGACGGCCAGATCGTGGTGGCGACGGCCGGCGCGGCCCGCCGCCCGACGTCGGTCAGCCTCGACTACGGCGTCGACACCCCGGACGGCGTGAAGGTGCTGCGCAGCCAGTTCATGCTCCCGCCGGGCTCCGGCACGGGGGGCTGGAACGACACGCGCATCAACCTGCGCGACCTGCCGCCGGAGACGAACGCGGTCCGCATCAACATCGTCGACAACGACCTGACCGAGGACGGCTGGATCGCCGCCTCGGCCCCGCGCGTCCCGACGTTCACGACGCTGACCGACCGCATCGGCTCGAAGCCGGTGTACGTGGACTGGCCGGCGTCGTTCGTGTACCCGTGCGTCCAGCCGGTGACGTCGCACGACGGCATCTCGCAGGTCCCGGACTACCGCATCACCGCGGGCGGCTTGGCGGACGAGGCCCAGTGGGCGTCCTCGACGAACGGCGGCCCGATCGGCTGGCTGGAGGAGCTGGCCGAGGAGCCGGAGGTGCCGAGCTACCTGATCGGCCAGCCGAGCCAGTCGTGGGGCCAGCTGCTGCAGATCGAGCCGTTCACCGAGGGCATCGCGCCGACGATCGTGCACGGCGAGAAGACGGTGCCGGGCTGGTGGTCGCCGGGTCCGGGGCCGCGGCAGCCGAACGGCAAGGACCCCACGCGCTGAATCCGGCTTGAGCACCGTGCCAGGATGACGCCATGGTGCTCAAGCTCCGGAGCCTGGAACTGCAGTCCGGCGAAGAGGTGGGAATCGGGCCGCAAGGTCGATCGCACCGCCGCCAGGGCCCCCGTCGAGGCGCAGTTCGCCCGGAGCAAGGCGGCCACTTTGGGCAGCGGCGAGATCGCCAAGGTCAAGGAGGGGTCTGCGGGAGCTGGGGATCTTCGTCGTCCCTTGTGGCGAGCTGGAACGTTTCCACCCTGACGTCTCAGGCGACAACAAAGCCGAGTGGCTGCGGACCGTCCTCGAAACCGGGCGGTACGAGAACTCGGCGGCCGCGCGGGACTTCGTGCTCGCGGCCGCCGAGTTCATTTCGCGCCATCAATAACTCCGGGGCGTCCAGACGATGCCGTTTTCGGATCGGGTGCGGGACGAGCCCACGATCAGCAGGCACCGCATGTCCACCGTCGCCGGGTCCAGGTCGCCCAGCGTGGTGATCCGGACGTCCTCCTCCGGCCCGCCGACGTCCCGCGCCACCACCACCGGGGTTTCGGGGGCGCGGTGGCGGAGCAGCACCGAACGGGCGTCGGCGAGCTGGGTCGTCCGCGATCGCGACGCCGGGTTGTACAGCGCCAGCACCAGGTCCGCCGCGCCCGCCGCGTCCAGGCGCTTTTCGATGATCTCCCACGGCTTCAGGCGATCCGAGAGCGACAAGACGCAGTAGTCGTGCCCCAGCGGCGCTCCCACCCGGGACGCCGCCGCCTGGGCTGCCGTCACGCCCGGGACGATCCGGACGCGCACGCCGGCGCCGTGGCCCGCCGACACCTGCTCCAGCACCGCCGACGCCATCGCGAACACCCCCGGGTCGCCCGAGGAGACCACCGCGACCCGAGCTCCGGAAGCAGCCAAGGAAAGCGCCTCGCGCGCCCGGTCCGCCTCCACCCGGTTGCCCGACGCGTGCCGCTGCTGGCCCGCCTTCTGCGGCACCCGCGCGACATACGGCCCGTACCCGACGACGTGTTCGGCGGCGTCGAGTTCCGCGGCCGCTTCGGGGGTCAGCCACTCCGGGCCGGCCGGGCCCAGCCCCACGACGACGACTTCGCCCGCGGAGGAAGGAGCAGGCGGCGGCGAAGCAGGAGACTGGCGTGACGCATAAGCCGGCGAAGGCAGCAGCGCCAGCGAGAAGTACGGCACCGAAGCAGGATCCACCGAAGCCAGGGGCTCGATCCGCTGCTGTCCCCACGTCGCACGCTCGACGAAGACGGCGTCGTCCAGCTTGCCCGCCTCGGCGAACGCCTCCCGCACTGACGAAAACGTCCGGCCCAGCTTCAGGACCGCCGCCGCGTCGGTGTCCGCCAGGCGCCGCGCCAGCTCCGGAGCCGGAAGGGTGCCCGGAAGCACCGTCAGCACCTCGTCGCGCTGGACCAGCGGGCGGCCGACGACCGACGACGCCGCGCTCACCGACGTCACGCCCGGGACGACCACCGCCTCGAAGCGGCCGGCCAGCCGTTCGTGCATGTACATGTACGAACCGTAGAAGAACGGGTCGCCTTCGCAGAGCAGGACGACGTCGCGGCCCGCGTCCAGGTGCTCGGCCAGCCGCTTCGCGCTCAGCTCGTAGAAGTCGGCGATCGCGCCTTCGTACCCGCCGGGGTGGTCGGTCGTCTCGGTCGTCACCGGGTAGACGAGCTTCTCCTCGATCTGCCCCTCGCGCAGGTACGGCTCCGCGACCGACCGCGCGATGCTCCGGCCGTGCCGCGCGCAGTGGTAGGCGATGACCGACGCTTCCGAGATCAGGCGCGCGGCTTTGACCGTCATCAGTTCCGGGTCGCCGGGGCCGAGCCCGACGCCGTACAGCGTGCCGGTCATTCTTCGGCGCTCGCGAGTGCGTTGATCGCCGCGACGGCCATCGCGCTGCCGCCCCGGCGGCCGTGCACCACCAGGTAGGGCGCGGGTGCCCGCTTGGCCAGCTCCACTTTGGACTCGACCGCGCCGACGAAGCCGACCGGGACGCCGATGATCGCCGCGGGTGCGCCGACGCCTTCGTCGAGGATCTCCAGCAGGCGGAACAGCGCGGTCGGCGCGTTGCCGATCGCCACGACCGAACCGGGCAGCTTGTCGCGCCACAGTTCCAGCGCCGCCGCCGAGCGCGTGGTGCCCATGCGCTCGGCCAGCGAAGGAACACTGGGGTCCGACAGCGTGCAGAGCACCTCGTTGTCCGACGGCAGGCGGCGGCGGGTGACGCCGCTGGCGATCATCTGCGCGTCGCACAGGATCGGCGCACCGGCTTCCAGCGCCGCGCGGCCGGACTCGACGACGTCGAGCGTGTAGCGCAGGTCGTCGACCAGATCGACCATGCCGCAGGCGTGGATCATCCGGACCGCCAGGCCCGCCACGTCGTCGGGCAGGATCGCCAGGTCCGCCTCCTCGCGGATCGTGGCGAACGAGTGCCGGTAGATCTCGGCACCGTCCCGCAGGTAGTCGATCACAGCTTCCCTTCCATCTCGTCGAGCGGCACCCAGCGGCCGTCGATGCGGTAGCCCCCCGCTTCGGCGACAACGTCCACATGGGACTGCGACGGCTTTCCGCACCGCCGTTCGCAGCCCGAGAAGTGCGCGCGCAGGCCCGGCCGGAAGACGGCGTCGGCCCGGACGTCGGCGCGCGACTTCGCGCAGCCCGGACGGCCGATGCACGCGGTGGTGCCCAGGGCCTCGCCGCCGAAGCCCAGCCGCTCGAAGACGTCGGCGGGCACGTCCGGCAGCACCACGGACTTCCACGGCGTGACCACCGCCGTCCCGAACTCCGCCAGCGCCCGCGCCTGCGCCGCGGACAGCTGCCCGAAGCGCGGCACGACGCCGGCCGCGAAGCCGCCGTCCCGCTCGATCAGCCCGGCCGGGACTTCGGCCTCGGCGTGCGGCACCGGCGTGCCGCGCCAGGCGGGGTCGTCGAGCTCGGCGACGCGCCAGGCGGACCCGCGCACGCGGCCGAACTCCAGGGCGACCTCGACGAGCACCGCCACGGCGCCGGCGCGCGCCACCCGCCGTCCGGTGTCACCGCCCGCGAGCAGCAGCGTTCCCTCGGAAGGCCCGGTTGCGCGCCAGCAGACGTCGGCGCCTTCGCCGGCGACGTCCCCGCGGCCGTCGTCGAAGGCGAAGAGGAACCGCCCGGGCAGGGACGCCAGTTCCGGCGTCGAACACAGCACGCGATCCAGCTCGGCCGCCAAGCCACGGACGTCGGCGAGGCCGCCGGTCACTCCGCTCAACGGCGACGCGAGGACGTTCCGGACCCGCTCGTGCGAGGGCGACGGCAGCAGGCCGGCGTCGGTCAGCCGGGCCGCGAGGCCGGGCCGGGTGACGCCGCGCAGCTGGACGTTGCCGCGCGAGGTGAGGTGGAGGTCGCCGTCGCCGCACGCTTCGGCCGCGTCGGCCAGCGCGTGCAGCTGCACTGCGGAAATCGTGCCGCCGGGCAGCCGGACCCGGGCCAACGGCCCGTCGGCGGCGTCGTGGGGTGCGAAAACACCGGGGCACGCGTCGGCTTGCACACGTGCTGGGGTCGGCATGAGGTCACTGTAGCTGGCGGTTTTCCGGCTCCCGCGGCTCCGGACGCGGCCGGATCCGGGCCGTCCCGGCCTCCAGGTCCACGTCACGCCAGGGTGGCGCGCCTTCGGCGTCCTGCTCGACGAGCATCGACATGGTTTCCCGGTGTTCCAGCTCACGCCGCTTGGTCCCGTAGAGGAACGCGGTGGCCTCCTCGATGTAGGTGGCGGACAGCCGCGCCTTGAAGCGCGAGCCGTCCTTGCGCGGCCGCAGCTCGATCGCGGCCATGACCAGCAGGATCACCACGCCGCCCGGAAGGGCGAGCCCCAGCCAAGTACCCATGCCCGGCGAACCGGGTGACCGCGGGTCAAGTTCCCGGAGCCGTAGAAGTCTGATCGAATGTAGTAGGTGTGCTACATTTGATCGCATCAGTCAGATGGGGGTGACCACGATGAGAGATCCAGCCGATCCCGTGGTCCGCGTGCGCGGGCTGCGGATGCGGTACGGGACGAACGACGTGCTCCACGGCGTCGACTTCGAGGCGTACCGGGGGGAGGTCGTCTGCCTGCTCGGGCCGAACGGCGCGGGCAAGACGACGACGATCGAGATCCTCGAGGGCTTCCGCATGCGGTCGGCCGGCGAAGTGAGCGTGCTGGACACCGACCCGGCGCGCGGCGGCGAGGCCTGGCGGGCACGGCTGGGGGTCGTGCTCCAGTCCTGGCGTGACCACGGGAAATGGCGTGTCCGCGAGCTGCTCGCCCACCTCGGCCGGTACTACGCGCCGTACTCGACGGCGTCGCGCCCGCGGCCGTGGGACACCGACGAGCTGGTCGCGACCGTCGGGCTCACCGAACACGCGGGCAAGAAGCTCAAGCAGCTCTCCGGCGGCCAGCGGCGGCGGCTCGACGTCGCCATCGGCATCGTCGGCCGCCCAGAGCTGCTGTTCCTCGACGAGCCGACCGCGGGCTTCGACCCCGAGGCCCGGCGCGAGTTCCACGACCTGGTGCACCGCCTGTCCGACGAGCTCGACACCACCATCCTGCTCACCACGCACGACCTCGACGAGGCCGAGAAGCTGGCCGACCGGATCCTCATCCTCAACGGCGGCCGGATCGTCGCCGACGGTTCGGCCGACGAGCTGAGCCGGCAGATCTCCGGCGAGGCCGAGGTCCGCTGGAGCGTCGGCGGGCAGCGGTTCGTGCACTCGACGACCGAAGCGACGAAGTACGTGTTCGACCTGTTCAAGCAGTACGGCGAGGCCGTCGCGGACCTCGAGGTCCGGCGGGCTTCGCTGGAGGACACCTACATGACGCTGGTCCACCGCGCCGAGACCGGCGGCGAGACGGAGCTCGGGCTCCAGGAAGCGGGTGCGCGATGAACCCCGTCGCCTTGCGTGCCGGGCTGGCCCGCGGCTGGATCGAGTTCAAGCAGACGTGGACCAACGCCGACGACGTGATCGGCCAGGTCGTCTTCATCCTGCTCTTCCTCGGTACGTTGTTCTTCATGCGCAACGCCACCCTGCCCGGCACGTCGTTCTCGCTCGGCGCGGCGACCGTGCCCGGCGTACTCGGCGCGGGCATCGTGTTCAACGGCCTGACCGCCGCGGCGGGCTACCTGGCCGTCGACCGCGAGGACGGCACGCTGCTGCGGGCGAAAGCGACACCGAACGGGATGACCGGCTACCTGGCCGGGAAGACGACGGCGCTGACGCTCGCCCAGTTCACCTCCATCGCCGCGGTGCTGGTCCCGTGCCTGTTCGCGTTCCCCGTGCTCGCGCCGGACGGCGTCTGGTCGTACCTGCACCTGCTCGGCGTGCTGCTGCTCGGCATGGTCGCGACGATGCCGATCGGCGCGGCGCTGGGGTCGCTGACCAACAGCGCGCGGTCCATCGGGCTGATCACGCTGCCGGTCATGGGCATGGGCGCGATCTCGGGGATCTTCTACCCGATCACGGCGCTGCCGGGCTGGCTCCAGGGCATCGGCCAGGTGTTCCCGATGTACTGGCTGGGGCTCGGGATGCGCTCGGCCCTGCTGCCCGACGGCGCGGTCGTCGTCGAGATCGGCCAGTCGTGGCGGCCGCTGCCGACCCTGGCGGTGCTCCTCGCGTGGGCGGTGCTCGGCTTCGCGGTCGCCCCGGTCCTGCTCCGCCGCATGGCGCGGCGCGAGGCGGGCTCGTCGCTGGCCGAACGACGGCAGAAGGCCATGCAGCGTGTGGGGTAGCGATGAGTGAGGTCGTCTACAACCGGATCGCGATGCTGCGCGCGGAGCGGTCGATCTCGCGGCGGCAGCTGGCCGAGGCCCTCGGGGTGCACTACCAGACGATCGGCTACCTGGAACGCGGCGAGTACAGCCCTTCGCTGTACCTGGCCCTGCGGATCGCGGAGTTCTTCGAGGTCTCCGTCGAAGTGCTGTTCTCGACCAAGCCGTTCCCGCGGCTGGGCGAGCGGTCCGCCTAGGGTTTCCGCAGGTCGGCCTCGGCGAGCGCGGCGACGACAGCGTCGCGGCGGGTCTCGCGGGTGGTCCGGTTGAGCTCGACGTGCAGGAAGGGTGTCCCCGCGGCGGCCTGGCTCTGGACGTTCGTCGTCCCGGCCAGGCCGCGGCAAGGCTCGGCCCAGGCCCGGCAGACGCGGAACCCGGCGGCTTCCAGCCGGTCCGCGGCCCGGCGGGCCGCGTCGCCGGCCTCCGCGGCCCCGGCCGAGAGGACGACGTCGGCCGCGGGCATGGTGCGGTCGTTGAAGCCGTGCAGCTGGACCTGGGGCAGGCCGCGACGGGCCAGCAGCGTGGTGACAACGTGGAAGACGGTCCGCGGGTCGTGCGCCGGGTCCTCCCGGTGGCGGTGCGCGCCGGCGACGGCCAGCACCGCGCCAGGCACCTGCCGGAAGAGCGCCAGGCCGATCAGGTCGGTCCGCAGGTCGGACGAGGCGTGCGGCACCTCGACGACCAGCGACGGCGGCGCGGACCGGTCGATCGCGTAGAGCCCCCACGCCCGCTCGGTGCCGGGCTCCTGGACGATGAGGTCTTCGTCCACGGAAAACCCCAGGTCGGCCAGGTGGTGGGGACGGCCGTCGAGCAGAGCGGCGAACCCGGTTCCGGCGATCTCGAGCTCGGCTGACGTGGGCCGTCGGTACGGCTGCCGGGTGGACTGGGCGGCGGTGAAGCTCCGGAGCAGGGATTCCAAGCCGCCAGGTTACCCGGGGCAACGTCACCTTGACGCGCCTCGACCGGCACCGGAGAGTGGGTGCGTTACCCACGCGTCGGCAGGTGGAGGAACCCGGTGGAAGTCCGGGGCGGTCCCGCCACTGTGACCGGAGACGGCGTTCTCCGGCAGCCAGGAACTCCGGCCGGCGCGCCCGTCGACCCGGGGCGCGGACCCCGAGGAGGAACCTCGTGATCCTGCTTCTGTCCACTTCGGACACCGATCTGCTCAGCGCCCGGTCCAGCGACCGCGAGTACCGGCTCGGCAACCCGTCCCGGCTCGGCGTCGCCGAGCTGCCGGGGCTGCTCGACGGCGTGCGCATCGTGATCGCGCGGATCCTCGGCACGCCGCGGAGCTGGCAGGAGGGCCTTGACACGCTGCGGGCGTCGGGCGCGCACGTCGTCGTCCTGGGCGGGGAGCAGACGCCGGACGCCGAGCTGATGAAGCTCTCCACCGTCCCGGCCGGGATCGCCGCCGAGGCCCACGCCTACCTCGCGCAGGGCGGCCCGGCCAACCTCACCCAGCTGCACCGGTTCCTCTCCGACACCCTCCTGCTCACCGGCGACGGCTTCGAGCCGCCCGCTCCGCAGCCCGCGTGGGGCGTGCTCGAGCGGCCCGCGAAGAGCGACGGCCCGGTCATCGGGATCCTCTACTATCGAGCGCACCACCTGTCCGGGAACACGGCGTTCGTGCACGCCCTCGCCGACGAGATCGAAGCCGCGGGCGGACGCGCGTTGCCGATCTACTGTGCTTCGCTGCGTACCCGCGAGCCGGACATGATGGCCGAGCTGGGGAAGGTCGACGCCCTGCTGGTCACGGTGCTCGCGGCGGGCGGCACGCGGCCGTCCGAAGTGGGCGCCGGCGGGGACGACGAGGCCTGGGACGTCGCCGAGATGGCCGCGCTCGACGTCCCGATCCTGCAGGCGCTGTGCCTGACCAGCGACCGCGAGACGTGGGCGGCCAACGATGACGGCCTCTCGCCGCTCGACGCCGGGAACCAGATGGCCGTGCCGGAGTTCGACGGGCGGCTGATCACGGTGCCGTTCTCGTTCAAGGAGCTGGACGAAGACGGCCTCCCCCGGTACGTGCCGGACGCGGAGCGCGCGTCCCGCGTCGCTCGCATCGCGCTGGCACACGCCCGGCTGCGGCACACCCCGCCGTCGGAACGCCGGATCGCGCTGATGCTGTCCGCGTACCCGACGAAGCACTCTCGCGTCGGCAACGCGGTCGGGCTGGACACGCCCGCTTCGGCGATCGAGCTGCTGCGACGGATGCGCGCGCAGGGCTACGACCTGGGGCCGGACGCCTTCCCGGGCGTCGACCCGACCGGCACCGACCAGCCCGACGGCGACGCGCTGATCCACGCGCTGATCGCCGCCGGCGGCCAGGACCCGGAGTGGCTGACCGAGGAACAGCTGGCCGGGAACCCGATCCGCGTCCCCGCCGCGCGGTACCAGGAGTGGTTCGACGCGCTGCCCGCCGAGCTGCGCGAAGGCGTCGAGGAGCACTGGGGGCCGGCGCCCGGCGAGCTGTACGTCGACAACGGCGACATCGTGCTGGCGTCCCTGCAGAGCGGCAACGTGATCATCATGATCCAGCCGCCGCGCGGGTTCGGCGAAAACCCGGTCGCGATCTACCACAACCCGGACCTGCCGCCGAGCCACCACTACCTGGCCGCGTACCGGTGGCTGGAGGAGGAGTTCGGCGCGCACGCCGTCGTCCACCTGGGCAAGCACGGGTCGCTGGAGTGGCTGCCGGGCAAGACCGCGGGGCTCTCGGCGTCGTGCGCGCCGGACGCCGTGCTCGGGAACCTGCCGCTGGTCTACCCGTTCCTGATCAACGACCCGGGCGAGGGCGCGCAGGCCAAGCGGCGGGCGCACGCGACGATCGTCGACCACCTGATCCCGCCGATGGCGCGCGCGGAGACCTACGGCGACATGGCGCGGCTGGAGCAGCTGCTCGACGAGCACGCGAACATCGCGGCGATGGACCCGGCGAAGCTGCCGGCCGTGCGCCAGCAGATCTGGACGCTGATCCAGGCCGCGAAGCTGGACCACGACCTCGGTGTCGAGGAACGGCCGCACGACGCGGAGTTCGACGACTTCCTGCTGCACATCGACGGCTGGCTCTGCGAGGTCAAGGACGCGCAGATCCGCGACGGGCTGCACGTCCTGGGTGCCGCGCCGACCGGAGAGGCCCGCGTCAACCTGGTGCTGGCGATGCTGCGCGCGTCGCAGATGTGGGGTGGCAAGCAGGGCGCGGTGCCGGGCCTGCGGTCGGCGCTGGGGCTCAAGGAAGACGCCCCGATGTCCGAAGTGGACGCGGTGGAGAAGACGGCGCGCGAGCTCGTGCGGACGATGGAGATGCGCGGCTGGGACCCGACCGCCGTCGCTTCGGTGGCGCCGGACGCGCAGGTCGCGAAGGTGCTTTCCTTCGCGGCCGAGGAAATCGTGCCCCGGCTCGCGGGGACGACCGCCGAGCTGGACTCGGTGCTGCACGCGCTGGACGGCGGGTACATCCCGGCCGGGCCGAGCGGGTCGCCGCTGCGCGGGCTGGTCAACGTGCTGCCGACCGGGCGGAACTTCTACACGGTCGACCCGAAGGCCATCCCGAGCCGGCTGGCCTGGGAAACCGGGCAGGCCCTCGCCGACTCACTGCTGAAGCGCTACCGCGAGGACACCGGCGACTGGCCGCGGTCGGTCGGGCTGTCGGTGTGGGGTACGTCGGCGATGCGGACGTCCGGCGACGACGCGGCGGAAGTCCTGGCGCTGCTGGGCGTCCAGCCGGTGTGGGACGAAGCTTCCCGGCGCGTCACCGGCATCGAAGCGATCCCGCTGGCCGAGCTGGGCCGCCCCCGGATCGACGTCACGATCCGGATCAGCGGGTTCTTCCGCGACGCGTTCCCGCACGTGATCACCCTCATGGACGACGCGGTGCGTCTGGTGGCCGGGCTGGACGAGCCTGCTTCGGAGAACTTCGTCCGGGCGCACGTGGCTTCCGACTTGGCTTCCCACGGCGACGCCCGGCGCGCGACCACGCGGATCTTCGGTTCGAAGCCGGGCGCGTACGGCGCCGGCCTGTTGCCGCTGATGGACAGCGGGAACTGGCGCGACGACAAGGACCTCGCGGAGGTGTACGCGGTCTGGGGTGGCTTCGCGTACGGCCGCGACCTGGACGGCCGCCCGGCGCGTGAGGACATGGAGAGTTCGTACCAGCGCATCGTGGTGGCGGCGAAGAACACCGACACGCGCGAGCACGACATCGCGGACTCGGACGACTACTTCCAGTACCACGGCGGGATGATCGCGACGGTCCGGGCGCTGACGGGCACGGCTCCGGCGTCCTACGTCGGCGACAGCACCTCCCCGGACGCGGTCCGCACGCGCACGCTGGGCGAGGAGACGGCCCGGGTGTTCCGCGCCCGGGTGGTCAACCCCCGGTGGCTGGCGGCGATGCGGCGGCACGGCTACAAGGGCGCGTTCGAGCTGGCGGCGACGGTGGACTACCTGTTCGGCTTCGACGCGACCGCGGGCGTGGTCGGCGACTGGATGTACGAGAAGCTGACCGAGTCGTACGTGCTCGACGAGGTGAACCAGGAGTTCCTGCGGCAGGCGAACCCGTGGGCGCTGCGCGGGATCGTGGAGCGCCTGAACGAGGCGGCGGACCGCGGGCTGTGGGCGGAACCGGATCCGGAGCTGCTGGAGAAGATGCGCGAGGTGTACCTGTCGCTGGAAGGCGACCTCGAGTCGGAGTAGAAACGCCCGGGAAATGCGGGCCGGAGTTGGGTGGCGGTCATGATCACCGCCGCTCCCCCGCGTACCCGCCCCTGGGCGCTTCCGCTCGTCTGCCTCGGCGCCGCCGTCCTCTACGCCTGGAAGATCGGCGACGGCCAGGTCGGGAACACCTACTACGCCGCCGCCGTCCGGTCGATGACCGGGAGCTTCACCAACTTCCTCTTCGGCTCCTTCGACCCCTACGGCGTCGTCACGGTCGACAAACCGCCGTTCGCGTTGTGGCCGCAAGCGCTTTCCGTGCTGGTCTTCGGCTACCACGGCTGGGCGTTGCTGCTGCCCCAGGTCCTCGAAGGCGCCGCGGCGGTGTTCCTGCTCCACCGCACCGTCCGCCTCTGGGCGGGCGAGAACGTCGCCCTGCTCGCCGCGGTGATCCTCGCGCTGACGCCCGTCACCGTGATCATCAACCGCGACAACAACCCCGACACCCTGCTCGTCCTCTTCCTCGTCGCCGCCGCGTACGCGCTCACCCGCGCGCTGCGGGACGGGCGGAGGTGGCTGTGGTGGTGCGCCTTCTTCGTCGGCTGCGGTTTCCTGACCAAGATGCTGCAGGCGTGGATCATCGTCCCCGCCCTGGTCGCCGCGTACCTCGCCGGGACGAGCGGGCCGCTCAAGCGGCGCCTGCTCGACGTCCTCGGCGCCGGGCTCGTGCTCGTCGTCTCCTCGTTCTGGTGGATCGCCCTGTACGACTGGTGGCCCGGCGCGAAGCCCTACATGGGCGGCAGCGAAGACGGTTCCGCGTGGGACCTCGTCTTCGGCTACAACGGCTTCGGCCGCCTCTCCGGCAACGGCGAAGGCGGCGGCATGATGATCATGCGCAACGGGCAGCAGACCGTGAGCTCCTTCGGCGGCGACCCCGGTCCTGGCCGGATGTTCAACGACGTCGTCGGCGGGCAGATCTCCTGGCTGCTGCCGCTTTCGCTGCTCGTGCTGGTCGTGCTCGGCCGCCGGTGGCGCGAGGCCGGCTGGCTGCTCTGGGGCGGCTGGCTGCTGGTGACGACCGTGGTCTTCAGCTTCGCCGGCGGCATCTGGCACCCGTACTACACGACGGCGCTGGCGCCGGCCGTCGCCGCGGTCTCCGCCGCCGGGCTGGCGCTGCTGTGGCGGCACCACCGGCGGACCCTGCTACCCCTGGCGATCGCGCTGACCGCGGCTTGGGCGTTCGTCCTGACGTCTCGCGACACGACGTTCCACGGCTGGACGCGCTGGGCGGTGCTCGGCACGGCTGTCGCGGCGGTCGCCTGGCTGCTCGTCGCACCGGATCGCCGGGCACTCGTCGCCGGGCTGGTGCCGCTGCTGCTCACGCCCGCCGTGTGGTCGTACGCCGCCGCGCAGAGCACCTCGGCCGGGACGTTGCCCGCCGCCGGACCCGCCACCGGTCCCGGGGCGCCGCCGGCCGCCGGACCCGCCACCGGTCCGGGGGCGCCGCCCCCGCCGCTGTCACCCGGTGGACCCCGGCGCCGGATCATGCTGTCCGGTGGCGACGGCACCGCCAGGCTGTCCGACGAGCAGCGGCGCATCCTCGACTACGCCCGCCGCGGCGGCACCGAGATCACCCTGGCCGTGAACGCCGAGGCCGGCGCGGTGGCGCCGTACCTGATCGACTCGGACGCGACCGTGATCGGCATGGGCGGCTTCGGCGGGCGGGATGATGCGCCGTCGGTGGCGCAGCTCGACCGCTGGCTCGCCGAGGGCAAGCTGCGGTTCGTACTGAGCAACGCGGGGCCCCGGCCGGGTCCGCCGCCCAGCCCGGCCCAGGCCGGACGTAAGCGCTGGATCGAGGCACACTGCACGACCGTCGACCCCGCGGCGTACGGCGGCGGGGGCGCGGACACGCTCTACCGGTGCCGCTAACGGCGAGGAAACACGGGCGCCGCGATCATCGGGGCATGCGGGTCCTGGTGGTGGAGGACGAGCCGATGCTCGCGGACGCGATCGCGGAGTGGCTGCGCGAGGACGCCCACGCGGTCGACATCGCCCACGACGGCGACGCGGCGCTCGAACGGATCGCCGTGCACGACTACGACGTCGTCGTGCTCGACCGGGACCTGCCGGTCGTGCACGGCGACGACGTCTGCCGCCAGGTCGTCGCGTCCGAGGCCGCGACGCGCGTGCTGATGCTCACCGCGGCCGTGGCGGTCACCGACCGCGTCGCCGGGCTCTCCCTCGGCGCCGACGACTACCTGACGAAACCGTTCGCGTTCCCCGAGCTGGCCGCGCGCATCCAGTCGCTGGGGCGGCGCTGCCGACCGGCCGCCCCACCGGTGCTGCGCCGCTCCGGCGTCACGCTCGATCCCGCGCGGCACGAGGCGTTCCGCGACGGGCGTCCCCTGTCACTGTCCAAAAAGGAGTTCGCCGTGCTCGCCGAGCTGCTGCGCGCGGACGGCGCCGCCGTGTCCGCCGAACACCTGCTGGAGAAGGTGTGGGACGAGCACGCGGACCCGTTCACCGGCGCGATCCGGCTCACCGTCCTGAAGCTGCGCCGGAAACTCGGCGACCCGCCGCTGGTGGAGACGGTCACCGGCGTCGGCTACCGGCTCCGGTGAACCTCCGGCTGCGGCTGACCGTCCTCTACGGCGGCCTGTTCCTGCTGGCCGGCGTGGCGCTGCTCGGCGTGACGTACCTGCTGTTCACCCGGCAGATCGGGCAGCGGGTCGCGGTGCTCACCGGCGACCCGCCGCCGGGCGCGCCGCCGCTGCCGTCCCTGGACGCCCTCGACGAGCAAGCCCGGCAGCTGCGCGCGGCGGCGACGACGTCGCTGCTGACGCAGGGCGCGCTCGCCCTCGGCGCGGTCGCGGTGCTGGCGGCCGGTCTCGGGTGGCTGGTGGCGGGGCGTGCCCTGGCGCCGTTGCGGCAGGTCACCGAGACGGCCCGGCGCATCGCCGCGGCGGCCGACCCGGGCGGGCAGGCGCGGATCGCCCTGCGCGGGCCCGACGACGAGGTGAAGAACCTCGCCGACGCGTTCGACGTGATGGTCGAGCGCCTCGACCGGTCGTTCGACGCCCAGCGCCGGTTCGTCGCGAACGCGTCGCACGAGCTGCGCACGCCCCTGACGCTGAACCGGTCGCTGGTCGAGGTGGCGATGCGCCGCGGCACCGACGTCCGGGAGCTCGGCGGGAAGCTGCTGCAGATCAACGCCCGGAACGAGAAGCTGATCAACGGCTTGCTGCTGCTGGCGAAGTCGGAGAGCGCGCCGACCTCGCGAAGCCCGGTGGACCTGGCGGCGCTGGCCGCGCAGGTGGCGCCGCCGGAAGCGGAGCGGTTCTTGGCCGAAGCGGTGACGAGCGGTGACGCCGTCCTGCTGGAGCGGCTGGCCGGCAACCTGGTGGAGAACGCGATCCGCCACAACGTGCCGGGCGGCTGGGTGCGCGTGACGACCCGGTCGGTGCCGGGGCGGGTGCAGCTCGAGGTGGCCAACAGCGGGCCGGTGATCCCGCCGGCCGAGGTGCCGGCGCTGTTCGACCCGTTCCACCGCCGGGCCCGGGTGGCGGCGGAAGGGACCGGGCTCGGGTTGTCGATCGTGCGGTCGGTGGCGCACGCGCACGGCGGCGACGTGACCGCGAGCGCTCGCGCGGACGGCGGCTTGGTGGTGGTCGTGTCGCTGCCCGCGGCGTGACTTTCCGCGTCGACACGGCTCGGGCCGTGGACGAATTTCGGATATTCCGGCGCTTTTCGCCCGCGCTTTCCGATTGACCGACTTTCGCGCCTTGACTTCGGCATTGGTCTAGTCCAATGATCTGTCCACCTCGATCCCCACCGGGAGGACAGCTCATGCGCAGGAGCAGACTGGCCGCCGCCGGGCTCGCCGCCGCCACTTTCGCCGCCACCGCCGTCAGCCTCGTGCTCGGCGCACCGTCGGCCACCGCGGCGTTGAGCAACAACTGGTACGCCGCGGCGCCGTACCTGATGCCCCAAAGCAACAACCCGCCGGACCCGATCACCGTGATGAACGCGACCGGGCTCAAGGCGTTCCAGCTCGCGTTCATCCTCGCGCCGAACGGCGGCGGGTGCAGCCCGACCTGGGACGGCACGTCGGCGGTCTCCTCCGACACCGCGGTCGCGAACGTGATCTCACGGATCCGCGGCGCGGGCGGCGACGTCTCGGTGTCCGTCGGCGGCTACGGCGGCACCAAGCTCGGCCAGACCTGCGGGACGGTGGCCGCGACGGCCGCCGCGTACCAGCAGGTCATCACGAAGTACTCGCTCAAGGCGATCGACTTCGACCTCGAAGAACCCGAATACGAGAACACGGCCGCGATCGCGAACGAGCTGGGCGCGGCGAAGACGTTGCAGGCCAACAACCCCGGCCTGTTCGTGTCGGTGACCATGCCGGGCACCGCGGCCGGCACCGGCTGGTTCGGCACGCAGCTGCTCGACCAGGCGAAGTCGATCGGCTTCGCGCCGAACAACTTCTCGATCATGCCGTTCGACGGCGGGTTCAACGGCGGCTCGTCGCAGGTGTCGGCCCTGGAAGCGCTGCACGGCCTGCTGATGTCGCACATGGGCTGGGACAGCGCGACCGCGTACTCGCACGAGGGCTTCTCCGGCATGAACGGCAAGTCGGACGCGGCGGAGATGTTCTACACCTCGGACTTCCAGACGGTGTACGACTACGCGACCAGCCACGGCCTCGGCCGCTTCACGTTCTGGTCGGTCAACCGCGACCGCGCCTGCGTCGGCACCACGGACAACGGCGTCTGCAGCAACGTCCCGCAGAACGACTGGGACTTCACGAAGTTCAGCGTCCGCTTCGCCGGCGCGACGCCGCCGCAGACGACGCCCCCGGTGACGACGACCCCGACCACGCCGGGCGGCGGCTCGTGCACCGCGGCGGAGTGGGACCGGACTAAGGTCTACGTCAAGGACAACGTCGTCTCGCACAACAGCCACAAGTGGACGGCGAAGTGGTGGACGCAGGGCGAAGAGCCCGGCACCACCGGCGAGTGGGGCGTCTGGGTGGACAACGGCGCCTGCTAGCGCCTCGTTGCGGGTCAGAAGTCGAGGTGGGTGTTCTCGCGCTGGACCTCCGGGGTCAGCGCGGGCACCTCGACCACGTGCCGCCCGGCCTGCCGCAGCAGCTCGGTGCCCTGGGCGTCGACGAACACCGCGGGCTCCCGCCAGGCGAACACCACCCGCGGGATGCCGGCGTCGAGGATGAGCTGGGTGCAGCTGCGCGGGTGCGAACTCCGGTGGCTGCACGGTTCCAGCGAGCTGTACACGGTCGCGCCGGCCAGGCGCGGGTCGCCGGCGCACTTGGCCAGCGCGGCCTCTTCGGCGTGGTTGTTCGGTTCGCCCTCGCCGGAATGCCCGGTGGCGACGACCTCGCCGTCGGCGTCGGTGATCACGGCGCCCACCCGGAAGGTGTGGCTGGGCGGGCACTCGGCGGCGAGCGCGATGGCTTCCTTGAGGCGCTGGACGTCCCGTCCGGTCGGTTCGGCGGCGGCGCGGTACTCGAGGATCGCCATGCCCTGCAGGGCGTTCGCGGCGGTCAGGACGAGCGGCCGCGGGTACCGGCCGGGCCCGGTGAACCGCGGCGCGTCCGGCTGGCCGACGAAGAACGGCGCGATCGCGAGCCGCAGTTCGTCGGCGAGGCCTTCGGTGAGGAAGCGCGTGTGGATCCCGCCGCCGCCCTCGACCAGCAGCCGCCCGATGCCGCGCGCGCCGAGGTCGTCGAGGATGCGCCCGAAGTCCGGCGGATTCCCCGCGTCGACGACGGTGGCGACGTGCTTGAGCCCGTCCGCGGCGCCGGGCGGGGCGTAGACGATCTTTTCGGTGTCCCCGACGGTGAAGAACTGTGCTTCCGGGTCGAGGCCGCGCGTGGTCACGGTGACCTTGACGGGTTGTTCGGGCTTTCCCTGGTCCAGCCGCCGCTGCCGCAGCTCGGGTGAGCGGACGAGCAGGCGCGGGTTGTCGGCCCGCACCGTGCCGGCCCCGACGAAGATCGCGTCGGCCTCGGCCCGCAACCGGTCGACGACCGCGAAGTCGTCCTCTGTGGACAGTACGAGCCGCTCGGGCGAGGTGTCGTCGAGGTAGCCGTCGAGCGACTGCGCGGCGGACAGCAGGACGTGCGGCCGGGAGATCACCCGGCCCAGTATGCCGTAACGCCGGGGGCGGTCTCCGCGTCCTACGACGTATCCCCCTGTCGTGCCCATTCCCCCGGAGCTGCCCAACATGACCACGCGAGGCTGGTACAAGGAGCGGACGCTCACCACGGTCGACACCGTCGGCCGGGAAGTGTCGGTGACGACCGGGCTCACCCGCGACCCCGAAGGCCGCCTGGTCGCGGCGATCGCGATCAGCGACGGACCGACGGCGATCTACCGGTATTCCAGCGACGCCGACGAGCGGACCGAGCTGGTCACCAACGCCGCGGAGACGGTCAAGGAGCTCCGCAAGCTGGCCGGCGTCCCGCCGACGCGCTGACCCGGTTTTCCGGCCGGTTCAGGCGGGCAGGACGGCGTACTGGCGGACGTAGAGGTCGGTGTAGGTCACCGGGCCACGGGGCCCGGGGACCTTGTCGAGGTTGATGCCGGTTTCCGGGACGGCGAGCAGCTTGAAGCCGTCGAGGAGCCGGGTCGGGGCGTTCCAGAAGACGCCGGTGCCGGTGTAGCCGTCGAAGAAGGCGTCGGCGGCCGACTCGTCCTCGGTGGTGATGCCCGCCGCCAGGCCGGAGGTGCGCTCATTGGCGATCTCGACGGCGTCGGAGAGCGAGCCGACCTTGGCGACGGTGACGGTCGCTTCGCGCTCGGAGTCCAGCGCCCACTCGTAGCCGATGGCGTGCTCGTGCGGGGCCAGCGACGGCGTGACCCCGCGCTCGGCGAGCGCGTCCGAGATCGCCGGCCAGGCGTCGTCGTGGATGTCCTCGTGGATGAGCAGCAGGTTCAGCCGGTTGCAGACGCCCAGCCGGTCGAGGCTGGCGTACACGAGGTCCCGCGCCTTGGTGACGTCCGCCCCGCGGTCGACGTAGAGGACACCGCCGCCATCGGCGTGGGCGAGGGTGCGCACGCCGTGGACGGCCGCTTCGGCGGCCAGGGCGCGGGTGCTGTCCCCGCTGCCGCGCAGGATCACCAGCGGCACGAGGCCGGGGAGCCGCACGAGCGCGGACGCGGCCTCGCGCTCCACGCGCGGCACGAGCTGGACGCAGTCGGCGTCGATGCCCGCTTCCGCGAGCGCCGGCGCGATGACGACCTCCCGCAGCCGCTGGGCCGAGCCGAGCGCGGCCGAGCCGGTGCGCAGCACGCCGGCGTTGCGCGACTTGACCAGCTGGGAGGCCACGTCGACGGTGACGTTCGGCCGCGCCTCGTAGTTCGCACCGATGACCCCGACCGGCCGCCGCCGTTCGACCAGCCGCAGGCCGCCGTCCAGGGTGGACACGTCGACGGACCGCTCCTGGTGCGGCGCGCCGGCGAGCAGCCGCAGCTGTTCGGCCATGCCGGTGAGCCGCTCCGGAGTGATGGTGAGCCGGTCGAGCAGGCCGGCGCTCATCCCGTCGGCCTTGGCCCGCTCGACGTCGGCTTGGTTCGCCTCGAGGATCTCGGACCGGTGCGCGAGCAGCCGCTCGGCCATCCCGCTCAGCGCGGCGTCGACGGCTTGGGCGCTCGCGGCAGCCAGCGACGGAGCAGCCAGCTTCGCCGCCCGTGCGCACTCCTCGACAGCCTTGGCGACCTCGTCCATCGTTACGTCTCCCTCTCCGCGCGGACCACCAGTTTGCCGCATGCGCCGCCGGGAGCGGCCAGGGGCTCCACCGCCGGTCACCGCGGTGCCGGGGTGCTCGCGCGCCCGCGCGGGAGGCCGTGGCTCGCGACCGGGGCGAGGTGGCACGCACCCACGCCGGACGCGTGACTCCCGACCGATGACCGCGGAGGCTGACCCGCCCGCGCCAGGCTCCCGACCGGTGTCGGGGTACTGCCGCGCCCGCGCCGGGACTCCCGACCGTGGCCAGGGTGGCGCGCATCCACGCCGAACGCGCGACTCCCGACCGATGACCGCGGACGTTGACCCGCCCGCGCCAGGCTCCCAACCGGTGTCGGGGTACTGCCGCGCCCGCGCGGGAGGCCGTGGTTTGCGACCGGGGCCAGGGGTGGTCGCGCGCCCGCGCCGGACGCGTGACTCCCGACCGATGACCGCGGAGGTTGAACCGCCCGCGCCAGGCTCCCGACCGGTGTCGGGGTGCTGCCGCGCCCGCGCCGGGGCTTCCGACCGGGGCCGAGGCGGCGCGCACCCGCACCGAACGCGTGACTCCCGACCGGTGACCGCGGACGTTAACCCGCCCGCGCCAGCCTCCCGAGGCCGCCGGCCGCGCCGGAGGCCGTGGCTCGCGACCGGGGCCGAGGTGGCACGCACCCTCGCCGGACGCGTGACTCCCGACCGGTGACCGCGGACGTTAACCCGCGCGCACCAGACCCCGAGGCCGGGCGGCCGCGCCAAGGGTCCCGTTGCCGGGCGGCCACGGGCGCCGCGGTTACTTGGCCACCGGCTCCAGGAGCCACAGCGAACCCGCGATCAGGCAGCTGATCGTGGCCACCGCGAAGACCAGGACCCACAGCACCGGCGGGACCGCCGTGAGGCGGCCCAGCTGGTCGGCGTCGGAGTCGCGGGCCTGGCCTCGGCGCCGCTTGATCTGGAGCTCGGCCACCGGCCGGATGCCCCCGAACAGCAGGAACCACGTCACCAGGTAGCTGAACGGCGCCTGCAGCTCGACCGGCGCGACGAACGCGATCAGCGCCAGCACCGCCGCACTGGCGACGACCGTGAACACCCCGTAGGCGTTGCGGACCATCACCAGCACGCCGAGCAGCAGCAGCGCGATCAGGACCAGCACCGTGCCGACCAGGTCGGCGCCCAGCAGGCCGGCGAACAGCAGCCCCAGCACCGACGGCGCCAGGTACCCGGCCATCGCCGTGAACGCCATGCCCGGCCCCTCGGGCTTGCCGCGCGAGACGGTGACGCCCGAGGTGTCCGAGTGCAGCTTGATGCCCTGCAGACGGCGTCCGACCAGCACCGCGGCCAGCGCGTGGCCGGCCTCGTGCACCATCGTCACGACGTTGCGCGCCCGGCGCCACGCCGTCCCGCCGACCAGCACCACCAGCAGGGCCACACCGCCGGCGACCAGGGTGATCACCGCGGGGGTCTGGGCCTGTTCGAGCAGCGAACCGGCCGGCGAGGTGTCAGCGGCGGCGGCCGCGCGGAAGGCCGACAGGGCGTCACCGGACTGGCCGCCTGGTGCGAGGGGAACGGGCGAGCTCACCCGGACACCTCACCACAGGCGATATCTGGCTACTGTGAGTCCCCACCGCTGTCCGCATCGCGGCTTCCGGTATCGGGTCGTAGCGATCTCCTTTCCGTGTTCGGAACCGCAGGGCAGTCGGGACGCGGGCCGGTCAGGTCATCGCGACTCCCGCATCCGGGCCTCGCCCTCGACCCGGAACAGGAACGACACCCAGCTCCGGAACGGCGCCCAGGCCTCCGCGATCTCCGCCAGCTCCGCGGCTCCCGCGTCCGGGAGGTGGTACGCGTCGCGCATGATCTCGTGGAGGCGGGTTTCGCCGCGGGGGAAGACGTCCGGGTGACCCGCGCCGCGGATCAGGATCAGCTCCGCGCTGAACCGGCCGACGCCCGGCAGCAGCTGCAGGTGCTTGAGCGCCTCCTCGGCCGGCATCGCCCGCAGCGCCGCCGCGTCCAGCATTCCCTCGGCCGCCGCCTCGGCGATGGCGCGCAGGCGCGGCAGCTTCGGGCCCGGCAGCCCCGGCTGGTACTCCACCTTCGCCAGCGCGGCCGGCGCCGGGAACGTCCTCAGCCTGCTGCCGCCCACGTCGACCTCGGCGCCGTAGCGCTCGGTCAGGCGACGGCGCAGCCGGACCGCCTGCGTCATCCAGATCCGGTGGCTCAGCACGGCCCAGCACGCCGCCTCGTACGGCGAAGCGAACAGGACCGGACGCAGGCCCGGGTGCAGCGCCTGCAGCAGCGAAACCACCGGATCGTGGGCGCCGGCCGCCGGGAACGCCGTGCCGTCGACGTCCAGGGAGCACATCCGCCGCACCTGCGCCACGACGGCTTCGGTGTGTTCGGGCGGGCCGTGGACCTCCACCGCGAGCTCCCCCGGCGATCTCTGCCGCAGCACCGCTCCCACCGGCGTCCACGCGCCCTCGAGCGCGAACGCCACCCGCAACGCGCCCGGCTCGGAATCCGGCTGCCCGGCAGGGGCGAAGCCGGTCAGGAAGCGGGCGGCCGCGGCCAGGTCGAACTCGCCGTGCACCGCGATCTCGCCGCAGGGACGGGAAATCGTCGTCATCTGTCCTCCTCGGATCGGACCGGAACCTTGCCCGCGACGTTAGGGAGGGGGTCCGACAATTCCGGGGGTCGAACGCCTGAGCCCGGATTTGTTCACTCGATCGAGTGGCCGGGAAGTTGGCATACTGCCGGTATCCGAAGTCGAGGAGAACCCGTGCCGACCAGCGCATCCGACCGCCTCGCGTCCCTGCTCGGGACACCGGCCGTAGCGGAAGACGGCTATCTCGACCTGCTCGGCGCCGCGGCCCAGGCCGGCCCGCCGACCGGGCTCACGCAGCGCCTGATGCGCACGACCCTGCTCCCGCGGGTCTACGAGCACTACTGGCGCCCTGCACTCGGTCGTGCGCTCAAGGGCCCGTCCGGACCGAGCATGGCGGGCGAAGTCCGGCTCGCCGGGGACCTCCTCCGGCTCGAACCGGGCGACACGGTGCTCGACGTCGCCTGCGGAACCGGCCGATTCACCCGCGCGTTCGGCGCGGCCGTCGGTCCGGGCGGGCTGGCGATCGGGCTCGACGGCGCCCGCACCATGCTCGCCAAGGCCGTCGCCGAAGGCGGCCCGGACACCGTCGCCTACCTGCGCGCCGACGCCGTGCACCTGCCGCTGAAGCCGTCCACAGTGGACGCCGTCTGCTGCTTCGCCGCGCTGCACATGTTCGCCGAGCCGGAGACCGCGCTGGACTCCTTCGTGCGCGTGCTGAAGCCCGGCGGCCGGATCGTGCTGCTGACGAGCGCTCGCCGCAACTGGCAACCCGCGCGCCTGCTCGAGACGGCAGGCGGGATCGTGAGCGGGCAGAAGACGTTCGACCGCGGCGAAATCGCGGCGAACCTGCGCGCTCGTGGCTGCACCGAGATCACCGAGCGGTACGCCGGTGTCACGCAGATCGTCGCGGGCCGGCTCGGCTGACCGCCGCGGATTGTCGGGGGTGCCGGTTAGCATCGCCCCATGACCCACGCCGAACCCGTCCCGCCCGACGACAGCTACCTGCGTTCCCTGGTCGAGGCCACCGCCGACGCCGTCGCGGCCGCCGAACCGCTGCCCTCGCCGCACGCCGGCGCGGACGAGGCGACGCGGGCCGAAGTGACCGCCGCGGTCGAACGCAGCTCACCCGATCTGGTGGCGTTGAGCCAAGATCTGCACGCCCACCCCGAGGAGGGCTTCGCCGAGCACCGGTCGGTGCGCGCGCTGGCCGAGCTGCTGCGGCGCCACGGCCACGAGGCCACGGTCGGCGTCGGCGGGCTCGACACCGCGCTGCGCGTCGGCACCCCGCAACGAGACGGCCCGCACATCGCCGTCCTCGCCGAATACGACGCGCTGCCGGGGCTC
This sequence comes from Amycolatopsis sp. NPDC004747, assembly GCF_053601335.1. Lineage (NCBI taxonomy): Bacteria > Bacillati > Actinomycetota > Actinomycetes > Pseudonocardiales > Pseudonocardiaceae > Amycolatopsis > Amycolatopsis sp. NPDC004747. Next base: position 41,706 of record NZ_JBSGBQ010000028.1, on the reverse strand, counting down.
GGCCACGCCTGCGGCCACAACGTCATCTGCACCACCGCCGCGGGCGGCTTCCTCGGCGCCGCCACCGTCGCCGAACGGCTCGGCGGCCGCGTCAGCCTGATCGGCACGCCCGCCGAGGAAGGCGGGGGCGGCAAGGAGATCCTCGCCCGCGCCGGGGTGTTCGACGACGTCGACGCGGTGATCATGCTGCACCCGTTCAGCCACGACATCGCGCTGCACCCGTTCCTCGGCCGGCGTCAGCTGGAGATGGTCTTCCACGGCGTCGGCGCCCACGCGAGCGCCCAGCCCTTCATGGGCCGCAACGCGCTCGACGCCGCCGTCGCCGCGTACCAAGGCGTCTCGGCGCTGCGCCAGCAGCTCCCGCAGAGCGACCGCGTCCACGGCGTGTTCACCGACGGCGGTGCCCGGCCCAACGTCATCCCGGCCCGCGCCGCGCTGCTGTTCTACCTCCGGTCCCAGACCCCGGAGACGCTGCGCGACCTCGCCGCCCGGATGACGTCGATCGCCGAAGGCGCCGCGGCGATGACCGGCTGCGGCGTCGAGCTGACCTGGGACGCCCAGGCCGCCTACCTGCCGATCCGGTTCAACACGGCGCTGGCCGGGCGCTGGACGGCCAACCAGGTGATCACCGGCCGCAAGCCGCTCCCGCCGGGCATCGTGCCGGAGTCGCTGACCGGCTCCACCGACCTGGGCAACCTGTCGTACCGGATGCCGGCCCTGCACCCCATGCTCGCCGTCTCGGGTCCGACGGTGGCGTTGCACACCAAGGAATTCGCGGCCGCGGCCGGCTCGGAGACCGGTGACGCGGGCGTCCGCGACGGCGCGCTGGGCCTGGCCCTGACCGCCGCCGACTACCTCGGCGACGCCGAGCTGAGGCAGGCGGTGCACGACGAGTTCGAAGCGGCGGGAGGTGCCCTCGACGTACCGTCGTTCTTCGCCTGACGCCTGAGGATTACCTGAATTTTCTCAGCTGATTCTTCTCAGCAAAGCCTGAGGTATTTCCACAGGTTGTTCACAAGCGCGGGCGCGAACCTTGTCCCATGACCGAGAACGAGAGTCGGCCCGGCCCCGCCTCAACCGGTGGGCACCAGCCGCACCAGAGCACCCAGCAGTACGGGCCGTACGCGCAGTACGCCTACCAGCAGCAGGCCGCGCCGAACCCTCTGTTCACCCCGCAGCCGCCGCACCAGCAGGCGCCGGAGGCCCTGAAGGCCAAGCCGCGCAGGGGCGGTCGCGTCGCGATGATCGTCAGCGCGACCGCGCTCGGTGCCGCGCTGGTCGGCGGGGTCGGCGGCGCGGCGATCGTCGGGCTCACGACGAACTCGGCCGGCGGCGCGACGACGTCGGTGACCACGCCGGCGGCGAACGGGCAGCCGGTCTCGAACTCGACCTCCGGCGACGTCAGCGCCGTCGCGGCGAAGGTGACGCCGAGCGTCGTCCAGATCAACGTCACGACCGACCAGGGCGAGGCCATCGGCTCCGGCGTCGTCCTCACCTCGGACGGCCGGATCCTGACCAACGCGCACGTCGTCAACGGCGCTCAGAACGTCGTCATCACCACGTCCGACGGCAAGAAGTACCAGGCCGGCGTGGTCGGCGCGGACACCAAGGCGGACATCGCGGTGGTCCAGGCGAAGAACGCCAGTGGCCTGACCGCGGCGAGCCTCGGCGACTCGAGCAAGCTCGTCGTCGGCCAGTCGGTGGTCGCGATCGGCTCGCCCGGCGGCCTGCAGAACACCGTCACCACGGGCATCGTCAGCGCGCTGAACCGGAACCTGTCCGACATCGGGCAGGGCGAGCAGCAGCAGCGCTCGCCGTTCAGCCGCACGTCGAACCAGAGCGAGGACTCGCCCAGCTACACCGCCATCCAGACCGACGCGGCGATCAACCAGGGCAACTCCGGCGGCGCGCTGGTCGACGCCCAGGGCAACGTGATCGGCATCAACTCGGCGCTGTACAGCCCGAGCGCTTCGGCCAACGGGGCGGCGGGCAGCGTCGGGATCGGGTTCGCCATCCCGATCAACGACGCCAAGAAGATCGTCGACCAGATCGTGAACAACTAGGACGCGGACGGGCCGTGGTCGGGGCGGCCCGTCCCCCGCTTCGGGGAGCGGGAGAACACGCGAAGGCCGTTTCGAGAGTCAATCGGGGGCTCTCGAAGCGGCCTTCGCGCTGCTCAAAGCGTGTAACTGAGGGTGAAGTGGTGGTTCTTCCCCTCGTCGATCCCGATGCTCGCCGTCCCGCTGATCCCGGCGAGTTCGCCGAAGCCCGAGCCGGCGAGGATCTTCAGCGTCAGGCCGGAGTCGTCGGCCGTGTGGTGCAGGACGAAGCCGCCCTTGCGCCCGTCGACTGAGACCTCGAGACGCTCGAAGGCGACGTACGCGCGCGAAGTCGCGTTGGACGCCGAAAGCAGCTCGACGGTGCTGGTCCCCTCGACCGCGCCGGTGAACGTCTTGGCGATCGCCACCCGGGCGAACTCGGTGCCCGCGGCCTCGTCGGTCGCCTGCGGCTCCCACTTGTCGACGACGAACGACGCGGTGGCAGTGCTGGTCATGACTGGTTTCCTTTCGAAGGTGGCGCCAGCCTGCCAGCCATACCGGACAGCTTGCGTCAGGTATTTCAGCGCCGCCGGTTGCCGAACAGCCCGCGCGTGATCTCCCGGCCCAGCGCGCTCGCCGCGGACCGCATGAACGACTTCACGGCCGGGTTCTTCATCGCGGATTCGAGGAAACCCGGCTCGTCCTTCTCGGGCGCAGGTGCCGGCGTCTCGGGAGCGGGCGCGGCCTCCGGCGGGGGCGCGGCGGCGACCTTCGCGGCCAGCTTCTCGTAGGCCGACTCCCGGTCGATCGTCTCGGCGTACTTCGCGTGCAGGTCAGACGAGGACACCGCGGCGGCGACGGCCTCGTCCCCGATCGAGCCCATCTTCGACCGCGGCGCCCGCAGCCGCGTCCACGCCACCGGCGTCGGCGCACCCCGTTCCGACAGCACGGTGACCACGGCCTCGCCGATGCCCAGCGACGTCAACGCCGTGTCCAGCTCGTAGAACTTCGTCTTCGGGTAGGTCTTCACCGTCTTGGCCAGCGCCGCCTGGTCGTCCGGGGTGAACGCCCGCAGCGCGTGCTGGATCCGCGCGCCGAGCTGCGAAAGCACGGCGTTCGGGACGTCCGTGGGCAGCTGCGTGCAGAAGAACACGCCGACGCCCTTCGACCGGATCAGCTTCACGGTCTGCTCGATGCGCTCGAGGAACGCCTTCGACGCGTCGTTGAAGAGCAGGTGGGCCTCGTCGAAGAAGAACACGAGCTTCGGCTTGTCGAGGTCACCCTCCTCGGGCAGCTCTTCGAAGAGCTCGGCGAGCAGCCACATCAGGAACGTCGAGAACAACGCGGGCTTGGCCTGCAGGTTGTCCAGCTCCAGGAGCGTGACGACGCCCAGCTCGCCGGCCTGCCGCATGAGGTCGTGCACGTCCAGCTCGGGCTCGCCGAAGAAGTCCTCGCCGCCCTGGGCCTCCAGATTGGACAGCGCACGCAGGATCACCCCGGCCGTCGCGGCCGAGACGCCACCGATCCCCTTGAGGTCCTCCTTGCCCTCGTCGCTGGTCAGGTGCGTGATCACCGACCGGAGGTCCTTCGTGTCCAGCAGCGCGAGGCCGCGCTGGTCGGCCCAGTGGAAGATCAGCCCGAGCGTCGACTCCTGCGTCTCGTTCAGCCCCAGCACCTTCGACAGCAGCACCGGCCCGAAGCTCGTGATCGTCGCCCGGATCGGCGACCCCTTGCCGCCGGTGCCGAGCGACAGGAACTGCACCGGGAACGCCGTGCCCGCCCAGTCGTCGCCGAGCTCCTGCGCACGCTTGGTGACCTTGTCGTTCGCCTCGCCGGCCGCGGCCAGCCCGGACAGATCGCCCTTGACGTCGGCGAGCACCACCGGCACCCCGGCCGCGGACAGCTGCTCCGAGATCAGCTGCAACGTCTTCGTCTTGCCCGTCCCGGTCGCGCCGGCGACCAGCCCGTGCCGGTTGAGCGTCGCCAACGGCAGGCGCACGGCCGCCGCCGCGTCCACCTGCCCGTCGAGCACCACCGCGCCCAGCTCCAGCGCGGCACCCTCACTCGCATAACCAGCGGCGATCTCACTCGCCGGCGACCCCTGCTCGGTCACTCTCAGCTCCCCGATCATGTGTCCTGGACCACACCGGGAGCGTAACGCGCCGTACGCGCAGGTAACGCCCTTCACATCCCCGTGTCGGGTTAGGGTCACCAGGTGACCGACCGCCTAGTCTGGATCGACTGCGAAATGACGGGGCTCGACCTCGGCAAGGAAGCGTTGATCGAAATCGCCGCCCTCGTCACCGACGCGGAGCTGAACGTGCTCGGTGAAGGAGTCGACATCGTCATCCACGCCGACGAGGAAAAGCTCGCCGGGATGCCCGAAGTCGTCCGCGAGATGCACGCCCACTCCGGCCTCACCGAAGAAGTCCGCCGCTCCACGGTGACGCTCGAAGAAGCCGAACGCCGCGTCCTCGACTACCTCCGCGAGCACGTCCCCGAGCCGGGCACGGCACCCCTCGCCGGCAACTCCATCGCCACCGACCGCGGCTTCATCGCCCGCGACATGCCCGCCCTCGACGCCCACCTGCACTATCGGATGGTCGACGTCTCCTCCGTCAAGGAGCTCGTGCGGCGCTGGTACCCGCGCATCTACTACGCCAAGCCCGAGAAGGGGCTCGCCCACCGCGCGCTCGCCGACATCCGCGAATCCATCGGCGAACTCGACTACTACCGGCGGGTCGCCTTCGTCCCGCAGCCCGGCCCCACCAGCGACGAAGCCAAGGCCGCGGCCGCTGAAGTGCAGGAACACCACCAGAGGTGACCCCCTGAAAGGCGGTCGAGGGCACCCGCTACGATTACTGCAAGCGAGGTGATCGCAAGCGGATCCCTCGGCGATGGTGGGCGTAGCTCAGCTGGTAGAGCACCTGGTTGTGGTCCAGGAGGTCGCGGGTTCGAAACCCGTCGCTCACCCCATCACCCCAGTTTGGATCTTCGGTCCGAGCTGGGGTTTTTGCGTTCCACCGTTCGTGGTAACCCTCACGACCGGATGGCTCAGCGTGCGAGCGGCCGGATGCCGGTGCACGGTGTTCTGGTGGCACGTTCAGCACCGAAGATCCGGAGTCGCAAGAAGAAGCTGCGGTACGAGGACATCACCGTCGTCGACCAGTCGTTGCTCAAGCGGGCGGTGGGGGCCGCCGCGCTCGGCAATGCCATGGAGTGGTTCGACTTCGGCGTGTACGCCTACATCGCCGACACCATCGCCGAGGTGTTCTTCCCGCCCACCGTGTCTCCCGGCGTCCGGCTGATCGGGACCTTCGGGGCCTTCACCGCCGCCTTTCTGATGCGGCCGCTCGGCGGCCTCGTCTTCGGGCCGCTCGGGGACCGGATCGGGCGGCAGAAGGTGCTCGCCGTCACCATGATCATGATGGCCATCGGGACCCTGTGCATCGGGCTGATCCCGTCGTACAGCTCGATCGGCGTCTGGTCGCCCGTCCTCCTGGTGCTGGCGCGGATGGTGCAGGGGTTCTCCACTGGCGGCGAGTACGGCGGCGCCACCACCTTCATCGCCGAGTACTCACCCGACAAGCGGCGGGGCTTCATGGGGTCCTGGCTGGAGTTCGGGACGCTGTCCGGGTACGTGCTGGGCGCGTCCGTCGTCACCGGGATGAAGGCCTGGGTGCCGCACGAGACGTTGCTCGACTGGGGGTGGCGGGTGCCGTTCCTGGTCGCCGGGCCGCTCGGCATCATCGGGCTCTACATGCGGCTCAAGCTGGAGGAGACGCCCGCCTTCCAGAAGCACGCCGAGGAGGCCGAGAAGCGGGGACGCTCCGGCGAGCCGTTCTGGAAGATGTTCACCGAGTACTGGCCCGCGCTGCTCATCTGCGTCGGCCTGGTGCTCGTGTTCAACGTCACCGACTACATGCTGCTGTCGTACATGCCGACGTACCTGTCCGAGCAGCTGCACCTCGACGCCACCCACGGCCTGCTGCTGATCATCGTCGTCATGGTCGTGATGATGCTGATCATCCTGGTCGGCGGGCGGATCACCGACCACGTCGGCCGCAAGCCCGTGATGATGGCCGGCTGCCTCGGGTTCCTCGTGCTGTCCTGGCCGCTGATGCTGCTCGTGCACGACGGCGGCCTCGTCCTCACCTTCCTCGGGCTGATGGGGCTCGGCCTGCTCCTGCTCTGCTTCGAGGTGTCGATGCCCGCGGCGCTGCCCGCGCTGTTCCCGACCGCGATCCGGTACGGCGCGCTGTCGATCGCGTTCAACATCTCGGTGTCGCTCTTCGGCGGCACCACCCCGCTGGTGATGCAGTCGCTGATCTCCACCACCGGCCACGACTTCTGGCCGGCTTGGTACCTGATGGCGGCGGGCGCGATCGGCGCCGTCGCGGTGTACTTCAGCCGCGAGACGGCGAACGAGCCGCTGTGGGGCTCGGGACCCGCGGTGTCCACCGAGGCCGAGGCGCGGGAGCTGGTGCGCGACTCGGGCTAGTTGGCCGCCGTCCGCCACTCGTCCCAGGACAGCTGCCAGAAGCTCCAGCCGTCGGTCGGCTCGAGCTTCGGGCCGCCGCTGTTCTGCACCGTGACGATGTCGCCCTTCTTGGACGTGTCCATCAGCCACTTCGTGTTCTCGGTGGACAGGTTCAGGCAGCCGTGACTGACGTTGCTGTGCCCCTGCTGCCGCACCGACCACGGCGCGGAGTGGTAGAAGATGCCGCTCCAGGACAGGCGGACCGCGTACTGGACGAAGGTGCTGTAGCCGCCGGGCGCGTCTTCGGGCACGCCGTAGGTGGCGGAGTTCATCGTGTAGCCGTTGTGCTCGCTCATGACGGTGTAGGTGCCCCGCGGCGTGTTGTGGCCGGGCTTGCCCATGGAGGTCGGCATGGTCTTGACCTCCTTGTCGTTGATCGTGACGGTCATCTGGTGGGTCTGCCCGTCGGCGACGGCGACGAGCTTGTCGCCGACGGTGGCAGTGGCGCCCTTGTCCTCCCGGCCGTAGCTGCCACCGCCGAGCGGCTTGCCGTAGACGGCGGCGTCGACCTTGATCTTGGTGCCGCTCTTCCAGTAGTCCTTCGGCCGCCAGGTGACCTGCTTGTCGCCGAACCAGCGGAAGGCGCCCTCGGTGGCCGGCTCCGCGGTGACCTTCAGCGCCTTCTCGGCCGCGGCCTTGTCGGTGACGTTGCCGGTGAAGGTGAAGATCAGCGGCATCCCGACGCCGACGGTCTCGCCGTCGACGAGGTTGACCGAGACGTCGAGCTGCCGGGCGGGCTTGACGGTGCTGAAGGCCGACTCCGACGTCACCGGCTTGCCGTCCGTGCCGGTGGCGGTCGCGGTCAGCTTGTAGGACTTGTTGTAGCCGAGCGGCTCGGCGGAGTCCCACCCGGAGCCGTCGGCCCGCGCCTTGCCGGCGACGACCTTGCCATCGGCACTGGTGAGCGTGACGGCGCCCACCTTCCCGTCCTGGACGACGACGCTGACCGGCTCCCCGGGCGCGACGTCCTTGGCGTCCTTGGCCGGCGTGAGCGCCAGCACGGCGGGCTTCGGCGCGGGTTTGGGAGCACTGGCGCTCGGAGTGGACGTCGCCCGCGGCGGTTCACCCGAAGGGTTACTACTGCACCCGCCCACGGTGAGGCCGATCACCCCGGCGGCCACCAGCAGCCGCACCGTCATACCCCGCATGCCCACCCGCCCGTTTCGCCGTCAATGTCCGGCTACAGTGTGCCCGACCAGCCCCGACACCGGGGCAGCAACGCCGAAACCGGGTTGGGGGACCCCCCTGAAACCGGGCCCGGAGAGGGGTGCTAATCTTTTCCACGTCGCCGAGGGAAGCCTCCGGCAGACACCGGCGCCATTAGCTCAATTGGCAGAGCAGCTGGCTCTTAACCAGCGGGTTCGGGGTTCGAGTCCCTGATGGCGCACCTCCAGAGTATCGAAGCCCATCTGCGGGTTCCTCCATCGTGAGGATTCAGCGGGTGGGCTTTGATCGTGTGTGGGGTCTGACGAGGCAGCGCTTGCCGGCCGGGTTCTTCTTTTTCGGCCGCCGCTTCCTTCCTTCGGCGGCGCGGTAAGCCAGGCAGGGCAGGACGCTGGTGTAGGTGTCGGCTGTGAGCACGATGCCGGAGCGCCCGAGCGTCACCTGCGGCCACCGACAGGCTCGCGGCGCCTCCGCGACTGACCGCCTGAAGGTGTGCGTCACCTGCCCCGGGCGTAACGGGCCCGCCGTACCGGTTGGTGAACAGGTCTCACCCCAGCCGCCCGGCACGTTGGGTCGCCCCCGCGGCCGCGGGGCGAGTTCGCCTTCGGAGACCCGACACTTCGAGCGAGCGGGATGCCACCATCGACACCTCGACCCGGCTCACGGCCTATCGGGTCGAGGCTGAACGACTGGTTCGCGAGTCCGATCTGGACATCCATCGGCACCGGCAGCAGATCGAGGACGACGGCCTGGCGGGATTCGAGGACGCCGGGTTGCTGACGGCGCCCGACCGCCGGATCAGCGGTGCGATGACCCCGTTCAGTCGGCATCGCCGAGTCGGACGAGCATCGGCGACGACGGTGGATTTGCCCAACTGGTGGATCAGCGCTGGTGGATCGCCGACGGAGAGCGCGGTCGAAGCCTGCGCGCGCCCTACCTTGCCAGAGATATCCACGACAAGACTGACCCGCCGCCCACAGCGCCAGTGGGCGGAAAGTCCACGGCGAAGGTGGCCACCAGCCGGCGGTTGTGCCGGGCCGGCGGCCACCTGGACGGTCCTTCGGTCAGACCACCGTGGCCTTCAGCTCCACCGCGTAGAACTCGACCTCGAACGTCGTCGTGGAAACGGTGAAGCCCGATCGGCCTGTGTCGGCGGCGGTCCAATGGCCGATGCCGAAGAGGAGGGCGTGCCCGTAGCCCGGGTCGACGCCGGTGGGCAGGTACGGCTCGATGCGGATTACCTCGACCTCGCCGAACTCCAGCGAGATCGTGCGGCCGTCACCCGGTCGCTCGGACACGAAGTCGAACGCGATCGCCATGTGCCGCTCGCCGGGGGTGAACCTGATGCAGCCGATGTGTGCTTCGTTGCGCAGGTCGATGTCACCGATGCCGGCCACGGTGAAGTCGATCTGGCCGGAGACGTGACCGAACGGCTGAACCCCGGTAAACCTCACCGTCATCCGCGCTTCTCCCCTGACTTCGTCGTGGTCGTCACCGCAGGTGCCGGTAGACCCGGGCGAGGTCGCGCCACCGCATGCTCGAAACCGGCCCGTTCTTCCCCCGCCCGCTCGGCGCGCGGTGGTTGTGCGACTGCGTGAACTTGTGCGGTGTCGGAATCCACTTCTTCACCGTCTTCTCGTAGTGTGCCTTACCCGCCAGGTCGTATTTCGTCCACCCGCGGGAATGGGCGATCTCCACGCGGTGCTTCGTCCCGTTCATCGTCTTGGCCATCCACTTGCCGACCCGCGCCTTCGCCGCGTAGTTGACCTTGGGTGCGACCTTGGCGACGAACTTCGCCGCCTTGTACGCGCCCACGGCCAGTGCTCCGACGCCGGCCGTGATCGCGCCCAAGCCGTACATGATGGCCGCGCCCCAGTTGCCCTGGATGGCGTTGCCGACCGCGGCGACGCCGCTGGCGACCGCCCCGATCGGCCCCGGCAGGTTGGAGACGACCTCGGCCACCTTGGTGACCACCGAGACGATCGAGCTGAACCACGAGTTGCCGTCGAGGTCGGTGGCGTTGATCGGGTCGCCGGCCACGTAGTCGTAGTCGTTCGCCGAGCCACCTTCGACCGGGTCGACCGAAAGGAACCGGCCGAGCAGCGGGCTGTACGGCCGGGCCCCCATCTGGACCAGCGACAGGCCGCCGGTGTGCTCGTAGGCCCGCTGGTGCTCGCCGAGCCAGCCGTAGTCCATCGAGCCCGGCGAGTTGTCCGGCACGTTCTGGGTGTCGACCGCGCCCGAGGCGGCCAGTGGCTGGCCGTACGGGTCGAACGTGCGCAGCTCGCCGGCCTGGTGGCCGGCCGCGTCGGTGGACAGCACCAGGTCGCCGCGCACCGACGGGTGGTCGAACGACGGGGTGAACGCGCCGTCCGAACCCACCTTCGACGTGTACAGCACCCCGCCCGGCAGCGTCAGCGTCAGCGTGGTGAGCCGGCCGTCGGCGTTCAGCGTGAGATCCGCGCTGTCCCCGTCGCCGGTGTAGCCGTAGCGCACGACGGTGTTGTTGTCGCAGTCGCGCGGGTCACGCCGGACGATGCGGTTGGTGGCGTCCCGCGTGTAGGCGATGTCCGCCGGAGCCGCCCCGGTGGTCCGGGCACCGATGTTGCGGTCGGACCCGTCCCACGCCAGCGTCGTCGTGCTGCCGCCGGCCGCGGTCCAGCCCTTGGTGTTGCCGTCCGCGTCGTAGGTGAACCCGGACAACGCGGTGGCGCCCTCGGTGGACAACAGCCGGTCCGCCGCGTCGTAGCAGTACCGGGTTTCCGCCGTACCGGCGGCGGTTTCGTCCAGCAGCCGCATCCGGTTGCCGTTCAGCCCGGCGTTCGCCTGGGTGCCCGCCGGGCACGTCGCCGACGCCGCCGACGTGAAGTCGTAGGTGTAGTGGTGCCCGGCCACGTACGCCTCGGTCAGCCGGCCGACGCCGTCGTAGACGTAGTTCGGCGCGTTCGGGCGGGCGTCCGTGCCGGCGAGGGACTCGTCGACGATCGTGCCCGCGGCCGTGCGGCCGACCTTCGACACGACGTCCTTGCCGTCACTGGTCTTCCACCCCAGCGAGAGCAGCCGGGCACCGTTGTCCTTGGTGATCGACGCGAGCGACGTGCCGTTGCCGTAGGTGACCGAGGCGAGTTCGCCCGCGTTGTCGTAACCGACCGTCGCGACAACCTGGTCATTGAGCTTCTGGGTGAGCACCCGCCCGGCGTCGTCGTAGGTGAACGACACCGTGCGCGGCGGGTCCGCCGGGTCCGGCGGTGTCACCGTCGACGACGCCACCCGGCCGACCTGGTCGTAGCTCGTGCTGGTGCGCACACCGTTGACGTCGGTGTAGGCCACAACGCGGCCGAGCAGGTCGCTGACCGTGGTGACGGTGCCCTTGTCGTCGCTGACCGACGCCGTGAGCGGGTCGCCGCCGACCGCGTAGTCGTGCGTCACCGTCCGCGCCGGAGCGTCCTGGCTCGCGGGCACCTTCTCCCGCACCGGCCGGTCACGGCTGTCGTAGGTGGTGCACGTCCAGTCGCCGCCGGTCGCCTCGGCGACCACCCGCCCCGACGCGTCGTAGACCTGCTCGTCGACCCGCGCCGGGCCCGCCGCGGGCGCCGTCGAAGTGGTCAGCTTGGCCAGGCCGCCCTGGTTGACCGCGGCACTGCCCGGATCGCACGGGTTGCTGCGGCTTTCGTTGCCGCCGTAGTAGGCGTAGGTGGTGCGGGCGCCGGTGGCCATGGTCTTGCCGGTCCGGCGCAGGTAGCCCGTGCCCGGCGGCTCGTACGAAACCGAGCCCGCGACCTTCAGCCCGGTCGGGTTGGCCAGACCGGAGGTCGCCACGCCGTAGACGGGGTCGAGGCCGTTCTCGCCGAACTTGGTCGTGCCGGTCTTGTCCGCGACACCGTCGGATTCCGACGCCGTCGTCGACGTCTTCAGCCCGTAGCGCGGTCGCAGCTGCGTACCGGGCACCGGCTGCTGGGTGCCCGACGGCGTGGTCCAGTGCAGCTCCAGCTGGGCGGTCAGGTCGAATTCGTAGTAGTCGACGCGGATCCGCTTGGCCTGCCCGGCCGTGTCGGCGTGCACGACGCCTTGGCGCCACTTCGGCGTCGTGTTGATCCAGTCGTCGATGACCAGCTGGTCGTCGACCCAGACCCGCACCCCGTCGTCGGCCAGCAGCCGCAGGGTGTAGTCGCCGGCCGCCGGGAAGGCGATGTCCCCGGTGGCGCGCAGCGAGAAGTGGTCCGCGGGCAGATCGGTGGCGGGTGCGTCGCTGTTCCAGTTCTTCACGAACGAACCGTCGGCTGTGCCGAGCCCGGTCGTGAAGACCTTCGGCGAGCCGGACAGCTTGTCGTTGTCGTACCACGACACGGCCAGGCCGTTGATGCCCTCGTCGTAGCCGTTGTGGCCGTGGGCCATGCCGCCGGGGCAGGTGCCGCTGGGCAGCTGCCCGGTGAAGCAGGACGCGGGCGCCGGGCCGTAGGAGTCGACCGGGCGGTCGGCGTAGTCGTACACCGTGGTGGCCTTGCGGCCCGCCGGGTCCGTGGTGGCCAGCGGCAGGTCCTTGGGTCCCCACTCCTGCGTCGAGACGCGGCCTGCGCTGTCCGTTGTGGACAGTGCCCGGTCGGCCTCGTCGTAGGTCACCTTGCCGGAGAACCCGACGGCGGGCGAAAGCCCCGCGGTGTCCACGTAGGTCGTGCGGTTGGCCGGGTCGTAGCGGTAGCCGGTGGCCTCGCGGGGCTTGCCGACCGTGGCGACCGCCAAGCTGACGTTGGTGGCCTTCGGCTTGGCGCCGGTGTCGTAGGTGAGGACGGTGGTGGCCTGGTAGCCCTGGTCGGTGGAGCGGGTCGCCGGGTCCGCGGCGATCCAGTCGTTGGCCAGGCTGCCTCGCTGGCCGTTGAGCAGGCCCGCGGCGTTGTAGCCGTAGTCGGTGATCTCCGAGCCCGGGTCCTCGATTCGGCCGAGCAGACTGCCCCCGACGTACCACAGGCGGGTTTCGGTCCCGTCCCAGTAGGTGATGCGGCACAGCATCTGCGACGGCGGCAGCGCCACCGACCCCGCCGGCGGGGTGACACCGCCGTAGCAGTCGTCACCGGGACGGTTGTAGTGCAGCACGTGCGACCGGCCGGAGACCGGGTCCTTGATCTCCCGCAGCCGCGACGGCGTGCCGTCGTAGATGTACTGCAGCGCGGCGGGCTTCTTCGAATCGGTGCTCGCGGTCTGGCTTTCGAGCTTGCCGTCGGCGCGGAAGACGAACACGTCGCCGCCGTCGGTCAACGTGATCTTCCCGGCGGCATCGAGGCCCAGGAAGCCGTCTTCGTCCTGCGGCGGGGTGTAGCCGCCGGTGCTCTTCTTGGTCCAGGTGTGCTTGGCACCGGTGGCGTCGGTCAGGACGACGTTCTGGTCGGTGACCTTGGCTTCGGTGTAGCTCGAGCCGTCACCGTCCAGGTCCGCCGAGAGCCTCCAGCCCTGCGGCAGCACCGGCAGGTCCGAGGTGAACAACCAGTCGGCGGGGACGATCTGCGGGGCGACGGTGGTGTTGTCGGCGGTGCGGACGAACAACCGCATCTTCGCCGCGCCCATCGCCTCGGCGTTCTCCACCTTGATCGGCACCCGCTGCCCCGCGGTCAGCGACACATTCGTCGACTGCGTCCAGTTCAGGTCGCTCGCGTTGTTGACCTCGTAGACCTTGGCGCCGTTGATCCACACGGTGCCACCGTCGTCGTGCACCCCGGCGAACTGGTACGTCCCGGTCACCGGAGCCTGGAAGAAACCCTCCCAGCGAGCGACGAACCAGTCCGCGGGCAGCGCCGGAGCGAACGGCGAGTCGGTGCCCCAGTCGACGTTGACCTGCGGCTCGGTACGCACCAGCACCGGCTGCTGCGCGTCGTTGATGATCCCGTTGTGGCTCAGGTCGGAGAAGTAGGACGCCTTGAGCCCCTTGTTCTCCACCTGCTGCGAGTTGTACGTGAAGCTCAGGCCGGCGTTGCCGCCGACCGTGGTGAACGACGGCGTCTGCTCACTGGTCGATACGTTGCCGTTGGCCAGATTGACCGTGATGGGACCCGCGGTGTCCACCGGAGACGGACCGTGGTCGCCGATCCGCTGGTCGATCTTCAGATGCCCGATCCACGTCGGGGTGATCGTGGTGGCGCCGCTGTAGGTCATCGCCTGCCACGTGTAGGCGACCCCGTCCTGCAACACCCCCGCCGGCACCGTCCACGTCGGAGTCGTCAGGCAGCCGGACTCCACCACGACACCGGACTTGCCGTCCGCACCGGTGGCAATGCGGAAGCAGTACTTCACCGCATCGCCGTCCGGGTCGGTGACGGGAGCGACCGACAGCGTCGGCGTCAGCGACGTCGACACCGTGCCGTCCGCCGGGCCCACCAGCGTCGTCGCCGGAGCCGGGGAACCGGTGTCCACCGTCAGGGTGGCGTTGAGGTTCTTGTACGTCCACGTGCCTGCGTTCTCGGCACCGATCAGCATGAACGAGACGTTGCTGTCACGCGCGTTGACGCGCGCTCGCAGGAAGTCCGTGAAGGCCTGGCTGGAGAACGAACCCACGTCCCCCACCAGCGCACTGGCCAAGAACGGGCCGACACCGTTGAAGTCGTTGTTCGACGCGTGGTACAGGTTCGCGTTCCAGGTCTTCACCGACCCGACCACACTCGTGTTGCGGGTGACGTCCACGGTCGCGCCGACCACGGTCTTGCCCCACAACGGCGCATAGTCGAAGTGCGCCACCGACCGGTTGTAGGTGTCCCCCTTGGCCTGGCTGTTGCCGATCCGCAGACCGCAGTTCGTGCAGTTCGTGCCGTCCGAACGGTAGGCGAAGGAGTACTGGACCCCGAACGTCACGGTCGGGTCGACGACCACCGGGTACACCCGCTTGGGGTCGCGCAGCCAGTTCGGGTCGACCGCGACCGTCAGCCACCAGTCCGCGCCGGCCTTTTCCAGGGCGTAGGTGCCGCCAGTCATCGCCGGCGCCGTCACCCCGCCGCCCGCGGAATCCCACGTCTCGATCGGCGGCAGCACGAACTTCGCCGCACCGGACTTGTCGGCCAGGGTGACCGAGCCGTCGCCGTCCAGCTTCGGCGTCAGATCACCGGTGGTCAGCTTGAACTTCCACGACGACCGCCCATCCGACGGCGGCCGCTTGAGCTTGATGGACTCCTTCACCGCGCCCGGGGTGACCTCGTAGTCCAGGTCCGTGCCCGCGGCGACGTCGGAGTAGCTGACCGAGTCACCCTTCACCGCGGCCGCGGCCGGGGCCGCCTGGTCGAGGGTGAGCCCTGCGGTGTGGCCGCCGGACTCGACCCGCAGCACCGCGGCGTCGTCGGCCTTGGTCGCCAGCGACGGGCTCAGCGGGTGGTGGTCGGCGTCGGCGCGCTTGGTCGCCGGGTCGGTCGCGAGCGTGGTCTGGACCGGCTGCCACCGCCCCTGCTCGTCCTGGACGTTCAGCGGCTGGTTCGACTGCCGCACCGAACGGGTGCCATCGGGGTTGACGTACTCGGTGGTGAACATCGTCCGCGCCACCGGCGTCGAGCGCTGCGGGTCGAAGTGCGTCCCGGCGCCGCCGTCGAGCCGGCTCTGCGTGGCGAAATCCGCCTTCGACGGCGCCTGCGGCGCGACCGGCGCCCGTGACGCGGAGGACAGCAGCCCAACGTCACGGGGGTCGACCGGCGCCGGCCGGTGCGCCGGCGCGGCGACCGCCGCCACGCCGCCGGCGAGCAAGGTCATCGTGAGCGCGAGCACAACGGCTCTGACCCAACGAACCAGTTGGACAGGGCGCGACAATCGCAGCACGGCCAGTTCCTCCCCTGGCAACCCGGCACTCCGCCGCGGTTGCCCCCAATCGACCCCGCGGGCAGAGCTGCCGCCGCGGGTGGTGCCGGCAGCCGGCGCGCACTGCGCGGACTGCCCGGGGTGGGGAATCTTCCCTCACCCCGCACCCTGCATCGGCGGAACCTCACACAGCCGTTACACAGCTCGAAGGAGACGAACAGCACGCTTGCCAACCGGCCTCCGCTCCAGTAGGGCAGCTGGATCGGTGCTCCGGAGAGAAGTACCGTGGTACCACCTCCCTCCCGGCGATGACGACCGCAGTACGACGAAACGGGGCAGGAGCGGGCCTAGCTTTCAGGCTATGACGAAACCTGACAGTCCACTGCGGAGGTTCGGGGCGGGCGCCACGGCACTGGCGATGGCGTTCGCTGTCGTCGCCTGCGGGGCGAACGCCGGCAACGGTGCGGCGCCGCCCGTCGTCGGCGCGCACGGTGCGCACGCGGGTCAGCCGGCGGCTCCGCCGCAGCCGCTGCGGGCCGGCGAGCGGTTCGTCGACCTGAAGATGGCCGAGGCCTACACCCCCGCGCCGCCGGAGGGGGGCGGTACGGACGAATACCGGTGCCAGGTGATCGATCCGGGCCTGACCAAGACGGCGTTCCTGACCGGGACCCAGGTCACGCCGGAAAACGCCGCCCTCGCGCACCACGCCATCGTGTACGCGGTGCCGCCGAGCGGCGCTGCCGCGGTGCGTGCGCAGGACGCGTAGTCCCCCGGCCTCGGCTGGCAGTGTTTCGGCGGGACCGGCGTCGACGGCGCCGAAGTGGAGAAGGGGGAAGCGGCGTGGGTGGACACCTGGGCGCCGGGTGCCTCGGAGACGCTGTTCGACCAGGACGCCGGCTTCAAGCTGGAGCCGGGCACCCTGATCATCCTCCAGATGCACTACAACCTGCTCGCGACCGAGGGCAAGCCGGCCGGGCCGGACCGCTCGGCGGTGCGGCTGCGGCTGACGGACGGCACGCCGCAGACCCGGGAATTCGACACCTTGCCGCTCGACGCGCCGACCGACCTGCCCTGCGCCGCCGACGAGCCGGGCCCGCTCTGTGACCGGGCGGCCTCGATCGCGGACGTGACGAAGCGGTTCGGGGCGGAGGTCGGCGGCACCGCGGACCAGCAGCTGGCGGAGTGCGGCCAAAGCGCGCCGAAGCCCGGCAACACCCAGACCTGCGACCACAAGGTGCCGTCGCCGATGACGTTGTTCGCCGGTTTCGGCCACATGCACCTGCTCGGGCGCGCCATCAAGGTCGAGCTCAACCCCGGCACGCCGAACGCCGAGGTCGTGCTGGACGTACCGCAGTTCGACTTCGACAACCAGCGGCTGGTGAAGCTGCCGTCGCCGGTGGACATCGGCCCGGGCGACACGCTGCGGGTGACGTGCACGCACGATGCGGGGCTGCGCAAACAGCTGCCACAGCTGAAAAAGCTCCCGCCACGCTACGTCGTGTGGGGCGACGGCACCAGCGACGAGATGTGCACGGGCATCATGACCGTCTCACCCCGCAAGTCCTGACGAAGCATCCGACGTGCGTGAGCGCACCGGAGTTCCGCTGCGCTGTGCGGCGCAGGTCGTCGGGGACGGGCAGGTCACCACCGCGTGGCCGGTACCGGTCCCCGCGGGTGCCGGACGGCTTTGGAAAGAATCGGCGCGGTGGCGATGAGACCGAACAACACGCCGCCCACCACCATGGCCTGCGTTTCGCCGAACGCGCCGGCGAGGGGGGCGACGCTGAGCTGGCCGATGGGGATCGCGGCGTACGAGACGAGGTCGTCGTACGCCGCGATCCTCGAAAGCAGCTCGTTCGGCACGTGGTCCTGCAGCGAGGTCTCCCACGTGATCGCCATGATGCCGAGGCCGACGCCCGCGACGAACGCGACACCGATCAGCAACGCCGCACTCCCGTGCAGGCCGAGGACGATCATGGGGAGCGCGCCCGCGGCGTAGCACAGCAGTCCCCACGCCAGGGACCGCGCTCGGTTGACGCGGTACATCGCCGCGGTCGCCACCAGCATGCCCGCGGCCCGGGCGCTGAGCACGATCCCCCAGAACACCGCGCCGACGGACGTGCTGGCGATCGTCGGCCCGAGCACGCTCCAGACACCGACGTAAATGCAGTTGGTGGCCGCGAAAGCCAGCACGACGGCGCAGACCCAGGTCATCGAGCGGAATGCGGTCCACCCGTCGCGCAGTTCACGGAAGAACGCCTGCGAAGCCTTCGTGACCGGCTCCGGCATGCGCACCTTGGCCAGGCAGAACGCCGCGATCAGGTAGCTGACGGCGTCGATGCCCATCGCCCAGCCCCCGCCGAAGGCGACCACGACCCCGCCCGCCACCGACGGGCCGACGATCGAGACGAGGTTCTTCGACGAACCCAGCAGCGAATTGGCCCGCTGCCGCTGGTCGGCGTCGACCAGCTGAGGGACGATTCCCCGCAGTGCGGGCGAAGTGAACGCCGTCAGCGTGCCGTTCACGAACTCCAAGGCGACGATCGCGGCGAGGTGGAAGTTCCCGGAGATGAACAGGGTGGCGGCGAGCCCCTGCGACAACGCCGCGCCGGAGTTCGACACCAGCAGGACCGTTCTGCGCGAGAACCGGTCCGCGACGACGCCGCCGACGAGCAGGAACAGCAGCATCGGCACGCTGCGCGCGGCCAGGATCAGGCCCAGCGCGCCCGCGCTGTGCGTCGCGTCCAGCACGGCGAAGGCGAGCGCCACCGGTGCCATGGAGCTGCCCGCGAGCGAGACGACGCGCCCCAGGAAGAACCACCGGAATCCGGTGTGGCGCAGGGGGCCGGGTGTCGTCGAACGCTTCGGCTCGTCGTCGGTCACTTGCCTCGCGCTTTCGTCGGCATGGTCAGCACCTCGATCGTTCGGTTTCGGGGGCAGGCACGGAATTCGGCCGTCGGGAAACTGTTCTCACCATACCGGCACGGCTGTCACCCGACATTCAAGCCTCCGGGATCTCGTTCGGCTGAACGTGGTTCGCCATCGCCAGCAACCGTTCCAGCAGGGTGGCGTTTCTCATGAGGCCGTTGTGGTGGAATTCGCCGGTCGCCAGCACCTGTGTGTTCCCCACCTTTTCGGTCGTGCGCAACTGCAATTCCACCGGGGTGTAGAGGTCGCCGTCGTACACCAGCGCGACCAGCGGCACCTCGTTGGCGGCCAACCGGTCGAGGTCGTAGAGGGCGGGGAAATCCGCCGCTCCGGCCAGCAGATCGGCGGCCTCCGCGAAGGGGCGGAGTTCGCCGAACTCCTCGAACATCCACGGGTAGATCATCTCGCCGATCAGGAGCAACGGATCCGCGCCGGCGCCGAATTCCGGCAGCTTCGCGAGCGCGCGGTGCGCGGCCCAGCCCGTTGGCCGGCCCGGCCCCGCGTAGATGAACTCCTGGAGCGCGTACAGCTGCATGTCGACGAAGCCGGTTTCGGCCACGACAGCCCGGCGGAAGGAGTCGGAAATCCCGTCGCCGTCCCACGCTCGGCGGACGA
This sequence comes from Amycolatopsis sp. NPDC004747, assembly GCF_053601335.1. NCBI lineage: Bacteria > Bacillati > Actinomycetota > Actinomycetes > Pseudonocardiales > Pseudonocardiaceae > Amycolatopsis > Amycolatopsis sp. NPDC004747. The sequence goes on along the minus strand of NZ_JBSGBQ010000028.1, from coordinate 22,656 downwards.
TGTCGTGGACGCGCTCGAACCCGTGGCTCATCCCGAGGTTGCGGCCGAGCAGGCGCAACCGGCGGCTGGTCAGCCGGTCGCCACCGGGCAGCCGGACGTCGTTTTCGTCCAGATACGCGGCCAGGCGCCGGATTTCGACGGCGTCCCCGGGGTATTCCGCGTAGTACGCGGCGTTCTTCCGCACCAGCTCGGCGTAGGTGTGGTCGTACACCTCGTCGACGGACGCCTCGATGCCGGGAACACCACCCGAGACGAACGCGGCGCTCAGTCCCCCGGGCGCCAGCGACAAGTACGTCAGCGCGATGAACCCGCCGTAGCTCTGCCCGAGGATCGACCACGGCCGGCCGCCGGCCAGCTTTCCCCGCAGGATCTCCGCGTCCGCGACGACGCTGTCCGCGCGGAAGTGACGCAGGTAGGCGGCGAGCTCCGCGGGACTGCGGTTCGCCGCGGTCCGCTCCGTGACGGGGGTGCTGCGCCCGCCGCCGCGTTGGTCGAGCAGCAGGACGCGGTGGCCCTCGAGCGCGGTGGTCAGCCAGCCGCCCGCGGCCTCCGGTGCCGGGCACGGTGCACCGGGGCCGCCCTGGAGGAACAACAACCACGGCAGATCGTCGTGGGCCCGCTCCGCGGCGACGACCTCTTGGGCGTAAATCTCGATCGTGGGGCCGTCCGGCGCCGCATGGTCGAGGGGAACCCGCGTCCGGTGTTCGCGCACGACGAGGTCCGAACCGGCGGTCCGGAGGTCGTCGAACCGCGCGGGACACGTGCGCAGCAGCTCGCGGGCCGCGGCGTCGACCTCCGAGGTGCGCTCCGCCAGCGCCGAGGCGACGTAGTCCGCCCCGGCCGCATAACCGAGCGAAGGACACAACCCGTCCCGGCGAACGAGGGGCAGGAACGGGGTCAGTGCGTGGGTTTCGGCCGACTCCAGCAGCGTTCGCCGCCATTGTCCGTACCCGACGACCTGCACGGCGCGGCCGATGGACCGGATGCCGGACACGATCTCCCGCCAGGACACGGCTTGGTCCGCGACGACGCGTTCGGCACGACCCCGCCCGTTCTCGTCCAGCGCACCGGCCACCAGGGTGTCCGCCACGTGTTCCGCCGAGGCCACCGGGAACGCCAGGTCGAGGTCCGGGGCCACGCGCAGGGAAACGCAGGTCCGCACCATCGCCGCCAGGAACTCGTCGGCGACCGTGCCGTTCCGGGCCGCGACCACCTGACCGAGCCGGTACGTGCGCGTCGGGATGCCGCGGGCGGCGGCCTGGCGCACGAACCGCTCGCCCACCCACTTGCTCTGCCGGAGCCCACCCGCCGCGGGGTCCGGGCGGCCGGCGCCGAGGACCGAGACGAAATGGACGGTCTTGACCACCTCCGACGCGGCGAACCGCAGCACTTCCCGGGTCCCGAGGACGTTGCCCGGCGTCAGCTGCGGCAACGACGACAGGGGGCCGAAGCAGTCACCCACGTGCACGACCTGGTCGATCACGCGCTCGAGCCGGCGGTACGTCTCCGGCCGCAGCCCCAGGTAGGGCTGCGTCAAGTCGCCGGGGACGGCGGTCAGCCTCTCCGCGTCCTCGGCACGCCACAGCCCGTGTGCCGCCATCTCGGCGTGGAGGCGCTCGGAAGCGCTCTCGACGTCCGGTGCCGCGACGACCACGTGCAGGGTCGTGCCGGGCCGATCCAGGAACTTCCGGACGACGAAGGGTTCGACGCACGACGCCGTTCCGGTCAGCAGCACCCGGGTGCCCGACGGACCGGCCGGCCGGGCGGAGCCGTCCGGCCGGACATCGGCGGGGAGCACGGCCAGCCGGGCCAGCTCGGCCGCCGCCACCGGGACCGGGTCGGCGCCACCGGCTTCCGCGGGCCGGGGAGCCCGGCCGGCGAGCCGCGCCAGCTGCCGGACGGTCGGATCGGCCAGGAACCGCGCCATGTCGAACGGGGCGCCACCGGCCGCGGTCCACCGGGCCGCCATCCGGACCGCGGTGAGCGAGGTGCCCCCGAGCTGGAAGAAATCGGCCTCGACGTCGATGTACGCCAACCCCAGGACGTCGGCCCACAAGGAACAGACCGCGGCCTCGGCGGGCGTGGCGGCGGGGCTTCCGGGCGGTGCGCCGGCCGTCGTCCCCTCGGGGCCGGCCGCGCTCAGCTGCGCGCGGTCGACCTTCCCGTTCGGGAGTTTGGGCAGTTCGTCGACCACCACGATGCGCGCGGGCGCCATGACGGGGCCGAGCCGCTCCCGGGCGTGCCGGTGGACGTCATCGCGCAGCGCCGCCAGCCGCCTCGTCCGCCCCGGGTCGTTCGCGGCCACCAGTTCGTCCATGCTGTCCCCGTCTCGGGCGGTCATCGGAAGGTGAGGTCGAGCCGGGTGGGGTCCCCGGACCCGGCCGGACGGACGTGGACGTCGAGGTCCCGCTCCCGGGCGATGCGGTGGACGACCGCGGGGTCGACGGCGTGCCCCGGGTCCGCCATCCACACCGACCGGGCGAGGTCCCAGGCCGTGGCCTCCGGCTCCGCGTCGTCGAGCGCCCGCAGCGCCGCCTGCGGCCGGACCAGCCGCGCATTGGGCACGTCGGTCACCTTGAGGCCGCCTCCGGCGCGGGCCCGATCCGCAAAGGCGGCGACGACGTCGAGGGCCCGCCCGTCCGGTTGCGGCCAGCCGGCGACCGGCAGGCCGGCCTCGGGCGCGGGAAAGGCCGGGTGCCGGGGCCCGAACAAGGTCACGTCCCAGCGGAACCGGGACATCTCGGTCCAGGCCCGGTCGGCGCGGCACTCGATCCGGACGGCGAAGCCCCCTCGGCGGGCCGGCAGCTCGTGGAAGAACCCGGGCGCTACGCACAGTTCGTCCTCGGCGCGCACGTGGTGGCCGACGAGCGTCCTGAGTTCGGCCGCGGGCATGAGGCGCGGGCTCCGCCGCACCTGGACGTCGGCGTGGAAGTGCCGGAGGAGACGCACGTCCCGCACGTCCCCGACGAACACCGCGCCCGCGGGACCGGCCACCCGGACGGCCTCGGCGATGACTTCCGCCAGGTAGCCGCGCCCGGGGAAGTACTGGATGACCGAGTTGAGCACGACGAGGTCCGCCGACGAACCGGGCAGCTCCGCGAGGGTGCGGGCGTCACCCTCGCGGAAGACGGCTCCGGCCGACGTGCCGACGGCCGCCTCGGCGGCCGCGAGCGCCTCGCTCGAGATGTCGATCGCGAGGTAGTGGTCCCAGTCGCGATCGAGCTCCCGCAGCAGCAGCCCGCTGCCCGCGCCGACGTCGACGATGCGGCGCGGCGCCAGCCGCCGGACCCGCTCGACGGTGGAACCGAGCCAGTCGCGCATCTCGCCGTCCGGGATGGGCGCCCGCGTGTAGCTGTCGGTCCAGCCCGCGAACGCTCCCGCGCGGTCCGGCCGGTACCTCGCGTTCCACACGTCACGCCAGCCGGAGTCGAGCCGTTCTTCGGCGTTCTCCGGACGGAAGCTGACGAAGGCCACCAGTTCGTCCCCACGGGTGGCGTGGTTCGCCACGACCACCGCGGCCGCCTCGACTCGCGGGTGTTCGGAGAGGACGTTTTCGACCTCGTCCAGTTCCACCCGGTGGCCGCGCAGCTTCACCTGCCGGTCGGTTCGCCCGAGGAACTCGAGCACACCGTCCTCGCGCCACCGGACGTGGTCGCCGGTCCGGTAGTAGCGGTCCTCCGGGCCGCCCGCGCCCGCCACGAACCGTTCCCGGTCGAGTTCGGGCCGCCGGAAGTAGCCGCGGGCCACGCCGGCACCGCCGATCCACAACTCGCCGGGAACGCCGATGCAGGCTTCGTTGCCCAGGCCGTCGGCCACTCTCGTGGTGGTGCGGCAGATCGGGCGGCCGACCGGGATGAGCTGCCCACGGACGTCGTCGGGCCGCAGGTCGTGGGTCAACGACCAGACGGTCGTCTCGGTCGGGCCGTACATGTTGACCACGCGTGCTCCCGGCACCGCCGTGACCAGCTCGTGCGCGAGTCCTCGCGGCAGGAGTTCGCCGCCGACCAGCAGGGCGCGGACACCGCCCAACGCGGCCGGCAGCTCCGGTTCGGACACCACCGCCGTGAAGAACGAGGGGGTGGCCTGGACCAGCGTGGGCCGGAACCGGCGGACGAGCTCCACCATGGAGTGCTCGCCGCGGGCGAGCCGCTCCACCAAGCGCGCCGGGCAGACCACGGTGGTCGCGCCGCGGGTCAGGGGCCACAGGAGCTCGAGCACCGAGATGTCGAACGCGACACTGGTCTGGGCCAGCACGCGGTCCACTTCGGACAGTCCGATCGCGTGGTCCATGCCCAGGAAGAAGTTCGCCAGGTTCCGGTGCGTGAGAACCGTGCCCTTGGGCCGTCCGGTCGATCCGGACGTGTACATCACGTACGCGACGTCCGCGCCGGTCGCCGTGTCTTCCGGTGGCGCGCCGTCACCGGCGCCCCGATCCTCGACGAGCACGAGCGGAACGTCGATCGGCGCCGGACCGACGCCCGGCCCGGTGACGAGGCAGACGACGTCGGCGTCCGAGGCGATGAACCGCAGCCGCGCCGCGGGGAATCCGGGATCCAGCGGCACGTACGCCGCGCCCGCCGCCAGCACGGCCAGCAACCCGACGACGAGATCGGCACCCCGGTCGACGTGCACCCCCACGCGGTGCCCCGGGAGCACCCCGTGCTCGCGGAGGCGGCGGGCCAGGCTGTCGACTCTCCGGCCGAGCTCCTCGTAGCTCAGGCTGCCCCGGACGTCGAGCACCGCGACGCCGTGCGGCCGCTGCCGCACCTGACGGCGGAACTGGGCGTGCACCGGTTCCGGGCCGGCTCCCTCGAGAACCGGCCCGGTCCCCCACTCCCGCACCGCCTCGCGTTCTTCCGGGGCCCGGATGTCGGCAGCGGTGGCGAGCGCGTGGGGCTCGGCCACGATCGCGGCCAGCGCTGTCCGGTAGTAGCCCGGCAGGCGGCCGGCGATCCCGGCGTGCACCCGGGTCCGATCACAGTGGACGTCCAGCGCGACGGTTTCCCCACCGGCACCGACGGTGAACCGGGCGACCAGCGGGAAGTCAGCCGTGCTGTCGTGGCGGGCCGGGTGCTCGGCGACGTCCACCCGGCTGTCGAGCACCGGTTGCGGTGCCCGGCCCGCGAAGCGCGCATCGCCGACGGACTGCGCGGCGGCCCACCGTTCCAGCCGGACCACCTCCCGGGCCACCTCGGCCCAGGTGCGCCCGCGGAGGTCGATCCGGACCGGCACGAGGTGTTCCGGTGCGACGGCGACGGCGGTCACCACCTCCGCGGCCGACGTGACCGACCCCAGCACCCGCAGGTGCGCCGCCACCAGGAACGCCCGCACCGGCAGCTCGCACGCCCCGGCGAGGCGGGCGAGGGCCGGCCCGACCGCCTCGAGGCCCGGGACGTGGGCGTCCGGTACGACCTCGACGGCACCGCACCCGCCGACCGGTGGTGGGAGGGGCCGGGAATCGGCCCCCGCCACCACGGCAGTCCAGTGGTCGACGTCCGGCCCGGTCCGCTCCGCAGTGCGTGTCACCACCGTCCCCTTTCGGTCTCGTGAGCCGGCTTCCGGTCAAGCGCTCTTCCGGTCGTGCAGCTCGTGGGTGAGCTGGACGGCCTCGTCGATGCGCCGCTCGCAGGTCGCGATGTCGCCGGCTTCGATGAGCGCCAGCGCCACGCAGTAGGTGCTGTAGAGCATTTCGCCCATCACCTGGCCGACCGGGACGTTCACCTGCACCTCGCAGACCCCGGGCAGGGCCTCGATGTCGGCACGCGTCACGCCGTTCACGGCACCGGGCTTGACGGGCAGGCATACGAAGCCGTAGACGGCGTCCCCGGTCGCGGCCGCCTTCGGTGGCTCGTCGCCCGCGAGGAGCCGGGCGTGCGCGGCCCAGGGGTTGATGCCGATGGTCCGCTCGGCCGTCTGCGGCGCGAAGACGCCGGCCGGCCGCCAGGCCAGTTCGCCCGCGACGAACTCGTCCGGTTCGCCGAACACCTCCAGGTGGAAGACACCCCAGCGGCCGCCGAGAGCGGTCACGGCGCGTTGGGCGAACGCCGTGGCCGTGGCGTAGAGCCCGGGGTGCGCGGCGACCGGGTACGCGACCGACCGCAGCGGCGACCCGTTCTTGGTCTCGCGAAGCGGCGCCAGGTACCGCGACACCATCAGGTGCACGACCTGCCCGTCGACCACGCTGCCGTCCAGGTGCCACTCGCGGCCGTCCTGCAGCTCCTCGACCACCGCGTGGCGCAGCGCGGGGGTGCTGGTGAGCACCTCGTACAGCTCTTCGGGATGCCGGCACACGTGCACGTCCCGGCTGCCGCCCCGCGACGGCGGCTTGACCACGAACGGGGCCGACAGGCCGGCCACGACCTCGTGCAGCTCAGCCGGGGAGCGGGGGGTGCTGGTCACCGTCGCGTACCGAGCCGTGGGTACGCCGTGCTTCGCCCACAGGGACTTCTGGTGGGCCTTGTCCCGCCCGGCCATCGCGGTCGGCAGGTCGATCCGCGCCGTGGCCGTGCACCCGAGCAGGTCGTTGAGGAAGCCCGCGGTGACCACGGCGAGCTCGTGGCACGGGAGCACGAGGTCGACCTCGCCGGTCCGGCCGAGGTGCAGCAGCACCGACCAGGCCAGTTCGGGGATGTCGAAGTCGGGTACGTACCCGATGTCCGCCACGCGGTCCGCGTACTCCTCGGCGGTCCGGCGGTCCCCCTTCGAGTGGAGCAACGTCAACGTGTGACCGAGGTCGAGCAGTTCGGTCAGCACTTCGGCTCGTGCCCCCAGCAGGACGATGTGCACGGCTGTCCCCTTCGCTTCTCTTGTGGTCTGGCAACTCCGGCGGCACGCCGTGTGTTCAGGTGAATCCGGTCGTCTCGAAGACGAGGTCCCGCATGAGTTCGCTCGCCCCGGCCGTGATCGTCCCGGCCGCCGCGTCGCGGTGCACCCGCGCGACCGCGGAACCTTCCCGGTACCCGCGGGCACCGTGGTACTGCGTGCACGCCCGGGCCGCCGCCACGGCGAGTTCGGTGGCGCGCAGCTTGAGCGTCGACGCGGTGCCGGTGTCCAGCCGCCCCTCGCTGTGCAGCATCGCCGCGAAGTAGCCGTACGTGCGGACCAGGTCCAGCTCGGCCGCGAGGTCGGCCAGGGTGTGCCGGACCGCCTGGTTCGCCGCCAGCGGCGCGCCCTTGACGTGGTGCCCGCGGACGAACGAGCCGGCCAGCGCCAGGCTGTGCGCCGCGCCACCGACCGCCAGCAGGCCCGCGACGAGGCGCTCGAAGTCCAGCGCCGCCATCAGGTACGACAGCGTGTGGCCAGCTTTCCCGAGCAGGCGCCCGGCCGGGACGGGCACGTTGTCCAGGGTGAGCTCGCAGACGTCGGCGGCGTGCCACCCCACCATCGGCTCGGCGGTGGCGCTCACCCCGGGCGCGTCGGCGTCGACGAGGAGCAGGCCGCACCCGGCGAGCGACCTCGGCCGGGACGCGACGGTGCGGACCCTGGCCAGGCAGAGGAAGAAGCCCGCTCGTGAACCGTTGGTGACGTGCGCCTTCCGGCCCGACACCCGGTACCCGCCCGCTCCGTCGGGTTCGGCGCGGGTGGTGATCGCGTGCAGGTCGGTACCGGCCTCGGATTCGCTCAGCGCGAGGGCCGCGACGCGCCTTCCCGCGCGGACGTCCGGCAGGTGGGCCGCCTGCTGGTGCGGTGATCCGAACCGGTCGAGGTAGAAGGCGGCCATGTACGCGTGCACGGCGACGGCGGCGCGGACACCCGCGTACCCGGTGCGCCCCAGCTCCTCGAGGAGGATGGCGCTCTCCGGGAATCCCGCGCCGGCCGTGGGCCGGTCGAACAGACCGGCGGCGGCCAATGCCCGCCATCCCCGTCGCGGTATGCCGCGCGCGCTCTCCCACTCCTCCGCGTGGGGCAGCACGGTCTGCTCGAGTGCCGCGCGCACGCGGCTCCGGACCGGGTGGGAGGCGGCCAGCAACGACGGCAGGCTGTCGTTCTTCATGTGGTTTCCAGCAGCTCGTGGCCGCCCGGCGCCGCGGTGGCGGTTCGCCCGGAGATCAGGGCGCGGCGGTCCACCTTGCCCGTCGCGGACAGCGGGAGCGCCGGACACAGGTGGATCTCCGACGGCACCAGGTATGCGGGCAGCCGCGCGGCCAGGTAGCCGCGAACCGACTCGGCGGTGCAGTGCGGACCGGCCGGCACCACGAACGCGACCAGCACCCGCCGGCCGGGGTGCACGTCGTGCGCGCAGACGACGTTCTGCCGGACGTCCGGGTGCCGGTCGAGGTGGTGGGCCACTTCGCCCGGCTCGACCCGGAAGCCGTTGATCTTGACCTGGTCGTCGAGGCGGCCCGCGAAGACCAGGTGCCCGCGAACATCGAGGTAGGCCAGGTCGCCGGTCCGGTAAAGGCGCTCGCGCAGCCCGTCGACGTCGTACTCGGCGAACCGCTCGGCCGTGGCCTCCGGCATGCCGACGTAACCGACGGACAGGCCGGGGCCGGCGATCAGGAGCTCACCGATCTCGCCGGGCGCGCACAACCGGTTGCCGTCCACCACGTAGACCCTCGTGTTCTGGATCGGCACGCCGATCGGGACCGGGTCCTCTTCGGACGGCACGGCACCCAGCGGGTGGTACGTGGCGTAGGTCGTGCTCTCGGTCGGCCCGTAGACGTGGACGACCCGGCCGGGGCCGTAGCGCGCCACGGCGCGGCCGATGTGCTTCGGGGAGCAGGCTTCCCCGCCGGTGAGGATCCGCCGCACCGGGTCGAGGACGGCAGGCGCCTCGTCCACGATCGAATTGAACAGCGCCGTGGTGAGGAAGACGGTGGTCACCCTTTCCTCGACGAGGATGCGTTCGAGTTCCGACAGCCGCAGGAAACCCGGCGGGTAGAGGACGCACGTACCGCCGTTGAGCAGCGGGCCCCAGATTTCGAACGTCGCCGCGTCGAACGCGACGGGCGCGAGGTGCAGCACGCGGGTGGTCTCGTCCAGTCCGGTGTAGACGGCGCCGCAGACCAGCCGGAGCACGGCGCGGTGCTGGATCAGCACCCCTTTGGGCCGGCCTTGGGAGCCGGAGGTGAAGTTGACGTAGGCCACCGCGTCCGCCGGGATCCGGCTCGGTCCGGCCGGGCGGGGCTCGTCCGGCTCGGCCGTCCCCGCCTGGACCGGCACCGCCCGCAGAGCGGGAAACCGGCGGGCCAGGTGCTCGACACGATCCGTCAGGACGATGGTGCAGCCGGTCTGCGCGGCCAGGTCGCGCACCCGCTCCTCGGGCCACGACTCGTCGAACGGCAGGTAGGCCGCGCCGCACTTCAGCACGGCCAGCAGCGCCGCGATCAGCTCGGGGCTGCGCCGGACGCACACCGCGACGACGTGCCCGGCTCGCACGCCGGCGTAGACGAGCCGGGCCGCGAGGACGTCGGAACGGCGGTCCAGGGACCGGTAGCTCAGCCGCCGCGTCCCGCAGACGACCGCGATCTCGTCCGCTCGCTCGGCGACGCGACGCCGGAAGACGGCGGGGATGCTGTCCCCGGCCGGGTAGGGGACATCGGTCGAGTTGACCGCCTGGTGAGCCTTCGCCGCGCTCGCACCGGCCTCAATCGTGTCCATGGTCCCTCCCGATCCGGGCGTCGATGATCGCCAGCAGGTCCGCGCGGTGGGTGTCGGGGAAGAAGTGGCCACCGGGTGCCTCGACCACTTCCGTCCCCGCACCGCCGAACGAGAGCCAGCCCCGCATCGCCTCGTGCGTGTCGTTCGCGTCGTCCCGTCCGTAGATCGCGGTGATCGGCGCGGACAGGGCGCGCCCGGGCGCGCCGCCCCACAGCTCCGCCAGGCGGATCTCCGCGCGAACGGTCGGGAGCACCACGTCCATCACCGACGGGTTGCCGAGCACCTCCGGTGCGGTGCCGCCCATCGCCCTCAGCGCGCCGAGCAGCTCCGCGTCGGTCAGGTCGTGCAGGAACGGCCGGCACTGGGGCCAGTCGGGACTCCGGCACCCCGAGACGAAGACCCGGGCCGGCTCGGTCCGGCGGGCCAGTTCGTAACCGACTCTCGCACCGAAGCTGTGCCCGTAGAAGGCGTACGGCACCGACAAGTGGTGCGCCAGGACCGCCGACGCGTCGTCGACGAGTGCTTTCCACTCGGTGTACGGCCGCTCCCTGAGCCGGCTGTCGTGCCCGGGCAGGCGAAGCGCGAGCACGTCCACGTCGGCGGGCAACTCACCCGCCCAGGAGCGGAACAGGTGCGGGCTCCCGCCGGCGTAGGCGACGCAGACCAGGGTCAGCCGGGGAGCACCCGGCGCGCTGCGCACCCGGACGATCCACTTGTCGTTGTCGGGCACGAACTCACCGCACCTCGGCGCGCCGCGTCGCCTGCCCGCTCGCCAGCTCCGCGACCGCCCCGGCGTGGCGCGCGATCAGGCCCGCGATGCCCCGGATCGTGCTTTCCTCGTACAGCTCGTCGGGCGGGAGGCAGTCCTCGCCGTAACTCTCCTCCGCGCGCGCGACGAGGCGGATGACGCTCAGCGAGGTGCCGCCGATGGCGAAGAAGTCGTCCGACGGGCTCCGCGCCGGCAGCCCCAGCGCGACGCAGGCGTCGATGACCCAGCTCTCCACAGTGGACTGGTTGCCGCCGGTCCCGGTCACGAAACGACCCCCGGCGCCCGGACGGGGAAGCGGAACCCGTCCACCGTCTCCTCCGTGTAGCGGTTGTGGTGGAAGGTGTCGGTGCCGGACACGAGGACGTTGCCGAACCGTTCGAGGCTCGCGCTGCCACCGAACTCCTCCAGCTCGTCCGAGTACGGGTAGACCCGGACCGAAGTCGGCAGGTAGCGCGCCGCGTAGCCCAGCCGCATCCGGTCCGTCAGCCCGCTGTGGGGGTGCGAGGCGTGCATGAGGGTCGACCAGAAGATGATGAACTGCCCCTGCCGCATGACCTGCGACACCGCCGCGGACTCGTCCGGCGCCCAGTCGGGGTCCTTCTGCAGCGCCCGGTAGTCGTACCCGAAGAAGCCCCGGCGCACACCGGCCTTTTCCGTGGCGTTGATCGACGACTGGTCGTAGACCATGGTCTTGGACTCGTCGTAGTTCATCACGTCGTGCGTTCCCGGGATGAACTGGAGGCAGCCCATCTCCACCGGTGCCGGGGTGAACGCCGTCCACACCGTGATCGTCCCGCCGAACTCGGCGTCGTTGGGCCATTCGATCTGCGGCTGCTTCGACCCCGCCACGTTGGCGAAGTTGTCCGCCTGGTGCCAGTCGGTCCCCTCGTCACCGGGGTACTTGGGGAAGAACTCGCTTCGCCAGCACAGCACGTCCGGCCCGAGGATCGAAGCCACCCGGTCCACGATCTCCGGCCGGGCGATGTGCCGGGCCAGGAACTCGACGTCGAGGTGCCGGTCGTAGTTGGCGAGGTTGGTGACGCCGGAAACCCCCTTCCCCCCGCCGTAGACCGCCCGCTTGGTGTTGAGCAGCCTGGGCCGCAGCGCCCTGAGGTTCTGCTCCATTTCCTCGGGCTCGTAGAGGTCGAACGGGCCGATGAAGCCGTCCCGGTGGAACTGCTCCACCTGTTCCGGGGTCAACGAGAAACCCCGCTCTTGTTCTGCCATCACATTTTCTCCTACTTGACTCAGGACTTGCCCGGCGCGGTCGCCGCCGTCATCACTTCCGCTTCCGGGCGGCGGCGCAGTTCCGCCCGGTCGATCAAGCCCAGCAGCGGCCCGGTGAGCGCGGTCGTCACCAGCGCCATCACGACCAGGGCCAGGAACAACGGCGCGGTCAGAATCCCCAAGCCGTAACCGAACTGGAGCACGATCAGCTCGGTCAGGCCCCGGGTGTTCATCAGCGCCCCGATGCGCAGGCTGTCCCACCTGGACTGTCCGCCCAGCCGCGCACCGAGGTAGCTGCCGAGCAGCTTGCCGGCGGCGCCGAGCACGACGGCGATGCCGATCAGCAGCACCGGCACGGCGCCGAAGTCCTTGGTGAACACGGTGATCCCGGTGACCACGAAGAAGATCGGCACCAGCGCCCGGCCCAGCGTGCTGACCTTCTCGACGGCGTCCTCCCAGTGGCCCCCCGCCCCCGCGGGAACGGCCATTCCCGCCAGGACCGCGCCGAAGATCACGGTCAGGCCGAGCTGTTCGACCGCGAGGGCCATGCCGACGGCCAGTACCCCGACCAGGGCACGCGTCCGGCCCGGCCGGGTCGCGCACCACCGGTCCACCGCCGGCTTCCGCAGGAGGCCCCGGACCACCAGCGCCGTCAACGCCGCGCCGGCCAGCACCACCAGGGAGCGGACGACCTCCGCCGGCTGCCCGCCGGCCAGCCCCGCCGCGACGGGGAGGAGCAGCCAGCAGGTCGAATCGACCACGACCGCCGCGCCGAAGGCCACCCGGCCCGACGGCGTCTCCGTCATCCGGCGGTCGGCGAGGATCCGGGCCAGCACCGGCACCGCCGTGACGGACAGCGACAAGGCCAGCATCACCACCAGCGACGCGGCGGACGCCGAACCGCGCACCGACGGCGGGCCGGCGAACAGCACGTAGCCGGCCAGGAGGACACCGGTCGCGGCCGGGACCACCGAACCGGCGACGGTCCAGCCGATCGCCCCCGCCGAGCCACCGGCCGGGCGGAGCCGGAGCTTGTGGATCGTCCCCACGAGGAACAACGCGAGCGCGGCGTGGGTGAGGAGCTGGAGACCGGCGAGCAACCCGCCCGGCAGCACCGCGGCGAAGCGGGCGGGCCCGAGCAGCCACAGCGCGACCGGCCCGGCGAGCAGCCCCACGGTGATCTCGCCGACGACCTTGGGCTGCCCGAGCCGGTCCGCGGCGAACCGCCCGAACCCGATGATCACCGCGATCACCCCGAGCACGGCTGCGACGTGCCCCACGCCGAACAGCAGATCCGAAACGAAGTCCATGAGATTCCCCCGGGATGCGTCCGGTCGCTTGGCAGACCGGGTTTTCCGGCGCGGGTTGCGCCTACGCGACGGTCAAGAGACCGGCGTTGTGCAAGGTGCCGATCGCGGAGACGCAGAGCGCGCGCTCCGACGAACCGGCGCCCAGTCTTTCGACGATCTCCCCCACCGTCGCCCGCCCGTCGACGGCGCCGATCAGCTCGGCCATGAAGCTGCCGTGCTCGTAAGCCGGCCGCACCGTGCGGTTGCGCCGGTGTTCCAGGACCAGGCCGGGCGACACGAGTCCCTTGTGGAACACCAGGCTGTCCCGGCAGGCCACCTCGTCGGCCAGGCGCGGGACCGCCGACTCCGGGGTCTGCCCCACCGCGATGTCGACCCGGAAGTCGGCCATCTGGTCCGCGAGGGCCTGCGGTAGCCACAGCTCTTCGTTGGCCTGGGCCTTGAGGAAGAACTTGGCTCCCACCGCGCCGAGGTGCCGGCAGATCGCCGCCGCTTCGTCGCGCCCCACCCCGGAGAGGTCCCGGCGCCGCCAGAACTCCCCCCGGCCGGGGTGGACCCCGTACAGCACCTGCACGGTCTCGTCCACCCGGTGGTAGTGCCGCCGCATTTCGTCGTCGTACCACCGTGCGGCCACGTCGTCGGCGACCTCGCCCCCCAGCACGGCCACGAGGGCGCCGGCCGCGTGGCTGGCCGACATCAGCGCTCCGTGCACCCCGGTGGAGAACAACGGGTCCACGAACATCGCGCTGTCGCCGACGAGCACGTAACCCCGGTCCCACAGGGGGGCGTCGACGACGTGGTTGGTGTAGCGCAGCAACCGGCCGCGCCGGGCGACCCCCGCGTCCGACAGCAACCGCCGGACCAGCTCGGTCTCGCCGATCGCGCCGTCGAGGGACGCCTGGGGGTTCCGGTGCTCGATCAGGTCCGCGTCGGTCACCATGCCGACGCTGGTCAGGTCGTCGCTCAACGGGATGAACCAGAGCCAGCTGTTCTCGGCGGCCTCGGTGATGATGTCGTCCCGGCTCGGCCCGGCCGCCCGGCCCGCGCCCGAATAGTACGCACCGACCGCGGCCCGCGTGTGGCCGTCGTCGGCGACCGGGAGGCCGAGCGCCTTGGGGACGAACTGGAACAGCCCGCTGGCGTCGACGACGTACCTCGCGGCGAGGTGCCGGACCGCCTTGCCCTCCTGGGTGACCACGCCGTCGACCCGGCCGTCCGCGTCGAAGTGCAGCCGCTTCGCCCAGGTTTCCCGCAGTACCCGGACACCGGCCTTTTCCGCCTGGTTCAGGAGCAGGTCGTCGAACTTGTCCCGGGAAACCTGGAAGGCGTACCCCGGGTGCGGCATGCCCAGGCGCAGCTCTTCCTTCCGCCCACCCCAGCGGAAGACCGCGCCCGGCTTGCGAACGAAGCCGTCTTCTTCGACGACGTCCGCCACGCCCAGGTCGCGGAGGTAGGGCATCGACATGGCGAGGAGCGATTCCCCGATGTGCTCACGGGGGAACTTCTTGCCTTCCACCAGCGCGACCGAGACCCCCGACCGGGCGAGCAGGCCCGCGGCGCAGCTGCCCGCCGGCCCGCCGCCGACCACGAGCACATCGACACTTCCACCGGCTTCACTCATCGGATCCTCATCCACTTCAGCTCTTCTCGCCGCAGCACTTGCCGTGAACCAGCCGGCGGTCTCGCCGGGGGAGAGAGGCGCGCCTCCCGCCCCCGGCGATCAGTCAGCTCACCCGGGTCACGCCGGGTCCGAGTTGGTGTCGTACTCGGCCACGATCGTCACGTTCAGCTTCTCCATGAGCTCCTGCTCGCTGATGCCCAGAACCTTCTCCACAGCACACCCCCTTTCCTCGAGAAGCGAAATCAACCGCCGGACGGCGGTGGCACCGCAGAATCCGGTCACGCTCTTTCGAGCTGGTGAAATCCGGATTCGCAAATTGACATCGCTGCAACTGCGTGCGCAGCACCCCCAGGGGTTGCGCCATCGGCAGCGAAATACCGAAATATCACCGAGATTTTCCGAACCGCGGCGGGCCCCCCTTGGCCGCCGTGTTTCTTCACCGTAGTGATAACCATCCGGAAGTGTCAACGTGCGCACGGCGGTGCCGGGAAATCACTCACCTCGCGGACGCCATTCAGCCCGAAGCGGCACTCCGGTCGTCACGGCATTCGAGGCGCTCGGCGAAAACCCGCCACGCCAGTGCGCATTCATTCGCCAGCATGACGACCTTTTCCCGCTGGTGAACGGGCACCCGGTGCACCATTTCGGCCCATTGGCCGTCGTCGATCGAGGCGCACCCGATCAACCGGAGCAGCAACCGCCCGGACTCGCTGAACCGCAGCGACGGATCGCTGGTGAGGAGCGCGACGAATTCGGCGGACGAAGCGTCGCGCACACGCTCCCGGCCGGGGCCGGCGCCCCGGGCGCGCGGCCCGGCGAGCCGAGGCACGTTCCCCGGCGGCACCGCCGCGCGCGGTACCGGCTCCTGCGCGGCATCCCGTCTCCGCTGCTGCGGCGTCACGGGCGACTCGCCCCGGGCGAGCCTGGCCCGCACGTCCTTCGCGGTCGACGGCGAGATGTGCGCCGCCTTGGCGATCTGGCGCAGCGAAGCCTCCGGATTGGCCGCGATCAGCTCGGCGGCCCGCCGGCGTGCCTGGGATCCGTCCACCGGCCTGGTCCGGCCGTCCCG
This sequence comes from Amycolatopsis sp. NPDC004747, assembly GCF_053601335.1. NCBI lineage: Bacteria > Bacillati > Actinomycetota > Actinomycetes > Pseudonocardiales > Pseudonocardiaceae > Amycolatopsis > Amycolatopsis sp. NPDC004747. Next base: position 7,063 of record NZ_JBSGBQ010000028.1, on the reverse strand, counting down.
GCCGATCCGGACGTTCGACTGCTCGATCCGGTCGGTCGAACGCGCCCGGATCGTCACGATGGTGCTGGCGGCCAGGCCGGTGACCGCCGAAATCCGCCGGTCCGACCACGTCGGGTGGGAGCCGATGATGCGCGCTGCCGCGATCTTGCGGTCGGCGGTCGACAGCGGCAGCCCGTGCGCGTGGTTGAGCTCCACGGCGAGCACGAAGGCATCCGCGTCTTCGCCGGTGAAGAACAGCACGTCGACGGCGTCGTCACCGCGCAACACCGCCGCGCGCACGCGGTGCACCCCGTCGATGACCTTCATGGTCGGCCGGTGGACGACGACCGGCGGCAGCGGGGTCTCCACCGCGGCGAGCGCCTTGGTGTGCTCGACCTGCTCGCCGTGGACGCGCGGAGAGTCCACGATCACCAGCCGGGCGATGGACACCCGCTCCGGCACCGCGGACAGCAGTTCTCGTTCAGCAAGCAGTTCCTCCACCAGGCCCCCTCTTCGCGCCGACTGTGCGTGCGCCTCGCGCTCTCCGCGTCGGCGAGAACCCCGTTCCCGCCGGCTGGGGAACCATGACACGCCTCGCTACTCCCGCGGCACTCGTCGGCTACTCACGCCGAAGACCTACCGGGCGGCCGCCAGCCGCGCTTCCACCGCGGCGAGCTCGCCCTGCACGGCGATCAGGGTGGGCAGGGTCGTGTAACCGACTTCGTCGTTGACCCGGATCATGTGCGTGTTCTCGGCACCGGTGGTGGTGCTGATCCGCCGGACCTCCGGCGCCTCGGCCACCAGCCGGCGGAGCATGTCCGCCTTCACACACCGGCCCAGGCCGTTCCCCCGGTGTTCGGCCACGACCGCGGTGTCGCGCTGGTACCCCCAGTCCGGCCGGCGCGGGTGCACGCAAAGTTCCGTGAAAGCCGCGACCGCACCCGTGGCTTCGTGCACGGCGACCACCACACGCTGGCGGATGCCCTGCGCCCGCAGTTCCGCCTCGGCGGCCCGCACCCGCTCCACCGTGTATTCCGGCCAGCGGTAGTCCGAATCCCCCACCGGGGCGTCGTGTATCGCGCCGCGGGCCAGTGCGTAGGACGCGATGCGGTTTTCCGGAGCGGTTCCTTCCCAGTGCTCCAGCCGGTACCCGGCCGGCACCGGCACGTCCCATCGCCTCCGGTCGGCCGTCGCGGTGCTCAGCGCCTGCCGGACGACCCGGCGGACCTGCCGGAGGCCGACGGCCTCGGCCCACGGCTGCCCGGGGGTGCCCGCCACCACGTCCCAGTTCTCGAGCACGCGGCGCTCCTGCGCTTCCAGCTCGGGCAGGGTCGCGCGCAGCAGCGCGGAGCCGATCCCGCCGCGGCGGTGCTCCGGGTGGACCTTGACGTTGACCACCGCGATGTCACTGTTCTCCTCGTCGAGGAAGAACACTTCCGCGACCGCGACGACCTCGCTGCCCCGCAAGCCCACCCGGTACACCGCACGGCCCATGCCCGGCATGGGTTTCCTCATGCGGCCGACCAGCTCCTCCAGCGGGAGGACGGGTTCCCCCGGCCGGTCCGCGGCCTGGCAGGCCAGTACCACGTCGTGGTAGGCCGCGAAGCCGGCCTGGGTGGCCTGATCCGGCTCGAACCGCTCGATCACCAGGTCAGCGCGCACGCGCCTCCTCCTTCCGTTGTGCCCGCCACCGGCGCCCGCCCGCGGCCCCGGCCGGATTCGCCGCGCACAGCAGCAGCGCGATCATGATCAGCCCGAAACTCGGCATGCCGAGCAGCACCGCGATCGCCAGGTGCAGACCGGCACCGAGGACCAGTGCCAGCGCCCGCGACCTGCGTCCGCCCATGATCGCGATCACGATCGCGTACTGGACGCCGATCACGCTCCACGTCGCCACGGCGACCAGGGCGTCCGACGCCAGCAGCGGTTCGAGGACCGTGCGAACCGGCACCGGGAAGCCGAATTCGGGGTCGAACGCCACGATCCCGAGCGCGCGGCCGTGCACCCAGGCCGGATCGCCCAGCTTGGCCGTCGCCGCGACCAGGTAGATCACCGCGACCTGAGCCCGCAGCACCAGCGTCGCCGCCAAGGAACTCCCGCGCCACGAAGCAGGCAGCGGCTCCCGCACCGGGCTCCACTGCCAGCCGCGGTCGTCGGCCAGGCAGATCGGGATCAGCAGCAGCGCGGTGATCTCGGCGGCCCGGTCGCCACCGTTGGTCAGCGGGATGGCCGCCGCGAGACTGAAGTTGACGTACCAGTGCGGGATGCACGTCCACCGCGGTACGGCACCGATCAGGACCAGCACGAGGGTCGCGATGGCCACGGTGCGGGCGAGCACCGGGCCGCTGCCCTGCTCGCCCAGCAGGCACCACAGCGAGACCGACCGCAGGCCACCGCACCGCACACCGCCCGGGACCGCCGGTGAATCGGCGAACAGGGTCGCGTCCGAGTTGAACAGGAGAACGCCGAGCTGAGCGCAGGCCAGCAGGCTCCGGCCCGCCGCGAACAGCGCGCTTCGCGGTTCGTGGCGGTCGATGGCCGGGCCGAGACGGCTCCGCACGCTCACCGGTCCCCGCACCGCACGTTCACGGCCGCCGCCCGGCGGGGCAGCCACGGCCCGTCCGGGAGCCGGCCGGCTCCGGACGGGACGACGTGTTCCAGCGCGAGCACCAGCGCTCCGCAGAGCCGCGGCTGCGCGGAAAGCGCCTTCAGCGGGAACACCAGGGCCGGATCCGGCAATCGCTCACACCGCGCCTCGGGGGTGTTCCCGCACGATTGCCAATACCGGTCCGGTATCCGGCGCGCGATGTCCCACGCCTCGCTCGTGGCGACGTCGATACCGCGGTCGAGCCCGCCGCGTTGGCCGTCCCAGACCTGCCGTTCGAACCGGCGGCCCAAGTGGCCGTCCGCACCGGCCTGGTAAGCGACGACCGTGTCCTTGTCCAGGTTCCCGGTGAAGAAGACCCACTCCTGCGGCCACACCACCTGGTAGGCACCGAGCCGCGCGCGCAGATCGCCGAAGACGGGACCACCGCCGAACTGGACGAAGCACGAGACGGCGAAGCTGAACACCAGGACGACGGCGGTGAGCAGGAATCCGCGGAGACCGCGTTCGGTCTCGCCGCCTTCGGCGACACGGGCGCGACCGCGTCGTGACGGCCACACCGGACGACCTAGTTCCAGTCCCACCCCTGGGGCCCGGCACCGACCACGTCGTTCTGCGAGACCTGGTTCTGCTGCGGTGCTTCGCCGGCCGGCGTTCCGGTGGCGACCACGGCGACGAGCACCGCGACCGCACTCGCCGTTCCGATCACGAACGTCCTGATCATCTCTCCCCCTCCGATACTGCTGCAAAACACGCGCTGTCAACAAAGCGCATCGGACGGTAGCACCGCCCGCTACCCCGCCGCTACTTGTCCGCTACCCTGGGCGAAGATCTTGAAGCGCCGCGACGTCGGACGGCGAAACACCGCTCGACGACGCCGTGGCGACCGTCGGCCCGGGGAGGAAGCCGTGGAGTTCCGGATCTTGGGACCGCTGGAAATCCGGTCGTCCGGTCAGACGATCGAAATTGCCGGCATCCGTCAGCAAAAACTGCTCGCTTTGCTCGTCCTCAGCGCCAACCAGGTCATTCCGGACGAACGAATAGCAAACGAACTTTGGGAGACCCCGCCGCAATCGGCGCGGCAGCAGATTCACAACGCGGTCAGCAGCCTCCGCCGGAAGCTCGCCGCGACCGGAGTCGCCACCGAGGCCGGGATCCTCCGGACCGACGTCGGCTACCGCATGAACATTCCGTCCGATTCGATCGATTCCTACCAGTTCTTCCAGCGCACTGAGGAAGCCCGGGCCGCGGCCGCGAACGGTGATCTCCGCCAGGCCGCCGACCGCTACCGCGCCGCCCTCCGGCTCTGGCGGGGCGCCGCGCTGGCCGGTCTGCACGGGACCACGATCACCAGTGTGGCGGCGAGCCTCGACGAACAGCGGCTCACCGCCGTCGAGGAACTGATCGAGACGCGCATCCGAGCGGGTGAGCCCGCGGCCGTGGTGGGCGAGCTGTACGAACTGGTCGGTGCGAACCCGCTCCGGGAGTCGCTTCGCGGACAGCTCATCCACGCCCTCCACCTCGTTTCGCGCCAGGCGGACGCCCTCACCGTCTACGAGGAAGGGCGGCGGATCCTGGCCGAAGAGCTGGGGGTGGACCCGAGTCCCCGGCTCCGCCGGCTGCACGCGGCGATCTTGAGCGGCGAGTCCACCGGCGAACCCACCGCGGCGGCGGACGCCGGTCCCGCCGCGGTCCCGGCCACCACCGCGCCACCGCCCGCCGGCGCGCCGGCCCGCCGGTTCTTCCTCCCGCACGACATCAGGGACTTCTCCGGCCGGGCGGCCGAGCTGACCCGCCTGCTCGCCGCGGCGAAGGACACCGCGCCCACCGCGCTGGTGATCTCCGCGATCGACGGCATGGGCGGCGTGGGGAAGACCACCCTGGCGGTCCACCTCGCGCACCGCGTCGCCGACGACTACCCGGACGGGCAGTACTTCGTGGACCTCCACGGGTTCAGCCCGGGAGTGGATCCGGTGCCGGCCGAGCAGGCGCTCGACACCCTGCTCCGGGACAGCGGCGTGCCCCCCGAACTGGTCCCGCCCGGCCTGGACGGGCGCCGCGCCCTGTGGCGCTCGCACCTGGCCGGCAAGCGGGCCCTGCTGGTGCTCGACAACGCCGTCGACGCGGAACACGTGCGTGTCCTGCTGCCGGGTGCCGCGGGTGTGCTGGTGCTCGTCACGAGCAGGCGCAAGCTCACGGCGCTCGACGGCGCCGTCGCGATGTCCCTCGACGTCCTCACCCAGGCCGAAGCCGTGACACTGTTCACCCAGGTGGTCGACCGGAGCGCGGGCGACGACCTGGAGGCCGTGGGCGAGGTGGTCGAGCTGTGCGGCCGGTTGCCGCTGGCGATCCGCATCGCGGGTGCCCGCCTGCGCAGCAGGCCCATGTGGCAGGTCGCCGACCTGGTCCGGCGGCTCCAGGACCAGCGCCAGCGTGCCCGGCTGCTCGAGACCGAAGACCGTGGCGTGCTGGCCGTCCTCCGCGTGTCCTACCGCTACCTCCAGCCGGATCAGCAGCGGGCTTTCCGGCTCCTGGGTGCGCACCCGGGAACCGATTTCGACGCGTACCTGCTGGCCGCGGTGACCGGCTTTTCGGTCGACCACGCCGAAGACGTCCTGGAGTCGTTGTTCGACGACAACCTCGTCAAGCAGCGCACCGGCGACCGCTTCTACTTCCACGACCTCGTCAGGGACTGCGCCCGGCAGATCTTCGGGGAGTCCGAAGACCCCCGGGAGCAGCGGATCTTCTGGGAACGCCTGCTCGACTACTACCTCCATTGCGCGGCGAAGTGGTGCGAACTCCTCGACAACGACACCGCCCACGTCACGCCGCGGATCCAGCACCCGCCGGAAAACGAGAGAGCGGTCGGCTCCGCCGAGCAGGCCGTCGGCGCGCTCAACACCGAGTACAGCAACATCCTCGCGGCCGCGAGAGTGGCGGCGGACCAGGGTTTCCACGGGCACGCCTGGCAGTTCCCGTGCGTGCTGCAGCCGCTGCTCAGGCTGCGCAACAACTACGGCGGCGCTTCCCATTCCCTGTTCAGGGAGGGGTTGCGGGCGGCGCGGCTGTTGAACGACAGCCGCGCCGAAGCCGCCTGCCTCGTCGGGCTCGCGGCGATCTGCCGGGAACGCAAGTGGATTGCCGACGCGAAGGACTACATCGAGCAGGGGCTGAAGGCGTTCCGCGCGTTGGGCGACCACCACGGTGAGGCGGCGCAGTTCGTCGAGCTCGGCAGGCTCTGCCTCGACGACGACCTCCTGAAGGAAAGCCGCGACGCCTTCGTCGCGGCCGACCGGCTGCTGACGAACGTTCCCACGAGCTTCGTCCACGCCTCCGTGGCGAACAACCTCGGTGTCATCTACCGGGACCTCGGCCAGTTCGACCTCGCCCTGCAGCACCTGAACCGGGCCCTCGCCATCGTGGCGGACGACAACCATCCCCGCCGCCGGCTCCTGACGTCGTGGAACGTGGCGATCGTCCTCTACTACCAAGGCCGGCACGAACAGGCGGTCACCGAGTTCACCCGGATGCTGCACACGAGCACCGCGATGAAGTTCGACCAGGGCCGAGCGGCCGCGATGACCGGGCTGGCCGGCGTTCAGCGGACGCTCGGCTCACTGAGCGAGGCCATCGAGTCCGGGCGGGCCGCGCTTTCGCTGGCGCGGCAGTTCGGCTTCTGGAAGGTCGAATGCGAAGCGCTGAACATGCTCGGCGAAGCGAACCTCGCGCTGAACGAGCTCGATCAGGCGCAGCAGGTGTTCGGCCACGCGCGGGAGAAGGCGGTCCAGCTGGCGTCGAACCGGTATGAGGCCCGGGCCCTGGAAGGGCTCGCGCACGTGGCCATGGGCCGTGGTGACCGGGCTCTCGCGGAACACCACTGGGAGCAGGCGATCCGGCTGTACCCCGACGGCATGTACGACGCCGGGTTCGCTCGCCGTCACCTCGCTTCCGGTGCCGAGGAGGCCCGGTGCTTCCGCTGTGAGACCGCTTCGCTCCGGGTGTGAACCACCGGTCGCCGTCACCCGGTGCGCGACCATTCGCCGGCGTTCCACAGAACACCGTCGTACGACTGCAGGTAGACGCGGTCGATGCCCTTGAACGCCCACATGCTCGGCGGCTGGAACAGCGGCAGGGTCGCGTATTCGTCCGCGATCGCCTTGTCGGCGTCCTGGTAGGCCTGGACCATCGCGCTCTCGTCCGTCGCCCGCACGGCCCGGTCGAAGGCGTTGTCGATCTCGGGTGCGCAGAGCCCCTGGTGGTTCCGCTGTCCCCCGTGGGCGGGGCAGCTGTACATGCTGCTCAGCGGACCCTTGAACCGCACCGAGGTGCCGAACAGCGCCGCGTCGTAGTCACCGGTCGAGACGCGGCCACCCTTGAGGAAGCCGGCGTCGGTCTCGTCCTTGACCTCGATGCCGGCCGCCTTGGCCTGCGAGATGATGATCTCGACGGTCTGGCTGCGGCGCGCGTTCTGGTTGTGCG
>NZ_JBSGBQ010000027.1:0-120705 GCF_053601335.1 Amycolatopsis sp. NPDC004747 | reverse complement strand
GGCACGATTGCGCGGCGGGCACGGCTCTCTCACACGATCATGGGACTTCGACAATCACATGATCAACGAGAGCCGTGCCCGCCCCGCAACCAGGTTAAAAGACTTTGCAGGCGCCCCCGCCCTCCCAAGGGGGGCGTCCCCGAGTCCAGTCTATCGGCCACCTCCGACGGAACCGGTGGATTGCGGCTCGTCCAGCAGGGCTGTCCACATCTCGGCGGAATTGTGGACAGCGCTGCCGAACCAGCTCAGGCGGCCGGTGTCGTGGCGGTGAAAGTCGCCGCCGGGCCCGTTCCCGTGGCCGTGACCGCCGCGACCGTGAACGTGTACGCCGTTGCCGGGTGCAGGCCGTCCACCACCCTCGTCATTCCCTTGACCGTCGGCTGGGTCACCAGGGCGTCGCGGCCCTCCACGCGGATCGTCCGGCCGTCGGACACCGTGATCACGTACGCCAGGACCGGGGTGTCGCCCGCCGCGGACGGGGGGTTCCAGCGGATCGAGGCCGCCGTGCTGCTCGGCAGGGCCCGTGCGCTCGTCGGGACTCCCGGCAGTGCCACGGGTTTCAGGCCCGGCGTCACCGCCGCAGATGGCAGTGACGGCTCGCTCGTTCCGTACGCGTTGCGCGCCGCGACCGTCACCGTGTACGGGGTTCCGTCCGTCAGGCCGGGCACTTCGGCGTACGCGCGCTTTGCGAAGTCCGCCGCCGTCACCGTGGTCGAGAACGAGCGGCCGCCACCTGAGGCCGTTACCACGTAGTGCGTCACCGGTGCGTTGTTGAAGGCGAACGTCGGGTTCCAGGTCGCGTACAACTTGCCCGCCACCGCGAAGGTGCCGACGCGTGACGGCGCTTCGGCCGGGGCGTGGCCGCCGACCTGGCGGGTGAGCAGCTTGCGGTAAGCCGGTTCGAGGCCCGCGTTCGCGACGATCGCGGCCGGCGCGTCGGCCGGGCTGGCCAGGAGCTGGTTGCCGCGGGTGATCGCGCCCTTGTCCACCTTGTCGCGGTCGCCCTGCTCCCAGTAGTTGCCCTCGACCAGCGTCGGGTCGTTGTTGCCGAGGTCGTCGCGGTAGTCGACGTGCACCGTGCCGACGTTGAAGTACGGCGTGCGGTAGAGGACGTTGCCGCGGATCGTTTCGTAGGTGTTGCCGTTGTCGGTGTAGACGCCCTTGCCGAGCCCCCACTGGTCGTGGATGACGTTGCCGGTGACCTTTTCGCCGTCGTCGAGGGAACTGCCGGTGATGCCCTGCGTGTAGATGCCGCCGCCGTCGTCGAGCATCTGCATGTAGTCGAAGATCAGGTTGTCCGAGACGACGTTGTCGTGCGACAGGTTCGGTGTCGCGGGGCGCTTGATCTTGTCCGGCCAGCCGCCCCAGCCGACGGAGATCGCCGAGTAGCCGACGTGGTCGATCTGGTTGTGGGAAATGGTGTTCCGCACGGTGTAGCCGTTGACGATCGGCACACCGCCGTGGAATTCGCGCGGCAGGCCGTAGAGGTGGTTGTCGGTGACCTGGACGTCCCGCACGACGTCGGCGTCGGCGTCCGTGACGGGCTGGGCGACGCCGCCGATCTGGACGCCGTTGCCGGAGATGTCGGTGAAGACGTCGCCGCGCACCTGGGATTCCTTGGTGCCGTCGATCAGATCGAGCCCGGCGCCGCCGAGGTGGGCGAACACGCTGTCGGCGAATTCGACGCGCCGGCCGTGCGAAACGGAGACGTTCGCGGGTTCCCGCGTCCACGAGGCGTACGGGCAGGTGCCGCCGGGCACGAACTGGCACAGGCCCTGGACGGCCCAGCCGTCGGCGCCGGTGATCGTGTACCCCGCCTGGATTTCCGAGAAGCCCTCGGGCGACGACGGCGTCAGCCAGGTCGCGTAGGAGTAGCGCAGGCCGCGGAAGGCGACGTCGTGGATCGGCGCGTCGGCCGAGCCCCGTGCGTCGAGGAGCTTCTCCAGCACGGGCATTTCGACATCCGCGCGACGCAGGTCCTGGCCCGGCTTCGGCAGGTAGTAGACGACGTGGGCGGACCGGTCGAGGTACCACTCGCCGGGGGTGTCGAGCAGTTCGAAGGCGTTCTCGGCGTAGGTGGGGTGCCGCCCGTTGGTGAGGTCGGCCGGGCCGACCATGTTGACGCTGCGGCCGGGGATGTCCGGGAACAGCACGCGTTTCGTCGAGTTGTCCCAGCACGGGTTGGCCATGGTGATCGTCGTGCCTTCGGCGGCGGCGAGGGGGCAGCGCGGTTCGGTCCACTGGCCGAGGCCGTCGCGCTGGACGTTCCAGAGCGCCTCGCCCGAGACGTACACGAACTCGACGTCCTTCGGGTTGCGCCAGTGGGCGAGCGTGTCCGCGTCGGCGGTGTAGCCGGTGGCCGTGGCCTTGAGGGTCACCGGCAAGGGACCGCGGGCGCGCTGCTCGCGGACACCGTCGACGTAGAGCTGGCGGGTGTTGTCCAGCCCCGCGGGCGCGGGCGCGGCGAACAGCCCCGGACGACCCGGCACGGGCCGCCAGCCGGTGACCTGCACGCCGCCGTTCAGCTCGGTGTCGCCACTCCCCTGCCAGATGACGCGGTGGCCGTTGCCGCCGGAGTCTCGCGCGTCGAGCCGCAGTGGCGCGGTCAGCCGGAAGACACCGGGCGCGAGGTGGACGGTGAGGTCCCGGGTCAGCCGCGGCGCGCGTTGCCGCACGAGGTCGCGGGCGCGGTCGAGAGTCCGCACGGGATGCGCGGACGTGCCGGCGGCCCGGTCGGAGCCGTCGGGCGAGACGTAGACGTCCCGGTCGGGGGTGGCCGCCGCCACCGGGCCGGTTGTGGCGAGCAGGGCGCTCGCGCCGAGGAGAACGGTCACCACGGTGCGGCGCCGCGTCGAGCCCCACTTGGTCAGCATGGTCGAAAGATAGGATCTCTCCGGCGGGATGTCGACAATTTCCCGCTCAGCGGAGCAAAGGGTCACCTATTCATCGGATGCCTGACAGGTGCCTCCGGCCGCGCCGGTCAGTCGCGGCTGGGGCCGAAGCGTTCCGTGCGGATCCGGTGCGGGTCGTGGCCCAGGGCGACCAGGATGTCCGCCACCGTCTCCACGAAGCCCGTCGGGCCGCAGACGAAGCACGACGCCCCGAACTCGGCCGGCCAGCCCGCCGTGTTGATCGTGGCCACGTCGATGCGGCGAGGGATGCCCGGGCGGCCTTCGGGGAGCTCGCGCGTGTACACGTACGTGACGTCCACGCCCGCGACAGGTGTGCGCAGCTCGTCCGCGTAGTACAGCTCCGCCGGGGTGCGCAGGGAGTAGATCAGCTTGAACGGCGTGCGGACACCGGCCGCGCGGCGGGCGCGGATCATCGCCATCAGGGGGACGATGCCCGAGCCGCCCGCGATCAGGAGGACCGGGGCCGGGTCCGCCGGGCGCCAGGCGAACCAGCCGCCGATCGGGCCGCGGATCTCGACCGGGTCGCCGATCGCGTACGGGCCGGTGAGGTGCTCGGACACCTCGCCGTCGGCGACGCGCTGCACCGTCAGCTCCACGCTGTCACCGTTCGACGGCGCCGCCAGGGAATAGCTGCGCTGCGCACGGTAACCGTCGGCGGCCGTGAGCCGGACGTCGACGTGCTGGCCCGCCAGGTGTCCCGGCCAGCCGGGCAGGTCGAAGACGAGCGTGCGCGCCGTCGGTGTCTCGTCGCGGAAGCCGGCCAGGCGGGCAACCCGCCAGGCTAGTCGCCCTGATACCGCTGTTCGCGCCATGGATCCCCGTAGTCGTGGTAGCCGGCGTTCTCCCAGAAGCCCGGCTCGTCCCGGGTCTTCAGCTCCAGCCCGCGCACCCATTTCGCGGACTTCCAGAAGTACAGGTGCGGCACGAGCAGCCGCGCCGGACCGCCGTGCTCGGGGGTCAGCGGCTTGCCGCCGTACTCGTAGGCGATCCAGGCCTGGCCGTCGAGCAGGTCGGCCAGCGGCAGGTTCGTCGTGTACCCGCCGTAGGCGTGCACCATGACGTAGTCGGCCTCGGTGTCGAGCCCGCCGACCAGCGTGTCGACCGAAACACCGCGCCAGCGAGTGTCCAGTTTGGACCACTGGGTGACGCAGTGGATGTCCACTGTGGGCTTCTCGCTGGGCAGGGCCATCAGCTCCGCCCAGCTCCAGGTGCGCTTCTCACCCGTCTCGGTGGTGACGGTGAACTCCCACGTTTCGGTGCGCACGCGCGGGGTCGGCCCCGCCGACAGCACCGGGAAGTCCTCGGCCAGGTACTGCCCGGGTGGCAGCCGCGGGTTGCCGCTGCGTGCCCGGCCCTGGAAACCCGGTGTCACCACACCCATGGGCGCTCCCTTCCCGATCGCGACGAGCCTACGCCCGGACCCGCAGCCCCAGCGACGTGACGAGCACCGCAGCCTGTTCGGGTGACACGATCGCCCCGGCCAGCTCGGCGTTCAGCGGGTCGAGCGCGGAGAGGTCACTGCCCCGCAGCTCGGCTTTCGGCAGCTTGACGGCGTGCAGCGACGCCCCGGACAGGTCGACGTCGGCGAACACCGCGCCGGCGCAGTTCGCTCCGGTGAGGTCGGCCTCGCGCATCCGGACGCCCTGGAAGGTGACGGCCCGCAGGTCGGCACCCGCCAGCCCCGCGAACGACCAGTCGCCACCGGTGACCCGCAACGGCCGCAGCTCGCACTCGGTGAACGTGGCGCCGACGAGCTTGCACCCGGTGAACTCGGCGTCGAAGAAGTTGCACCGCTGGAAGGAGCAGCCGGTGAACGCCGTGTCCGTGTGCCGCGACGCGTTGAAGCGCACGTTGCCGAACACGCAGTCGGTGAAGACCGAGTTCCGCGTGATCGCCTCCGAGAAGTCGACCTCGTGGAACTCGCACCGCGCGTAGTGCCGCCCGGTGAGCTCCTCGCCGTACCAGTCGTCGCGGAAGAACCGCTGCTCCTCTTGCCTGGCCTCGGACATGCCGCCAGGCTAGCGACAGGTCCGACGCCGAAGGGGCGCCCATGCTCGACGCCGACGCTGTCCGGAGGGCGGTGCCGATGCCGGCCGCCGTCGAAGCGGTCCGCGAAGCGTTCCTCGACCTGGCCGCCGGCCGTTTCGAGGTGCCGCAACGCTTGTCCTTCGCCGAGGCGACGACGCTGGTGATGGCGGCCTGCCACATACCGACGTCGACCACGGTGGTGAAGACGCTCAACCTCTCCCCCGGCCGCACCCCGATGATCCTGGGCACGCTGGTGTGGAACACGGCCGAGGGCCAGCTGGTCGCGGACGCGGTCGAGGTCACCGCCCTGCGCACGGGCGCGGTGTCCGGCGTCGCCACGGACCTGCTCGCCCCGCCCTCGGCGAGCCGGCTGGCACTGCTCGGCACCGGCGCCCAGGCCGCCGACCAGGTACGCGCGGTGGCCGCGGTGCGGCCGTTGCGCCGGGTGTCGGTGTTCGGTCGTGACCGCTCGCGCGCTTCGGTGCTGGCGGACCGGTTGAGCGCCGAGTTCCCGTCGGTGGCGGTGCGGGTGGCACGTCACGCCGCGGAGGCGGTGGCCGATGCGGAGGTCGTCTGTTGTGCTACTTCATCGAGCACTCCTCTCTTTAGTGGGGATGACTTGCCCGAACGGGTGCACGTCAACGCGATCGGCTCGTACCTGCCGTCCATGCGGGAGCTGCCGGCCGAGCTGCTGGGCGCCGCGGAATGCGTGGTGGTGGATCAGGTCGACGCCGCTCTCACGGAGGCGGGCGAGGTGATCCATGCGGTGGACAGCGGGCTTCTCGGGCGTGCGGAGCTGGTCGAGCTGGGTTCGGCGTTGCGCCGGGCGCCGGTGGTTGGTGGGCGGACGGTGTTCAAGTCGGTCGGGCTCGCCGTGCAGGACTGGGCTGTCGCCCGGCTGCTCGGTGAGGCGGCCGGGGTGCGGGGTAGGGAGCGAGCCGGCCGAGATGGTGGTGCTTGGCGAGGCGATGCGCGCTTCGAGGTGCACTGGCGAGGGACCGGGCGGACGACACGCGTACCCGGACCGACGACACACGCACCCCAACGGACGACACGCGCACCCAGAGGGACGACACGCGAACCTCGATGGACGACACGCGTACTTGCAGGGACGACACTGCGCCGGGAACGGGGGCAACCCTTGCCGCCAGGGTGGCTAGGTGGTTACTGGTCGTGCCGATCGGGGGGCGGAGAGCAATGGGACAGGGCCGAACGGCGCAATCTTGCGGGTGGAGCGTTTGATCGGTCACCCGATCCGGGAATTTTCGCGACATGTCTCCTTGGCGAACCACCACCAGACGGAACACGGCCGTGCGGGTCATCACGGCGATCGGCGCGATCTTCGCGGGGATCGAAGTTCTCTACATGATCATGGTGCTCGCCGGCGCGAACGCCGGGAACGCCTTCTTCCAGTTCATCAAGTCGCTGGCCGTTCCTCTCGCGTTGTTCTGGCCCGGCTTGTTCCCGGTGGACAGCCCCAGCCTGGCCGTCATCCTCGACTACGGCCTGGCCGCGGTGTTCTGGCTGGTCGTGACCGGCATCATCGCCCGCTTCGCCGGTCGGTGACCGGAGACGTTCCACCGGCCCCGTCGGGAACCACCCGCCGTCGCCGCCGCCGGTGTCCTTGGGTGACACTGGACGGATGAGCGACGGCAGGTGGTTCGACGGCTGGTCACCCTGGCCCGAGCTGGCCGGCCTGGCCGCGGCCGGGCGTTCCCTGCTCCCGAACGTCCCGGTCACGCCGGCCGCCCTCGTGCGCACCGTCACCGAGCAGCTCGTCGGCCGCAGGCTGACCGCGAAGGTGGGTGACCGCGAAGTCGGCCTCACCCTCGCCGAACTCGACTACCCCGCCGACAGCCTCCGCCTGGCCACCGGACGCCTCGGCGACGTGCGCATCGTCGCCGAAGACGTCGATTGGCCCGAGGCCGAAGGCGGCCGCATTCCGCTGCGGCGGGTCACCGTGCTCGCCGAAGACGTGCGCCTCCGCTCACTCCCCGCCCCCGCCGCCAAGCCGGCGCGCGTGGACCTGCGGATCGCCGTCTCCGCGGACGTGCTCCGCGAAAGGGTGGCGCGGGTCCGGCCCGGGATCGTCGCCGCCCCGGCGAGCAGCGGCCTGCTCCAGCTCCACTGGGCCAAGAAACCCCACTGGGGACACCTGACCCTGGACGCCCAGGTTCAGGAAGACGCCATCCTCCTCGCGCCCCGGACCCTCCACATCGGACAGCGGCAACTCCGCCCGCCGAAACGCTTTCACCCCATCGTGCTTCCCCTGCCGGAACTCCCGCCCGGGATAACCCTGACGAGGGTGGAGCCCCGGCACGACGAACTCGTGCTGCACGCCCTCGCGGAAGACTGGCCGGAACGGCTTTCCCGCATTCCCCTCTCCGATCTGCTGAGCTGGTTGACCACCGCAGCGGTGACCCTGACCTTGCCGAAACTCGGTTCGCGTCCATAACGGCAACACTACTCGAACGCGCGTTCGAACATCGTCACTCACAGGGGTGGAACTCAAGAAACACGGTGTCCACAAAGGAACGCGCTCAGGTCACCGGGAACCAGGTCCCGGACGCCCATTCCGTGTCACCCCAGGCTTTCCGCTCGTCGGAGCGCGGATCGAGGACCAGATCGGTGTCTTCCCGGAAGACCAGCACCGGCCGCAGCTCCGGACCGTACGGCGGCCATTCGGGCCCGTCCGCGTCCGCGACGCCGTCCCGCACGAACCTCAGCCAGGCGCGGTGGATGAGCAGCGCCGCCCGTTCCCGCGCCGGGTTCACCGCGGTTCCCTGCGCGGCCAGCGGAAGCGGCACCTTCCACGCCATCGTGGTTTCGGTGCCGTGGCCGCCGTCGAGCTGCTCGGGCACGCCGGGCGCGGCGATGTCGATGCGGTAGCGGTACACCGGGGCGTGCGCGGACTGCGCGTCGGCCAGCCGCTGCGTCGGGATGCCGTAGCGTTCGTCGCCCATCGCGGCGATCTTCGCGGCCTTGAGGTCGGGGACGCGCCGGAGGTACGTCTCGAGAAGCCGCGAAGCGCCTTCCTCGCCGAGGATGCCCGCGAGCACACCGGACGCCGGAGCGGTGGCGATTTCGTCGCCGAGCATCATCGCGTACGTGCTGCCTTCGTTGCTGTTGCAGCCGATCAGCAGCGGGATCCCGGCCGCGCTCCCCCGCCGGATCGGGCCGATCGGCACCTCGGGCAGCACCCGCGGGTGCAGCGTCGGGCGCCAGAGCCACAGCGCCTGGAAGCCGGTGAGGATCCGCTCCTGGGCCTCGACGAACTCCTTGGCGGGCAACGCCCGTAGCCCGTCGATGTCATGGCAGCCGACCTCGTCCAGCAGCCGTCGCGCCAGTGCGGTCCCCGCTTCCGGCGTCGCCACGTGGTCCGCGCCGCCGGAACTGCTGATCGCCTGCGCGAACAACCCCCGGCCCAGCGGGCTGCCCAGCAGGTTCCCGACGCTCTTCGCGCCCGCCGAAACGCCGTAGACGGTGATCCGCGCGGGATCCCCGCCGAACGCGGAGATGTTGCGGCGCACCCACTTCAGCGCCTCGACCTGGTCGAGGAACCCGCACACGCCGGCGTCCGATTCGGACTCACCGAAGATGTCGCCCAGGTGCAGGAAGCCGAGCGAGCCGAGCCGGTAGTTGACGGTGACCACGACGATCCCGGCGCGCGCGAACTCCTCGCCGTCACCCAGCTGTTCGCCGTGGCCGACGCGGTAGCCGCCGCCGTGCAGCCAGAACAGCACCGGCCGGCCGCCCTCCGGCGCGGGGCCCTCGGGCGTGCAGACGTTGAGGTACAGGCAGTCCTCGTCGCAGACGGCGGACGGGTTCATCGGGTCCGGCGACTGCATCGCGTGCGGCCCGTACTCGGTCGCCACGTGCACGCCACCCGACAGCGACGGCGGCCGCGGCGCCTTCCACCGCAGCTGCCCGACCGGCGGCCGGGCGTACGGGATCCCGCGCCACACGCGGACCCCGTCGCCCGCCAGCCCGACCAGCGCCCCGAGTTCGGTCGTGACCGTCGGGACGGAAGCCATCAGAGCGAGGCCTGCTCGACCGTCGGCAGGCAGACCTCGAACCGGGTGTTCCCGGGTTCGGATTCGACGCGCAGGTCGCCCTGGTGGCGTTCGACGACGATCTTCCACGAGATGTCCAGGCCCAGGCCGGTGCCCTCGCCGACCGGTTTGGTCGTGAAGAACGGCTCGAAGATCCGCGGCTTGATGTCCGCCGGGATGCCCGGCCCGGTGTCGCCGATTTCGACGCGCACCTGGTCGTTCTCCCCCCACGTCCGCAGGGTCAGCGTGCCCTCGCCCTTCATCGCGCCGAGGGCGTTGTCGATGATGTTCGTCCAGACCTGGTTCAGCTCGGCCGGGTACGCGGGGATCTTCGGCAGGCTGCGGTCGTACTCCTTGACGACCCGGACGCCACCGCCGATCTTGCCGGACAACATCACCAGCGTGGAGTCGAGGCCGTCGTGGACGTCGACCCACTGGTGCGGCGCCCGGTCCATCTGCGAGTACTGCTTGGCCTTGCCGACCAGCGCGGAGATTCGCGTGGTGGAGTCCTCGATCTCGCCCATCAGCATCTCGGTCTCGAGCGCGTAGGCGAGCCAGCGGACGGCGCCGTCGATGAAGGTGTCGCCGACCTGCTCCAGCACGTGGTCCAGGTCCGCCGTGGTCAGCCCGGCGCGGACGTAGATGTCGGCGAGGTCCCAGCCGCCGTCGATGCCGCGGTCGTCGAACCAGTCGGTGATCTCGTCCTCGCGGTCGGCCTGCTGCATCGCCGTCAGCTTCTCGGCCTGCGCGACCTGCTTGACCAGGCGTTCCTGGACGTCGATGAGCTGGTAGAGCAGCTCGGGTTCGATGTCCTTCTTGGCCAGGAAGGCGAGCTTGTGGCGCATGCCGGCGACACGTTCGCGCAGGGCGGACGTCGCCCGGACGGCGGCCGCGGCCGGGTTGTTCAGCTCGTGCGTCAGACCCGCCGACAGCTCGCCCAGCGCCAGCAGGCGGCGGCGGGAGCCGATCACCGTGTCGCTGTTGCGCCAGCCGAGGTACATGCCCTCCAGCAGGTGCGTCGCCATCGGGAACCACTTGCGGAACTCGAAGGAGAACTCCCTGGACGGCAGCGCCAGGAACGTGACGTCGGAGAGCGCGCGCACGGTGGCGTTGTAGGTGTGCTCGGTCTCCTGGTGCACGAAGAACTGCGTCGCGCCGAAGTAGGCGCCGCGCTGGTCGGACCGGTTGGTCTCCACCTCGGTGCCGCTGACCATGCGCGTCATCCGGATCGCGCCGTTCAGCAGGACGTAGAAGCAGGTCGCCTCGCCGCCCTCGCTGATGACGGTCGAGTCGGCCGCGTACTCCTCGAGCACGGCGTTGGCGGCGATCCAGTCGAGCTGGTCTTCGGAAAGGTGTTCGAACAGGAAGAGCCCGCGAAGCTCCTCCCGCGGCAGTGCGCTCATTGTTCCTCCAGGTACCGGTGTACCAGCGTCACGGCCATCGCGCCCTCGCCGACCGCGGACGCCACCCGCTTGACCGACTGCGACCGCACGTCACCGGCCACGAACACGCCGGGGATGGACGACTCGAGGTAGTGCGGATCACGATCGAGCGTCCAGCCGGCCGGTCGCTGCCCGGCCTTCAGCAGGTCCGGCCCGGTGCACACGAAGCCGTGCTCGTCGCGGTGGATGTCGTCGCCGAGCCAGTCGGTGCGCGGGGCGGCGCCGATGAAGATGAACAGGTGCCCGCTTTCGACCGTCTCGGTGACGCCGTCCTCGCACAGCGTGATCCGCTCGAGGTGCCCGTCGCCGTGCACCTGCTTGACGGTGGTGTGCGTCCGGACGTGGAT
Organism: Amycolatopsis sp. NPDC004747; assembly: GCF_053601335.1. NCBI lineage: Bacteria > Bacillati > Actinomycetota > Actinomycetes > Pseudonocardiales > Pseudonocardiaceae > Amycolatopsis > Amycolatopsis sp. NPDC004747. Next base: position 109,924 of record NZ_JBSGBQ010000027.1, on the reverse strand, counting down.
GTTCTCGATGCCGGCGATCTGCTCGATCAGGTAGTGCGACATCGACGCTTCGAGCGACTCGCCGCGCACCAGGATCGTGACGTCGCTGGCGTGCCGGGAGAAGAACACCGCCGCCTGGCCCGCGGAGTTCGCGCCGCCGACGATGTAGACGTGCTCGCCCTTGCACTCGGGTGCCTCGGTCGCGGCCGAGCCGTAGTAGACACCGCGGCCGCTGAGCTCTTCGACGCCCTCGGCTTCCAGAGCGCGGTAGGTGACGCCGCTGGCGAGGATCACCGAGTGCGCGGCGATCTCGCTGCCGTCGCCGAAGGTGATCACCCGCGCCGAGCCGCGGGCCTCCAGGCCGACGACGTCGCGCGCGGTCAGCACCTCGGCGCCGAACTTCTGCGCCTGGCGCCGCGCCCGGTCGGTCAGCTGCGCGCCGGAGACGCCGTCGGGGAAGCCGAGGTAGTTCTCGATGCGCGAACTCGTGCCCGCCTGGCCGCCGGTCGCCTTCTTCTCGACGAGCACGGTCCGCAGGCCCTCGGAAGCGCCGTACACCGCGGCGCCGAGGCCGGCCGGGCCGCCGCCGATGACGACGAGGTCGTAGAACTCCTGCGCCGGCCGGGTCGACAGGCCGACCGCGTCGGCGATCTCGCTGCCGGACGGGTTCTTGAGGACGGTGCCGTCCGGGGTGACGACGACCGGGATGTCCTTGTCGGTGGCCTCGGCGGCCTGCAGGATCCGGCAGGCCTCGTCGTCGTCGACCGAGTACCAGCGGTAGGGCACCGCGTTGCGGGCGAGGAAGTCGCGCAGGTGGAACGACGGCGAGTTGTAGCGGTGGCCGATGAGCTTGACCTCCTCGACCGGCCGGTCTCCGACCGCTTTCCAGGTCTCGACCAGCGCGTCGATCACCGGGTAGAGCTTCTCCTCCGGCGGGTCCCACGGCTTGAGCAGGTAGTGGTCGACGTCGACGACGTTGATCGCCTGGATCGCGGCGTCGGTGTCGGCGTAGGCGGTCAGCAGGGCGCGGCGGGCGTGCGGGAACAGGTCCATCGCCTTCTCGAGGAAGGCGATGCCGTCCATCTGCGGCATCCGGTAGTCGGCGAGGATGGCCGCGACGGCGTCGCCGCGCAGCTTGATCTCGCGCAGCGCGTCGAGGGCGTCCGGGCCGGAGTCGGCGCGGATGACGCGGTAGTCCTTCCCGTAGCGCCGGCGCAGGTCACGGGCGACCGAGCGGGACACGGCGGGATCGTCGTCGACGGTCATCAGGATCGGCTGGCTCACGAGATGCAGCCTACGGCGCTCACCGCCCGGTTGGGGAGGAACGCCGTTTCGGCACCTGGACCCGCTCCAGGTCCTCGGCCACCACGATTTCGCCGTCGAACTCCGCCCGCGCCTCTTCTTCGAACCGCTTCGGATCGGGGTAGCGCTGCGAGAAGTGGGTCAGCACAAGCTGCCGGACGCCGGACTCGGCGGCGACGCGGGCGGCCTGCTGCGCGGTGAGGTGGCCGAAGTCTCTTGCCAGTGAGGTGTCCTCGGCCAGGAACGTCGCCTCGATCACGAGCGTGTCGGCGTTTTCGCTGAGGGCGTACACCGCGTCGCAGAGGCGGGTGTCCATCACGAACGCGAACCGCTGGCCGGGCCGCGGCTCGCTGACGTCGTCGAGCTTCGTGCTTCCCAGCTGCCCTTCTCGCTGCAGCCGGCCGACGTCCGGGCCCGCGATGCCGCGTTCCCGCAGCTTCCCGGGCAGCATCGTGCGGCCGTCCGGCTCGGTCAGCCGGTAGCCGAACGCCTCGACGGGGTGGCTCAGGCGCCTCGCCTCGAGGGTGAGCTTCCCGGTGGCGATCGGGCCGTCTTCGGCGATCGGGTGTTCCCGCAGGTCGGCCTGTTCGTAGAAAGCCGTCGCGTGCCGCATCCGCTCGAAGTAGTGCGCGCCGGAGGCCGGGAAGTGGGCGTGGACCGGGTGGCTGACCTTGTCCAGCGACAGCCGCTGGATCACGCCGGGCAGACCGAGGCTGTGGTCGCCGTGGAAGTGCGTCACGCAGATCCGCGTGACGTCCGTGGCGGCCACACCGGCCCGCAGCATCTGGCGCTGGGTGCCCTCGCCGGGGTCGAAGAGGATGCCTTCGCCGTCCCAGCGCAGCAGGTAGCCGTTCTGGTTGCGGTGGCGCGTTGGCACCTGGGAAGCGGTGCCCAGCACCACCAGTTCGCGGGTCGACACCCCCGCACGGTACTCAGGCGGCCGGGGTGGTGCCGCCCAGTTTCCGCAGCCGGAAGGCCAGCACGAGCAGCATGATCCCGTAGAGCAGGGCGTAGATCCCGACGAGCAGCGCGATGCCGTACGCGCCGGCGATCGGGTTGATCACGATCAGGATGCCGGCGAGCACGGAGATCGCGCCGGCCGCGATGAGGAACGCCTCGCCCTCGATCTGCTTGCGCAGCCGGACCGCCGCGGCGATTTCGGCGATCCCGGTGATGATGGCCCAGAAGCCGACCAGCAGGGCCAGCAGCAGGACGGTGATGCCGGGCCAGACCAGGACGAGGATCCCGGCGACGATGCCGAGCGCGCCGAGGACGCCGTAGGCCACCCGGTGGCCGGTGTCACCCGGACGGAACGCCTGCATCAGGCCGCCGATGCCGTCGACGATCGCGTACACGCCGTACAGGATCGCCAGGACGAGGACGGTGGCACCGGGCCAGATCAGCGCGAAGAGCCCGAAGAGCACGGCGAACACACCGCGGACGGCCACCAGCGGCCACGCTTTGCGGGGTTCGACGACGGTGAACGCTGCGAAAGAGGTCATCTGCCGCTCCTGGATCGGATTGGGGCTCTCAGTATTGAGGCAGTTACCCCGTCCGGCTCCCGGAACACCCCGTTCGGTGTACTCGAATAGGACCGGCGTGCGCCGCGGCCGCCACCACGGCGCACGCCGGTTGCTCAGGGGTAACTCACCAGGTTGACGGCCTTGGTCCCGGACGGCGTGGCCGGGCCCGTGTTGTTGATCACGTGCGTGATCGTGCCCTGGTAGTTGAGCGACACGGTCACCATGTCGTGGAACCGGACACCCGGTGTGTTCGGCGCCTCGTACGCGTGCGCGCTCGCCACGGACGGGTTGGTGCTGAAGTAGCAGTAGCTGCCCAGCCCCCACGCTTCGTGACTGGTGACGTTCGGGCTCACCTGGTAGGCGGAGAAGCCCTGGGTGGAGCCGTTCATCCAGCTCGACTGGTTCGGGACGTCGTAGGGCATCTCGTTCTGGAAGAAGTAGGTCCGGCCGCCGTTGCCGTTCCAGACCACCTGCGTCTTCTGGTAGTGCTCGACGAACAGGCCGTACATCGTGACGTCGTTGCCGTTGACGATCAGGCCGGTGTCGGCGGTGTTGGTGGTCCAGCCGACGTACTCGTTGCGGTCGGCGTGGTCGGCGCGCCAGATCCACATGTGGTCGCCGATCACGTTGCTGCTGTTGACGACCAGGCTGTTCGTCGCCTTCCCGACGGCGGCACCGCCGATCCGGAAGAACACGTCGTGCAGCGACGTCGGGTCGGCCGCGTGGTTCGCGCTCGAGCCGGCCGGGCCGACCTGCATGAGCGTGTTCGAACTGGTCGTGCCCGCGTCGATCAGCAGGCCGGCGACCTTGATGCCGTCGACGTCGTCGACGGTCATCGCGGTGATGCCGTTGTCCGGGATCAGCGTGGCGATGCCGAGGCCGAGCACGACGGTGTCCGGACGGGTGACGCGCAGCGTCTGGTTCAGGTGGTAGACACCGGGCGTGACCAGCAGGTTCTTGCCGGCGGCGAGGGCGGCGTTCATGTCCGCGGCGGTGGCGCCGGGCTTGGCGATATAGAACTGGCCGATCGGGACGGACGTGCCCGGCGCGGTGCCGTTCGCCCAGGTCGTGCCGGACGCGTTGGTCCTGAGGCCGGGGACGAAGACCTGGTAGTTGCCGCCGCCGTCGACGTAGAGGAACGGCTTCTCGCGCACGACCGGCGTCTGGCCGACGGTGGTGTAGGGCGGCGACGGGAAGGTGTTCGCCGGGGCGCCCTGGACGCCCGCGAAGACCATGTTCCAGTTCGAGCCGTTCCAGCTGCCGAACTGCGAGTTGCGGGAGATCCACTGCTGCTGCGAGCCGGAGCGGACCTGGCCGTCGATCTTCGAGTCGGAGATCCAGCCGCCGCTGGCCCAGCCGCCGTCGTCGAGCTGCAGGTCACCGCGGACGTGCATGCGGCGGTAGGGCGCGGCCTGGCTGACGGCCCAGCGGTCGGCGCCGGAGTTCGGGGTCACGGACAGGTTTTCCGCGCCCCGCCAGAAGTTCTGGGTGGCGTTCTGCGGCGGGAACCAGTCGGCCTCGACGTGCACGGCGCCGTTGATGTTCACCGCGTCGGGGCTCAGCCCGAGGCCGAGGACCTGCGTGTAGAAGCCGACGTTGACGTCGTTGGCGTAGGTGCCGGGCTTGAACATGACGGCGTAGCGCTGGCTGCCGAACTGGTTGCGTTCCTGCTGGCCGAAGATGCTGTTGAGCCGGCTCTGGATGGTCGAGCTCGGCATGGACGGGTCGAAGACGACGACGTTCGGGCCGAAGTCGGGCTGGCTCGTGTCCACGGGGGTCAGCATGAAGGACTGGGCGGCGGTGCCGTTGCAGGCGTACTGCTGCAGCTGCACGTCGCCGGCGGAGGCGCCGGGGACGTCGAGGCACTTCCCGCTGTTGCGGCTGACGAAGTGGTACCGGCCGTTGCCTTCGTCGACGGCCTGCCACTGCTGGTTGGCCCCGCCCCCGTAGGTCCAGAGCTGGAGCAGGCCGCCATCGGCGGTGGAGACGTCCTTGACGTCCCAGGCCTCGGCCGGGTTGGTGCGGGCGTTGATCCGGAAGTAGCCGTCCCCGGTGGACTGGAACTGCCACTGCTGCGAGGTGGTCTGGTTGCAGGTGTACTGCTGGACAACGGTTCCATCAGCGGTCCCGGCACCCCTCGCATCGACGCACTTGCCGCTGTTGGCGGCGGCAACGGTGTACCACCCATCCGGGGTTACGGCGGCTTGTGCCGTCGTCGTCAGGTTCCCGACCAGGACCGACGCTGCCGCGAGCAGCGTGATCACCTGCCGTCTCGTCATCGAAGCCTCCTCTGCCGCTTCCGCGGCGTCCATCGAGAGGTGTGCCCGGTGTTGGAGACGCGGCGTAACGGGCGGGGACCTCGGCGTCACAACCGCGCAAAATGTAACGGCGGCCACAGTGGGGCGTCAATACAGGACTAAAAATAAGGTGTGAACGTGCAGGTCAGAGCGTTGTGGATCGCGAGGCGGGGTTGTTGGGACCCCCGCGTGGAGGGCCTCTGGGCGGGGTGTACTGTATGGGCATACGAGATGCGGAGTTCACCTTCGCCTCGGGGCTATGGCGCAGCTGGTAGCGCACCTCACTGGCAGTGAGGGGGTCAGGGGTTCGAGTCCCCTTAGCTCCACATCGTAAGGAACCCCTTCGTTTCAGCCGTTGTGGCTGGTCGGAGGGGTTTTCTGCATTCCGGGTTCGATCTTCGGTGATCGGCTTGCGGCGTGATCTTGTGCTCCTGGTGGGGCAGAACTGGAGCACCACCCACCGCTGATCCGACGTCGGTGCGGTATTCCTGCTGCTCCCCGGCTCGCCTGGCGGGTGACCCCCACCGTGGCGAAGAGGGGGACAACCGGCGCCACCCGCCCACCGTCGGCCACACTCGGTGACGGCGTCGGTGGTGGCGGGGCCGCTGTGTGCCAGCGCCGCTCGAGATCGTCGAGCAGCCGCTGCTCGACCTCCGGGGCGACGTGGGAGTAGGTCTCGACCACGCGGTTGTCCAGGTGATGGCCGAGCCGGCGGGCCTGGGCGATCTCCGGCGCGCCACCCGCGATCAGCCACGTCTTGTGGCTGTGCCGCAACCCATGAAAAGTCAACCCGGGCCGCACCGCCGCACAGCCCGCCTTCGTCCCGGATGCGTCGCTGCCGTCGACCGCGGGACGGAAGACCCGCCGGAGGAACGTCGAGCGCCACAACCAGGTTCCGCTCGGCGTGGTGAACACAAAACCATACGGGTGCTGCGCGAGGTGCTCGCGTAGTAGCACGACCAGGAACGGCGGCAACGCGATCGGCCCACCGAGCAGACCGGCCTGCTCGGCGATCCGCACCACCTGCTCCGGCATCGCCCAGATCCGCTCCGCCACGGCCCGCCGCGACCGCCGGCCCCGGCGCCGCCGTCGACGCACCGGATTGAACGGAATCAGCCGCTCATCGGCCGCATCGGTCAGCAGCATCGACAGCAGGTTCAGCTGGGAGCTCACGGTCGACGGGGCGAATTCCGTTCGCTCCAGTTCCCGAGCCCACTCGGTCACACCCAGCGCCGTGATCGCACCCAACGGCAGGGCGCCGAACTTCGGGAGGATGTGACACCGCAGTCGGCTGCGGTAGCTCTCGATCGTCCGCAGATCGAGATCCAGCGACCGGAACCACCGCGCCACCCACTCAGCGACCGTGACCGCGCTGTCGACCGGATCGATCCACACCCGCCGATGCCGATCCACCTCCAACCCGGCGGCATAGGCCACAGCGTCACGCCGCGAGCCAAATCCGGACACCGAACGAACACCGAAACCTTGCGCCGATACCTCACGCGCCACGACCTGCTGCCGCACTGCTCCACCCACGCCACAACGACCTCCACACCTGGATAAGACCAACGACGCGTTGGCCCCAACGGTGGAGTTCTCCGGCACAGACATCTCCAGCATCCGCCCTCAACGACTATGCAGCCGCCAGCCGGCATCCAAATGGGGTCTACCCCGATCTTGGAACAGTCCCGGTTCCGCCTTCGTCGGGTGATGCTCGCCAGGGGCTGTGCATGCGAGGCACTGGATCGGCGTCGACACCGACGCCTGCAAACGGGTGAACCGTGGCTTGGCCTTCCGATCGCACCGGACTACCGCGGGGATGCTGGAGCCGTACACCAGTCGCGAATGCTGAGTGAGGCACCAAGTTGGCAGCCGATTCGAACTCGACCAGCAATGAGCTGTCCGCCGGCGTGGTCTCCGGCGCTGTAGTGCAGGCCGGCGTCGTGCACGGCGGCGTCCACGTCGTCGGGTCGCCGCGCGAACACCTGGTGCCGCGGCAACTCCCGGCACCGCCGCAACCATTCGTCGGCCGCGAGGACGACCTGGCGGTGCTCGACGCAGCGCTCGGCCCGGGCGGTACTCCTGTGCTGATCTCCGCCATCCGCGGTGCGGGCGGGATCGGCAAGACGTGGTTGGCACTTCACTGGGCACACCGGCATCGGGATCGCTTCCCCGACGGGCAGCTGTTCGTGGACTTGCGTGGGTTCAGCCCGGACAGCGCGCCAATGCAGCCCGCCGCAGTCATCCGCGGCTTCCTTGATGCGCTCGGCGTCGATCCCGGTCGCATTCCGGTCGAGCCACAGGCACAGGCCGCCTTGTTCCGGAGCCTCGCCGCCGGCCGCCGGATGCTGATACTCCTGGACAACGCAGCCGACACAGACCAGGCGGTTCCGCTGCTGCCGGGCGGCGACCGTTGCCTGGTCGTGGTCACCAGCCGTCGGACGCTTGACGGCCTGATCACCCGCCACGGCGGCCGGCACGTGACTTTGAACATGCTGCCGGACGAAGATGCCCACGCTCTGCTGACGGCCAAGCTCGGCCCCGACCGACTCGCGGCCGAGCCTGACGCGGCGACCGAATTGATCAGGTTCTGCCGCGGCTTCGCACTCGCGCTCGGCCTCATTGCGAGTCAGGCTCAACTTCGGCCCCATCTCCCACTTTCCGAGCTCGTCACCGAACTACACGATCTCGGACTAGCAGCGCTGGACAACGAAGACCCCGTCGCCAGCCTCCCTGCGGTGTTCTCCATGTCGGTGCGCGTTCTGACGCAGCAACAGCGCACGGTATTCGCGTTGCTGGGTATCGCGCCTGGTCCAGATATCAGCCTGCCGGCCGCCGCCGACCTCACAGGCCTGTCCACGCTGCAGATACGCGCGGTGCTGGTGACGTTGGAGGAAGCATCACTGCTGGAGCGCCACCCCGGTGGTCGTTACAGGATGCATGACCTCATTCGCAGCTACGCCACAACCACCGCGAACGACCTGTCCGAGGCGGCGCGCGACGAGGCCTTGCGACGGGTGCTGGACTTCTACATCCACAGCGCAGATTCGGCGGACCGTCTCCTGGACCCGCACCGTCCGCCTCACCCACCTGACCGACCTGAAGTTGGTGCAGGTCGTAAGGCGCCATCAGATCTTCGGGCAGCACTGGACTGGTTCAATACCGAACAGCTATGCCTGTCGGCTGCTCAAAGCACCGCCTTCAATCATGGCTGGCACCGCGACGTCTGGCGACTGGCCTGGGTCTTGGATACCTTCTATTACCGGACTGGTCGTAGAGATGACCAACTCGCTGCGTGGCAGGCGGCGCTGAACGGCGCCACACGCTTGGCAGACCCCGCCCTCCTCACAATCGCCCACCGACGTCTCGGCTTCGTCAGGACCACACTTGGAGAGTACGAGGTGGGGATCGATCACCTGTTCCAGGCTCTCGAATTGGCCAGCGAACAAAAGGCCACCGATCAACAAGCTGAAACCCGCCGGATGCTCGCATGGGCACTATTACGCGCAGGTTCCAACCAGCAAGCCCTGGAAAACGCCACGCAAGCTCTCAGCCTGTACCGCACCCTGAAACAGCCCGCGGGGGAAGCCAACGCGCTGAACGCTGCTGGTTGGTGTGCAGCCAAGCTGGGTCAATACGATGATGCCCGCTCGTATTGTGAAGCCGCTCTCCTCCTGCATCGAAGCAACCTCAACCTCGATGGCGAGGCCAACGCCCTAGACAGCCTCGCCTACGTCGCGCACCACAGCGGCGACCACCGGCAGGCCGTCCGCGGTTACCGACATGCCATCGCCCTGAGCCGCACAATTGGTGACACCTCCCAGGTCGGCAGCAGTCTCGAAGCCCTCGGACATCCCTACGTCGCACTTGGCGAGTACGTGCAAGCCGGCAAAGTGTGGCAGGAAGCGCTGGACCTGTACCGGCAACAAGGCCGCACCGCCGACGCCGAGCGGCTCCGGCAGCAACTCGACGTCCTCGACCATTCCGCCGGTCAATAGCCATCATGGCGCCCTTCCGGTAGTACTTGGCGTGCGAGCAGTGCTCGGCAACCTTGCCTACCTCCGCGATCACATCACCCGAACGAAACCAAACACCGCTACACCGCCTCCCTCACTGAACACCTTGCCGTGCTGGACATCTCTGCGCGGATGCTCGCCCGGAGCGCGGGACACCCTGGCCAGCAGCCACAACCTCGCCGCCACACTCCGAGCGTTGGGGCGGTTGGAGTATGGCCTTGGCTCCGGAGCCTTTGTGCTGGTCACCGCACGATGCCCGGCCGTCCGAGTCCAGCTCAGCCGACGGGAGCGAAACGGCAAGTAAATCGGATGACGGCGGCCGTCGCCTCCCATCACAATGCCGGACGTGCGACTTACCTGGACGCTCAGGCACCACGGTTGGGCCCTCTGCTCCGTCACGGACGGGCACACCAGTGCCGAGGCGTTCGCGTCCTACGTCACCGATGGCCCCGAACAGCTACTGAGAGCCGTCGCCACAGTCGTCCTCCACGAAACGCGCACCCAGGCCGAGTTCGAGGCAGAACCCACCGTCTACCGGTGGTTCTTCCATCGCCGCGACAACACGGTCGCGATCCGCCTTGTCGAAGCAGCCGGCCGGAAGACGCCTGAGCACGCCGGAAGTCTGCTCTGGCGCAGCGACCAACCGACGACCACGCTCGCCAGAACAGTGCTCAGGGCGTTTGACACTGTCGTCGACGACCTGGGAGAGATCAGTTACCAAACCGAGTGGGGCCGCCCGTTTCCTCGACACGAACTCGAAGCTCTCCGGATCGCCTGGCGCAAAGCGTCCGCCACAACGGCTCATCGACGTCGGTGATCACCGATTGCACTGCCATGCCGATGTGCGGACGTTTGGCCCGGTCCACGTATGCCGTCAACATAGTATCCGACGAAGTGTAAATCATCCGCGCTCATGCGAGACAGACACAGGTTCGAGACCTCGTTGTCGCTCGTCGAGGACGAAGCGAACCTGGTCAGCACTACCGGTCCTGAGCTTTCGTTGACGTGGTGGACGATCCCGGCCTGCACGGCTTTCGGTGCAGCAAACAAGAAGTCGACGCCGGTCCTCTCCAGGTAAACTGCATAACCGGCGACTCCCGAGATAGTCAAGCCGAGGCACACGACAATGACCGATAGACCGGCTCGCTGTTCAACTCGCACCACCAGGCCGAGAACCCCGGTGCCAACTATGACGAGGCCGAGAACGGCCATTGCGATTTCGAGAAGGAGACTCAATCGCCTGGTCATGGGTCGGAAGGTCGGTGCAGCCGTCGCCGTGGCGGCCGCGGGCGCGGCTTGGCGCCGACGGGCAACAGCGGTTGCAGCAGCGCCCACTGCGCGTCGATCAAATCGGCCCGCGCCGTTGCCGCTGGGCCGGCCACGAGGTCTCCGGTGGTGCAGGTTTGCTTGGTCGCTAACCCGTCTACCTTCCCTATTTGATCACCGACACGCCGCCGCGATCACCCGCGCAGCCCGACCTTTGAAACACGGTCTAGAAGTCCGTGCTGCGTGAAAGCTTCTCGTTGGCTCGTAGCTCCACGAGGGCGTTCTCGTGCATCTCGGTGACGACGTCGTAGCCGGAGTTGCCGAGTACGATCCGGCGCGGCGGAACGGGTGCGTTCATCGCGCTGATCACGGCCCGCACTCCCCGCACGGGATCGCCCTCTTGCTTGCCGTTGTGTTCCACGAACGCCGCCTTGACGCTCTCGACCATCGGCATGTAAGCGTCGACGACCTCGGTGACGGACTGGTCCTGGAAGCCGGCGAAGGCATTGGTGCGGGTTGCTCCCGGCTCCACGACGAGCACCCGCACACCGAACGGCTCGACCTCGAGCCGCAGCGTCTCCGACAGTCCTTCGACCGCGAACTTCGCCGCCGAGTAGTAGCCGAACCCCTGCGCGCTGACGAGGCCCGCCACCGACGACATGTTCACGATCCAGCCGCCGCCGCGTGCCCGCATACCCGGCAGGACCGCACGCACGACGTCGACCACGGCGAACAGGTTGAGGTCGAACGTGCGGCGGATCGTCTCGTCAGGGGCCCCTTCGATCGAGCCGAACCAGCCGCGGCCCGCGTTGTTGACGAGCACGTCGATTCCGCCGAACCGCTCCTCCGCCGCCTTGACCGCCGCACGCACCTGCTGGGCATCGGTGACGTCGAGCTCGAGAACCAGCACGCGGTCGCCGTAAGGCTCAGCCCATTCCCGCAGCTCAGCAGGCCGACGGGCGGTCACCGCGACTCGATCGCCCTGGTCCAGTGCGGCCTCGGCGTAGACCAGACCGAACCCTCCGGGCGTCCCACCGGTGATGAACCACGTCTTCATGATTTTCTCCATTCAAGATCGACGTGCGCGGGTTCGGTCAGGCTGCGTGGTTGGCGATGACGAGTTCGGCGATGCGGTCATCCCGGAGCGTGAACCGGTAGTCGAGCTCGGCGACGCCACCCGGGAAGGTGCCCTCGAGCCGCACGGTCACCACCCAGTGGGTGTCGTCGACGCGGTGAGCGCCGACCTGCTCGGTCGTGTACTCGAACTCGGACCCGGCGTCCCGGAGGAACGCGTAGACCTCTTTGCGGCCGTGGAAAGTCTCGTCCTGGTCGACGACCACCGCGTCCTCGGTGAGGAACGACGAGGCGGTGTCGGCGTCGTGGACGACGTGGGCGGCGAAGAACTCGCGCACGGTGGCCGGGAGGGACGGGGAATCGGTGTGCTGTGTCATGAGCCCATCGTGTGAGCTCACGGCGTGGGAGGGTCAAGCCGTGGACTCTCCCCCGGGGAGAGAGTCCAGAATGGAGGGGTGCTGAGCATCGGGGAGTTTTCGCGGCTGACCCACTTGAGCGTGCGGACGCTGCGCCGGTACCACGAAGCGGCCCTGCTGGAGCCCGCCGTGGTGGACCAGACCACCGGTTACCGCTACTACGGCGTCGACCAGATCCCGACCGCGCAGGTCATCCACCGGCTCCGCGAGCTCGACGTCCCGTTGAGCGATGTGCAGCGCATCCTGCGGACCCCCGACCCCGACGTGCGGGCGGCCCTGGTCGCGGACCACCTGCAACGCCTCGAGGACGTGCTCGACCGCACCCGGGCCGCGGTCGTGTCGCTGCGGCGCCTGCTCCGGCCCGACCCCGCGCCGATCGATGTCGAGCTGCGTGCGGAGCCCGCGCGGACGGTCGCGGCGGTGGAGGCCGTGGTCGGGCATGGCGACGTCGAGACCTGGTTCGCCGGCGCGATGGCCGAACTGGAGGCGGCCGTGGGCGCCGCCGTGACCGGACCGCCGGGCGGCTGCTACGACAACGCTCTTTTCGAACAGGAACGCGGTCACGCGCTCGTCTACGTGCCGACCGCGGCGCCGCCTCGCACCGGACGCGTGCACCCGGTGGTTCTCCCGGCCGCGGAACTGGCCGTCACCACCCACGTCGGCGAGCACGACGGCGTCGAGGTCACCTACGGCGAACTGGGGACCTGGGTGGTGGAGAACGCGATGTCGGTGGCCGGACCGGTGCGGGAGGTCTACGTCGTCGGCCCTCGTGATGCAAGCGATCCCGCCGCGTGGCGCACCGAGATCGGCTGGCCGGTCTTTCGCGTCACCTGAAGCGCCGGTCCGTGCGGACAGCGGCCGCCCAGTACTCGGTGTCAGATGTGAACAGGTCGAGCGTCCGCTCGTGTCCTGCCCGGCGGTTGCGCCAGCATGCCGTCGCGGTTACCGTCCCGCCAGCTCGGCAACGACCGGCGCAAGAGCACCGGCGGCCTCGGCGCCGAACACGAAGTAGGAGAATCCCATCTCCTCCCGTCGCCGTTGAATCTCCTCGGCGGCGGCAGAAGGATCACTGGGCAGGAACGCCAGCGAGTCCGCGGCCCGGACGGCAGCGGGGTCGGTGTCGGGTCCGGCCATGAACGCGGCGACCGAGTCGCCGACCACCGGCACGTGCAACGCCAGTTCCACACCGCGGCGGTTCTCGAATTGTTCCACCCGTTTCCTCGTCTCGGCCCGCGTCTCGATCTGCGGCATCACGAAAGTCACCGTGTCGGCGAGTTCCGCGGCGAGCGCTTGCGCCTTCGGGCCGCCCACCGCCATGACCACCGGCGTGTGCCGGTCCGGGCCGTCGAGGTCACGCAGGGCCGCGACCACGTCACGCACCTGGCTCAACCGCCGGCCCGCCGGGGTGGGCGGCAGGCCCAGCTCACGGAGTTGGCCCGCGATCCCGGGCCGGCCGGTGCCGATGCCCATCTCGAAACGCCCCTCGGTGAGCACCGACAACGAGTGCGCCTCCCACGCGGTGATCCACGCAGGCCGGACCGGAGACGCGTACACCCAGGTGCCCACGCGCAAGCCGGTGATCGTCGCCGCCACCGCGAGCGCCGGCCCCGGTGCCGGCTGCCACTGCGGCACATCGGGCATCAAAATCGTCGAGTAACCGCTGTCGGCCAGCACACGCAGCTGATCACGCCAGGCCGGCAGGTCAGCGGTGATCGGCGCCACGACCCCGAACCGCAACGGCCTGTTCTCGCGTGCGGAGGTATCCGCCATGGTGAAGCCCCTTCTCCCGCGGCCCGGCCTGGTGCCGAGCTCATCCCTACCACGAACGAGCCACCGCGCATCCGACACAACCCGCCAAGCAATCCGGCGTCCGCTCAAGGGCTGATCGAAATCTTGAGCAGAAGACGCACGGCGACCAGCGCTGCCGAGGTTGACTCTGACGCAGGGTCAACCCCGCAGCATGGCTGCCATGACCACGAAAGCCAGTCAGTTCGAAGTCCACCGCAACGGCGTGACGATCTCGGTCTCCCGCGGCGGCCGGGGACGGCCGCTGGTCCTGTGCCCCGGGCTCCTCACCACACAGGCCGACCTGCACGAGCTGATCGACCTGCTGCGCCGCGACCACGACGTGGTGGCCTTCGACCTCCGGGGCCACGGGCTGTCCTCGCCCGCCGACGGGTACAGCTTCGAGGCGTTCCTCGGCGACCTCGACGCCGTCGTGACGGCGCTGGGACATTGCTCGCCGCTTCTCGTGGGACATTCGCTGGGCGCGGACCTGGCCGTGCACTACGCCGCCGGGCATCCGGGCGCGGTGACCGGGCTCGTTCTCGTCGACGGCGCGAACCCGGCACCCGAACCGTTCCTCACCGAGGCCGACCTGCCGGACTTCTGCGCGATGGCGGAAGAACTACGCCACGAGCTCGAGCCGGCCAAGGACACTCCGCGTCAAGTGCTCCTCAGCCCGCAGGACTTCCTCGACCTCAACCTCGAGATCGAGGAAGTCCGATCCGGCATCCTCGACCGGTACCGGAAGATCGACCGCCCGATCCACCTGATCATGTCGACCTCGATGGCGGGCAACGGCAATGATGCGCGTACGCGGTGGCGCAACCAGAACTGGCGGGCCGGCATCGAGCGGCTCACGCGCGAACGGCCGCACGTCACAACGTCGTGGTTCGACGCCGGCCACCGGCTCGTCGTCACCCACGCTCCGGAGATCGCCCGGCTGATCCGCGATACGCAGACGCCGGGGACACTGGACCGATGCTGACCATCGGCGAACTGGCGTCGTACGCGGGAGTCACCGTGCGGGCGGTGCGGCACTACCACGCCAAAGGGCTGCTGCCGGAACCCGAGCGCGACCGCTCCGGGTACCGGAGGTACGACGCCGGTGCCGTGGTCGAGCTGATCAGGATCAGGACCCTCGCCGAGGCAGGAGTCCCGCTGTCGCGGGTGCGGGAGCTGCTCCAGGCCGGCGAAGAGGAGTTCGGCGCGGCGGTCACCGACATCGACCGGCGGCTGCAGGCGGAAATCCGGCAGCGGCAGCGGCATCGCCGGCGGATCCGCCGCATCGCCTCCGGGGACAGTCTGGCGCTGGCTCCGGAGGTGGTCGAAATCCTCGACCGGCTGCGGGCGCTCGGCGTCGACGAGCGGATCGTCCGGGTCGAGCGGGACGGCTGGATCCTGCTCGCCGCGCACTCACCCGAGCGGGTCCCCGAGTGGGCGGCGCGCAAGCGGAAGCAGATCGCCGACCCCCCCGCTCATCGACTTCTACCGCACCTTGGGCGAAGCCCTCGACCGAGCCGACGGTGATCCGGAGCTGATCGAACTGGCCGACAGGCTGGCCACCTACATCACGCACCTGGCCGAGCAGGGTGCCGGCGACACCGACGTCGAACCACCCTTCGCCGAACTGATGGACGCCCTGGCCTTCGACACCGCCCCGCCGGCCCGCCGGCTGATCGAGCTGCTGAGAACCCGCGGCTGGACCGGCTGGACGAAACTCGAACGCGTCGACCCGGCACCGAGGGACGTGTCGGACATCCTCCCGGGTCGCGGATCGCTCAACGGCCCTCCGTGAGGCGGTCTCGCAGCCGGGCGTGGCGGAACTGGTACACCGCGCCTGCCTGGCGCAGCACACCGCGCCGGTGGGCGTCGGCGAGGAAGCGGTTCAACCGCGGAGGCGTGTGCCCCAACAGCGCCAGCCAGATCCGGCAGCACAAATAGGCGCCCCACGACCGCGAAAGGGTCATGGTGACGCCGACCGCGAGCCCGAAGACCGCGCCCGCCGCGAGCCCCAAGCCCAGGGAAATGTGGTGGGACATGGCAACGCCGCCGACGACGAAGCCGGCGAACCCGTAACCGAGGCAGCCGATGTGCCGGAACGCGAACCAGCCGAACAACGCCGACACGGCCCCGGCCGGCAGTGCCCGGACGAGGTGGAAAGGATCCCGCACCGCGCCGAGGTTCGAGTGTGGCGCACTGAGCGCGATCGCGAACGCGTAGAACAGCCCGATCGCCACGGCCACCGAAACGGCAAGGGTCAGCGTTGCGACCCGGTCCTGGGCATGGGTCGCCGCCGGGCTGGACGCCTGGGCCACGTCGGTCGGCACCTTCACCCAGACATGGACCCCCAAGCTGAACCCGAACACGGCGCCGAGCACAGCCACCGCGCCGAGCGGGAGCGACCAGACCAGCCCGATCGCGACGCTGATGGCGAGCCCGATCGCGAACCGGCCGAGGAACGGCCAGACCGTGCCGTGGAACCGGACCTCCACTCGCAGCGGCCCCGCCCGCGTGCCCCAGCCCTGGGCAGCACAACCACCGACGGCGGTGGCCAGCCCGTAGACCGTGGCCATGAGGGGGCCGTTGGCCAGCTGGCCGGCGAGTGAGAACAGACCTGCCGATGGCAGGCCCAGGAGAACGCCCCTGGCGGGCCTCGGTACCGACCGCACCAAGAGCCACCAGGCGATTTCGGCGGTTTGGGTGCGCCGCAGATGGTGGGCCAGGAACGTCAACCATCGCCGGGCCTGGTCCGGGCGGTATCCGCGGACCGCGGTGCCCGGCGGCCGGGGACGTCCGGCGTAGGAGGCCGGCAGGAACGCGTCGAGCAAGTGGTCTTCGACCGCGGCGCGATCCGGGAAGCGTCGCCTGTCGGAAAGCTCCGCCGGGTCACTGGCGGGATCGCGGTAGGCCGCGCGGGCCAAGTCGACCATCAGCGGGGTCGACAGGGCCTGCGCGAGCGGGCTGTCGCCGCGGCGGCGCAGGTGGTCGACGACGGGTTGCCAGCGTGTGTCGCCCGCGTGCTGGCGCGCGGTGAGGAACCGGATGGCGTCGTCGAGCCGGACGGGTTCGATCTCCACCACCGCGGCCCCGGCCAGGATGGCGCCGTGCCGGACCGCGGTCTCGTACTCCTCGGCCCGGCACGACACGACGAGCGGGCGATTCCCCGCTATCGCTTGGTCGAGGGCGTCGATCGCGGCGGCGTGCATCCCGGGCGGCAGCTCGTCGAGGCCGTCGAGCACCGGTATCACCCGCTCATCGGTCACCAGGTTGGCCGCGGCGTCGGGTCCGTACGCCGAGGCGTTGCGCAGGCCGGGGTGGTCTTCCCGCAATCTGCGGGCCAGCCAGTGGTGCAGGTGCTCCCGGCAGGGGTTCCAGGACGAGAGCGGAAACAGCACCGGCGTCGGGTCCCCCGGGGTGCGGTCGGCCAGCAGGGCGAGCGTCAGCAGGATCGTCAGCACCGTCTTTCCCGACCCCGGTGCGCCCAGCACGACCAGCCGGCGCACCGGAAGCTCGCGGAACTGTGCCGCCAGTTCGGAGATATCGCCGCGGAGCACGTCGTTCACGGCGGTCACCGGCCGGCCGGTGCTCGACCACCGCACCCGCAACGGCGCCGGGCGGTGCAGCGACCGGATCTCGGCTTCCGCGGTCCATTGCCGGGTCACGGCGGTGGCCAGTTCGCGCACCGCCCGGTCGAGTGGTGCGTCCGGTACGTGTCGGTCACCGACGGTGGGGCCTGCCTGCGGCCCGGGGGTGGCCAGGCCCGGGTCGGACGTCAGGATCCGCTGGTGCAGCCGGCGGAGGTCCGCACCCGGGTCGATGCCGAACTCTTCGGCCAACCGCACCCGGGTCCGTTCGTAGTGGGCGAGGGCATCGGCTTGACGGCCGGATCGGTACAGCGCGAGCATCAGCTGCGCGGCGAGCCGCTCGTCCCACTGGTGTTCGCCGGTGCGGGTGAGCAGTTCGGGGACAAGCTCGGCGTGCTGACCCTGTTCCAGCCGCAGATCGGTCAAGTCGAGCTCGGCGGTGAAGCGCTCCTTCTCCAAGATGTCGCGGACACCGTTCAGCCACGGGCTGTCCACGCCGGAGAACGGATCGCCCCGCCACAACGCCAGCGCCTCGTCGAACAGGGCGATCGCAGCGGAGCCGTCGGCCGCCCGGGCTTGCCGAACCAGCTCGCGAAACCGGTGCGTATCGATCAGGGCTTCGTCGACGGTGATCAGATAGCCGCCTGATCGCCGGACGATCTCCGCCCCGGCCACGGGGGCCAGCGCTCGGCGCAACCTGTGCAGGTAGCTGTAAAGCGTGTCTCGTGCGCTTCGCGGTGGCCGGCCGGCCCACACCCGTTCGATCAGGTGGTCGGCGGACACGAGCCGATTGGCGTCCACCAGCAGGACAGCCAGCACCGAACGCTGTCGAAGAGGCCCCAGATCGACCAAGCGGCCATCGACGCGAGCCTCGATGTCCCCCAGCAGACGGAACTCAGCCGTCATCATCCCACCCTCGCCGCACGATCCCGAACAATCGTTCACCAACCCGACAGCCGGACAGTCTGTAACCACCCTTACCGCATGTGGCCGCGGGGCGGCAGGTTCAGCAGCGGGCCGGCGTCCGATCCCGCCTTCGACGACCCTGGCCGGTTCGCCTCGAAACCCGCTCCCACCAGGGGATTCAAGATGGGTTCCAGGTCCGCGTCCGGACTGCCGTGGAGGTTTGTCCGTGCAGTCAACGAGCCGGAGAGAAAGGAAACGAGAATGAGTGACTTCCGGAAGACGCTCGTCGGGATCGCGGTCGTCGCCGCGGTGGCCGCGGGCGGCGTCGTGGGTGCGGGCAGTGCCTTCGCGGCAGCTGAACCAGTCGCGCAGGCCGCGACGAACCACGAATCCGCCGCGCTCGCCGTGGACAACCTCGGCCTGAGCACCGGCGAGGCCAAGTCCGTCCAGGATTTCTTGATCTACAAGGGTTACAACCCCGGCCCGGTCGACGGGCAGCTGGGCACGGCCAGCTGGAAGGCCATGCAGCGCTACCTCAGGGACTACCGCTACGGCTACCAGGGGAAGATCGACGGGATCGCCGGCTCCGAGACGATCAAGGCCCTGCAGCGCAGGCTCGCGGACGGCTTCGGGTACACCGGTGAGATCGACGGGGTCGCCGGTCCGGCCACCAAAGCCGCGTTCAAGTACTTCGCCAACTTCTGGAGCTGACGCCGGCGTTCATTCCCCGACACGGCGGTCAGCTGCGTGGCTTGGGGTACGCAGCTGACCGCCGGTGGATGCATGAGCGGTTGTGGCGACGAGACCGCGCCTTCGCCCAGGATCCGGATGCCCGCATCACCGCGGTTCCCGGTCGGCCCTGCCGCGAAAGGGTCGAAGCCGCGTTGACGGCCATCAGGGTTGTATCGGCGAGACGGGCCGAACGTTCCCGACGCGCCAGGCAACCGCCGCGGGCTTCCTGGCGTGCTGAAGGCATGACGTCGTCGAGGTCCTGGCTGCCCGAGGCGGCCCTGTTGTGGCTGCCACTGGTGGTGCTGGTCGGCGGGCTCGCGGTGGTGTGGACCGGCGTCGTCATGGCCGCGGACGTGAACCGGTCGGCGGGGCTCTTCCCGGGGCGCGTCGTCTCGACCGACGTCCGGGAGTACTCGACCGCGTACGTCCGGTACACCGGGCCCGACGGGGTGACCAGGACGGAGGCCTTCGAGCACCATCAGGGGCGCGAGATCAGGTCGGGGCGCCAGGTGCAGATCCGGGTGTGGCCGGACGAGCGCCGCGCGGAATTGGACCCCGGTGACGAGCACACGCCGGTCATCGCGGCCGGCAGCCTGCTGACCCTGCTCGGCGCGGGCGCCACCGTCCTGCTGTTCATGTGGCATCGCGGCGTAAGGCTGGATCTGAAGCTGGAGAAGTGGCGGGAGCGGTTCGACGCGGGCTTGTGGTGGCTGTCCCGCTGGCGGTGACGTCCTGCGAGCCCGGCGGAAGAAGAGCGTGGTCCGGTGTTCGTTCCAGCGGCCGGCTGATGAGCGGAGTCCCGGCAGTGTGGACGAACTCCGCGGAGTTCCGAACCGCCGCGCCCCTGGTTCGCGGACTCAGCCGCGGAATTCACCGAGCCAGGACCAATCACCCGGCCGGGTCGCGAGCCGTTCGAGAACCTCCGCCAATCACCGACCCGAATTACCCCGACTCCGGCGCACCCGACCCTTCGTTTCGACCTTCCGGGCTGGTTTCTGCGTTCCAGGTTCCGCGGCGTGATCTTGTGCTCCCGATGGGGCAAAACCGGAGCCGGCGTGGGAGTGGGTCCAGATCACCGGGTTGTCCAGGTGATGCCCGACCCGATCGACCCGTCTTGCCGTGGAGAGCACGCCGGCGTCTGAGGCCCCGGGCCGGCTGCTTGGATGTCGGTGTGACCGTGTACGACCTCGCTCGGCACCTGCCCGCCATCCCGGACCTGCGCCTGCTGTGCCGCGCGCTGGCCGTCCTGGACGTCGTGCTGAGCCCCGGCAGCGAGGACCGATACCACCGGTACGACCTCGCTTGGGCGCCCGGCGAGGAGCTGGCTTCCATGCGGGACGGCTCAGGCAACGAATACTCCATCGTGTTCACCGCCGCCGGGGCCTGCGTGCGCGGGTTCGACCACGAGTCGCCGATGAGCCCGTACGCCACCGACGACCAGCAGCCGTGGCCCGGTGTTCTCGACGCCGTGCCCGAGGTGTTCCGGGCGTTCGTGGCGGACCCGGCGTTCTGCGACGAGTTCGGTACCCCGTATGTCACCGTCTGCCTATGGCGTCAGCACCTCGATGCCACCTGGCGGCACGGGGTCATCGACTTTCCCGACCGCGGCGACGACGGGGCCGACTGGCTGTTCGTCCTGCTGACCGATCCCACGCCCGAGGCCTATCAGGACTGGGCGCAGGACTACTACGAAATGCCGGTCGACCTCGACGCGGTACGGCACGTCCACACCGGACGGCCGCTGACGCCCAGCGTCGTGACCGCGCTCAACCCGGCCACCACCCTGGCCGCCGTCGCCGGCCGTGTCGCCGCGATCGGTTACCCGATCCGCTCGTGACGTCGGATCTCGATTCCGGGCGAGTCATCGCGTTGCCGCGTGGGTGATTTCGGCTCGCATCCGCTCGTTCGGCGTCGCGATGTCCCACACCCGGACCACGCCCTGCGCGTCACGGTAGGCGCCGGTGCCGCCGGTGATGGCCATGTCGAGCGGGCTCTCGCCGGTCACCCAAAGCGCTTGCATGGTCAGCGATCCCTGCTCGAGCCTCCCCGTGAGCACGCACTGGGTGGTGACCTTGGCGCCGTCGACCTGGACGACCTGGCACGAACCCCCGCCTTGCCCGACCCGGTGACCGTCCTTGAGCAGCCAGCCGGAATACACGTAGAGATCACCCACACTGGTGCCGGCCGGAGGCAGGTCGGGGGCCGCGTACTGGTCGTTCTCGACCCCCAGTTCCAGGATTTCGGGATGCGCCGGCCGGCTCGCCGGGCCGCTCTCCGCCCCGTAGGCACTGATCCCGCCACCGGCCAGCAGCGTCCCCGCAGCAGCCACGACGACGGCCTTCTTCAGCGTTGTCATCTGATACATGATCTTCTTCCTCGTCTCCGGATTGCGTCCGACACGAGAAAGTTATGACGCCGAGGACATCATGACCAAGACCAATATCGCTATGGCGTTATAGCCGTGGTGGTATGCGACCCGCCGGACATCCAGTCCCAGCCGATGATCGTGTCGCGCAACCCGCGGGCGGCGGCCGAGAGGTGGTTGCCGGCGCCCCAGTACAGGGTGAGCGTCCGGCGGCAGTCCGGGGCGTCGACCGCGATCCAGGCGGCCGACGTGCTGGGGATCGAGCGTTTGGCGAGGTCGGGAACGAGGCCGACACCGAGGCCCGCCTTGATGAGTTCCGCGATGGCGCCCAGCTCGTCGCCCTCGCAGACGATCTTCGGGGTGAGGTCGCGGGCCGCGAAGAGCCGGTCGAGCAGCCGGCGGTGCCAGTGCCCTTCGCCGGCGGCGATGAAGGGTTCGTCGGCCAATTCTTCGACGGTCACCGAGGTCCGGCCCGCCAGCGGGTGATCGAGCGGAGTGGCCAGCCACATCACCTCGTCCAGCAGCGGGACGGCGTCCAGCCCGTCGGTGTGGATCGGCTGGGAGGCGACGCAGAGGTCGACGTCGTGGGCCAGGAGGCGGCGGGCCATCTCCGCGGCGGAGGTCTGGCGAAGTTCGACTTCCACGCCGGGACGAGCCTGCTTGAAGGCCGCGAGCGGCCCGATGAAGGTGAGGAAGGTTTCCGAGGCCAGCCGCACGGTGCCGAAGCTCCCGCCGACGGCCTCGGCGACGGCCCGCCGGCCCGCTTCGAGTTCGCCGAGCGCGCGTTCGACGTAGTCGCGGAAGATTTTTCCGGTGTCGTTCAGCCGGAGCCGCCCGGCGCGATCGAACAACGGCGTGCGGAGTTCGCTCTCCAGGCGGGCGATGGTGCGGCTCAGTGACGGCTGGGCGACGTGCAGCTCGTCGGCCGCGTGGCTGAGGTGCTCCAGTCGCGCCACCACGAGGAACTGCCTGAGCGAGTTCAGGTCCAATGGCCGCCATACCTTCCTGACCATAACCGCGCGCTGATGCCGATCTAGGGCACGATAGCTCTCCGGCTATGGCTTCGAGGTGCGGCACGGTGATCAGCCGAGGGTGATCACCGGCACGAGCTTGTGGAGCAAGGCAACGAGCTGCCGGCGTTCCTCGGGGGAGAACACGCCGAACGCCTCCGCCTGACGCTCGCGCCGGCGGGCCAGCAGGCGGGTCAGCCGTTCGCTGCCGTCCGGGGTCAACGTCACCAGGACCTTGCGTTCGTCTTCGGGTGATCGGCGACGCACCACCACTCCGGCGGCTTCCAGCTGCTGGAGCATCCGGGTGGCCGTGGGGATGGACACGTCGGCCGCGGCGGCGAGCCGGCCGACCGGCAGTTCCGGCTCGGCCGCCAGGGGCTCGAGGAGGGTGACCTGGGGTAGCGACAGCCCGCCGTCGCGGTCCGCGCCGGCCGAGCGGGCCTTGCGCATGGCGAAGAACACCGCGTCGGCCGCCTGGACGAGCTCGTCGACCTCGGCGGCGGTCGGTGGGTGGTTGCCGGTCGTCGTCACGGGAGTTAGTCTAACAAAGTAATAGTTAGCAACCTAGCTATTAGGAGGCTAGGCATCATGGGTGACCGGATCGACGTCCACCAGCACCTCCTCCCCGCCCGCTACCGGGCAGCGCTCGAAAGCAGCGGCACGACGGCGGGCGGGTGGCCGACGCCTTCGTGGAGTCCCGGCGACGCGACCGCGATGATGGACGACGCGGGCATCGCCACCGGAGTGCTGTCCATCAGCGCACCGGGCGTCCACTTCGGCGACGACGCCGCGGCCCGTGACCTGGCGCGCGAGGTGAACGACTTCCAGGCCGAGCTCGTCAAGGACACCCCTGATCGCTTCGGGCACTTCGCCGTGCTCCCGCTGCCGGACTTCGACGGCGCTGTCACCGAGGCGGTGCGCGCACTCGACGAGCTGCACGCCGACGGCGTCGTCCTGCTCTCCAACGCCCGGGGCCGCTACCTGGGCGACCCGGCGTACGAGCCATTGTGGACGGAGCTGGCCGCGCGCCGCGCCGTGGTGTTCGTGCACCCGGCCGAGCCGCCGATCGCGCGGCTCGACGGTTTGCCGAGCCCGCTGCTGGACTTCCCGTTCGACACCACGCGCACCGCACTCGACCTGGTGGCGCACGGGGTGTTCGACCGGCACCCGCAGCTGCGGATCATCCTTTCGCACGCGGGAGGTTTCCTGCCGTTCGCGGCACACCGGTTCGCCGGCGCGGCGATGTTCAACCCCGGTACCACTCCGGACGGCATCCTGGCCGGGCTGCGCAAGTTCTACTTCGACACGGCGTTGTCCGCCTCGGCGACGTCGCTGCCGTCGCTGTTCGCTTTCGCCGAGCCGGGTCACGTCCTTTACGGCAGTGACTTCCCGTTCGCGCCGAAGGAGTGGCGAGGCGAGTTCGACCGGTACCTCACCACCTACGACGGCCCTGGCGCGGAACGGTTCCCCGACATCGACCGCGGCGCGGCGGAGGCGTTGTTCCCCCGGCTCACCACCGGCTGACGTCGTTAAAAAATCGCGCCGGGACCGGCTCTTCCGCACGGAAACAATGGACCGATCCGGGCCGAGCCGACACGGAAGGCCGGCGCGGCGCAGGATCGTCGACTCCGCGCGCCGGCCTGCCGCCTGCTCCCGGACATCCCGTTGTCTACACCTTGCTCGCCACCACCAGGTAGTTCTCGGCCTCAAGGGTGAACGTGCTCATTTCCGTCCGGAGTCCGACCCGGTGCAACTCGGCTTCGAGTTCGTCGTACCGGTAGGGCCAGCTCGACAGCAGTTCCGAGCGGGCAAGAACCGACCCGGCCGGATCCACCTGCGCGATCGCAATCTCGATGTGGTGCTCGTCCTCCCAGTTCGGCGCAATGTCCCAGCGGTAGACCACGACGGCATCGCGCCCGTTCCGGCGGACGAGTCGGTCACTGATGTCCAGCCGGGAACCCCTGGCCCGCACGAGTTCCCAAGTGCGGGACGTGAGTACCAAGCGTCCGCCACGGCGCAGAAGCCGTGACATCGACGCCAGAGCAGCAACCCTGCTTCGCGCGCCCTCGGCATGGTGCAGCGAGTTGCCGACGCAGAACACCATGTCGAAGGTGTCGTCATCGAAATGACCGGGCAGCTCTTGCCAGTCCGCCCGCACTGTCCGGACAGCTGCCCCGAACTCCTCGGACAACTCCGCAGTCCGGCGAACCATCGCTTCGCTGGCGTCAGTGGCGACAACGCGCATGCCACGACCGGCGAGGCCAACCGCCAACTGTCCGGTCCCGCAGGAACAATCGAGGACGTGAGCGTTCGGCGGCAGGAGACCGAGGACGTCGTCGAACGACGAAGCGAACTCCGCCGGAGCCAGCCTTGCGTCCGAGATGAGCCACTCGTACACCTCGGCAAGCGTGTTGTAGCCACTCACAACCACTACCTCCGTCACGCGGCAGACCCCACGGTGGCCATCAGTACATCAGCGAGGCAAGCCGGTCACCAATGGTTTTCGCAGGGGCAACGCGTCCGCGCACGCCGCCGTCCGGATGCCTTGGGTCGCTGGTCAGTTTCCCTCAGCCTGGACGTCTTCCTCGGCTCATGGCACGCGGACGATCGCCTCCGCCGGTAGTGGCCACTCCGCGGTGACGACGCTGAGCCGATCCCCGTACGGAAAGCGATCACCCTCGTCGGCAGGTAGCGGACCGCGGACGAAGCACCGATGCAGCAGCAGTTCGCGTCGCTGGTCCAGCGGTTCTGTCTCCTGCTCGGACCAACCGGCCCGAAGCGCCGGAGGATCGCCGCCTACGTCCACCTCTCCGTCCCAGTTCAGGTGCAGGCCGTCCTGATCGGAGTAGAACCGGGGGAAGGATGTCCGCCACTGCGAGTTCGAACCCCAGCCGTGTGACAGGTCGTCGGTACGGCGTTCCCCTCGGCGGAAGGTGAAGTAGAGCGTCGAAGTCGTGGCCACCGTGGCGTCCACGAGGTGCCGAGGCGCTCGCACCCGCACGCCGGCGCGGGCGAACAGCAGGTCTCCGAACCACAAGCCGGGCCACAGCACTTCCTCCACCGTCACGCCGGTCGCGGACGGGTCTTGCACGACGGCGACGACTTCGTGATGGAACGGCGAGTACGTGTCCGCGCGCTCGAACGGGGTCAGTCCGATGGCCGAGAAGAACTCCGTGTGCATCGCTCGCCCACTGACGTCCATTCGGGTGGCGCGCTCATCTGGGAGACGAAGCCCGGCATCGAGGTGGCTGTCAGCGCAAAGCCGCTCGATCAGGTAATCGCTGACCCGGCTGAGCCCGTACAGCTTCATGATCCGCCAGGACTGCTCGTCGTCCCCGGTGTACCCGCCGGCAGGCAACCGCTCCCGGCGACGCAGTGGCGCCAGTTCGGCCAAGTGCTCGGCCGCTGCCGTCCGCTGGCCGCTCAGGTACTCCCAGCACGCACCGGACTCGTCACCGTGGTCGAGCACGCCTTCGTACAGCCGCCGGAAGTACAGCCAGTCGAGTTCCACGAGGTGATCATGACCCAGCCGGCCGACACCCGCAACGAGGTTCCTCGCCGGTCAGAACCATTGGGGTGCCAACACAAGCGGCGCCCATGGTGCACTGGAGGCGGCGCGCCGAGCAGATGATGCAGGCCTCTCGCGCAACCACCGCTACCTGCTCATGCGCAGGAGCAAGGCGACCGCGTCCTCCGAGTGGGCTGGTGGCGCGAGTACCTCCTGCAGGAGCAAGCCACGCATCGCGGCAATGGTGACGGTGGCCGAAGTCAGCGCTTCCTCCGGGGCGTGCCCTTCGCGTTCCGCCAGCGAGGCCAGCACCTTGGTCAGGTCGTCGAATGTGCCCGGCCGGGCGGCCTCGACGAGGGTTTCGTTGTCCCGGGAGCGCTGCGCCTGGAGCATGGCCGCCAGGACACCCGGAAGGGACCCGAAGTGGTAGCGCAGGAGAGCGTGGCTGGTCTCGGCTCTGGCGGGGATCTCACGCAGCCGGGCGAGGAGCCGCTCGCGGGCGTCGCCGTTGCGTTCCGTGCTTGACTACTGAAGCAAACCCACGCCGACGCGTTCCTGGGCTTCCTCACCGGGGAACGGCCGTCTACCAGAACCTCGCGAAGAACGCGGCCACCGTCCTGCACCGCCTGACCGCCCGCGGCGGGTCCGTCACCAGCGCGGTCCTGCGCGAGACGCACGTGACCGGCCTGCAGGCCTCGTTCCTCAGCTACCTCAGGACCTGCCGTGCCCGGTGAGCGCCCGTGCCGAGGTGCAGGAGGCTTACAGCCAGTCGTGCTCACGGGCGTATCGGGCCGCTTCGTGGCGGGTGCGGGTCTGGGTCTTCTGCATCGCGTTGGACAGGTAGTTGCGGACCGTGCCCTCCGCGAGGTGCAGCTGCCCGGCGATGTCGGCCACCGCAAAACCCTCGCGGGTCGCGCGCAGGACGTCCAGCTCGCGGTCGGTCAGCGGGCAGTCGTCGACGACGGCCAGCGCCGAGACGTCCGGGTCGATCCAGCGCTTGCCCGCGTGCAGGGTCTTGATCACCGAGGTGATGTGGGCCGGTTCCGCCGCCTTGCTGACGAAGCCCTGGACGCCGAGCTTCAGCGCCTTGCGGAGCACGCCGGGGCGGGCGTGCCGGGTCAGCATCAGGATCACCTGCTCCGGCCGGGCCCGGCGGATCCGCTCGACCGCGCCGAGCCCGTCCACGCGGGGCATCTCGAGGTCGATGACCAGCACGTCCGGCCGGTGTTCGAGGGTGGCCGCGACCGCCGTTTCGCCGTCGTCGGCCTCGGCCAGTACCGTGATCTCGCCTTCCAGCGGCAGCAGCGCGGCCAGTGCCTTGCGGAGCAGGGCCTCGTCGTCGGCGAGCACTATCGTCGTCATCGTCGGGCCTCCTTGGGCGCGGGGAAGGCCGCCGCGGTGCGGAAACGGCTGCCGGAGTGCGAGACTTCCAGCTCGGCGCCGTGCTCCGCCAAGCGCTGCCGGAGCACCGCGAGCCCGCCGAGCTCGGGCGGGCCGGTGTCCGGGGCGCCGTCGTTGACGATCGCGATCCCGCGCCGGGTCAAGGTGATCCCCACCTGGCGGGCTTCGGCGTGGCGCAGGATGTTGGTCGTCGTCTCGCGCAGGACCTGGCCGAGCAGCTCGCCCGCGGCGGCGTCCACTTCGGACTCGCGCTCGACGCGGACGTGGATGCCCGCGGCCTCGAAGAGGTTCTTCGCGTTCTCCAGCTCGGCGGACAGGTTGAGCCGCCGCTGGGCGTACGCGAGTTCCTTGGTCCGGTCGATGGTTTCCCCGACCAGCTCGTGCACCTCCCGCAGTTCCTCGCGCGCGCGGGCGGGTTCGCGGTCCAGGAGCTTCTCGGCCAGCGCCACCTTCAGCTTGACGACGTGCAGCGTGTGGCCCTGGATGTCGTGCAGGTCACCGGCGAAGCGCACCCGCTCCCGGCTGACGGCCAACTCCGCTTCGCGGTCGCGGGACTGTTCCAGCTCCGCGATCAGGTCGAAGAAGCGCTGGCTGACGAACATGAAGGCGGTCGAGACCAGCATGGCGGCCGCGGGGACGGCGGCGAACTGGAACAGCCGCCAGCCGAACCGGTCGTCGTGCACGAGCACGTTCGTCGCGCCCAGGAGCGCGATCAGGGCGGCCAGCCCGCCGAGCGCGGCGAGCCGGTGGCGCGGCAGCGGCGGGATGAGGTACGAACCCACGACGGACAGGCCGAAGAACGCGGCGGTGTCGTCGGTCAGCGCCCCGGCCAGGCAGACGACCGAGGCGACGACCAGGCTCGGGCGCGCGACGCGCAGGTAGTCGCCCGCGGTCCAGCGCTCGGCGGTCGCCAGCGCCGCGACCAGCCCGGCGACCTGGATCACGACGTGCCACCAGGTCCGGGCGGTCAGGAACAGCAGCAGCACGCCGACGATCACCAGCGGCGGCACGGTCGTGATCAGGTTCAGCCGGCGCAGCCGCTCCTGGACGCCCCCACCGGTCCAGGAGCTCCTTCGCGCGATCATCGGCACTTCCACGAACCCGAGCGTATCCGGCTGAGCGGGCACCACCAGTGACACCACGTCACATCCCTGGGTGACGTCGCCGCACTGCCGGGCCGCGCCGATCCACGGTGGACTTCGAGGCATGTCCACGACACCGGTCATCGACGTCGATCGCCTCACCCTCACCTACGGCGGCTTCCCCGCCGTGAAAGACCTTTCGTTCCAAGTGGATCGCGGGGAGCTGTACGCCCTGCTCGGCACGAACGGCGCCGGCAAGACCTCGACCCTGGAGACGGTCGAAGGCCACCGCGCACCGACCTCGGGGGCCGTGCGGGTGTTCGGCAAGGACCCCCGCGACCGCGCCGCCGTCCGCCCGCGGCTGGGGATCATGCTGCAGGAGAGCGGGTTTTCCGCCGACCTGACCGTGCGCGAAACCGTCGGCCTGGTCGGGCGGCTCACCGAGCGGCACGACGACGTCGGGCGCGTGCTCGGCGTCGTCGGCCTGACCCGCAAGGCGGGCACCAAGGTCGGACAGCTGTCGGGCGGGGAGAAACGGCGGCTCGACTTCGCCACCGCCGTCTACGGCACGCCCGAACTGGTCTTCCTCGACGAGCCCACCACCGGCCTCGACATCCAGTCGCGGGACGCGCTCTGGGACGCCGTCGACCGGCTGCGCGAGGACGGCTCCACCGTCGTGCTCACCACGCACTACCTCGAGGAAGCGCAGCAGCGCGCCGACCGCATCGGGCTCATGCACCAGGGCGCCTTCTACCGCGAGGGCACCGTCGCCGAGCTGACCAGGACACTGCCCTCGACCATCCACTTCGGACTCCCGGCCGACGCGCCGTCGCCGCCGCTGCTCGCCACCCGGGGCGTGGACGGCAAGTACCTCGTCGAGACCTTCGGCCTGCAGAAGGACCTGCACACGCTGCTCGCCTGGGCGCAGGACGAGGCCGTGGAGCTGCTCGACCTGCAGGCCGGGCCGACGCGGCTCGACGACGTCTTCCGCGCCATCGAAAACTCCTGAGAGGACGAACATGCTGACGATCGCCCGCGGCGAGCTGCTCCAGCTTTTCCGGAACCGGCTCGTCCTGGTCACCGCCCTGGTCCTGCCGGCCGCGCTCAGCGCGTTCTTCATCGCCCGGCACGACCTGTTCGCCGAGGTGGGAAGCCTCGGCTACATCGCGACGCTGACGTTGTTCTTCGTGCTGGGCATCGGCCTCTACACCACGACGGTGACGACGCTGGCCGCCCGCCGCCAGAACCTGTTCCTCAAGCGGCTGCGCTCGACCGCGGCCGGGGACGCCGGGATCCTCGGCGGGCTCCTGTTGCCGGTCACCGCGATCGCGGTGGTCCAGATCGCCGTACTGCTCGCGGTGCTGGCCGTGGTCACCGGGAAGCCGGCGAACCCGCTCCTGCTGGCCGCCGCCGTCGTGGCCACCGTGGTGATGATGCTCGCGCTCGGCCTCGCCACGGCCGGGCTGACGAACTCGCCGGAACACGCGCAGGTGACCACACTGCCGATCAGCATCGGCGTGATCGCGGTGGCCGGCTGGGTCGGCCTCACCGGCACCGGCGAGCTCACGCTGCTCAAGCGCCTGCTGCCCGGCGGTTCGGCGGCCGAGCTCGTGCTCGACGCGTGGAACGGCGGGAAACCGGCCGCCGATTCGCTGGTCCTCTTCGCCCCGACCCTCGCCTGGGTCTTCGTCGCGGTCGTGCTGGCGACGCGGCTCTTCCGCTGGGAACCGCGCCGCTGACCGCGGTGCGAACGAAAGGAAATTCCGATGCGCAAAGCACTACTGGCCGCGGCGATCGCCGTGGTGGGCGCGACGACCGTCGTCCCCACCGCCTCCGCCGCACCGAACGCCCTGAGCTGGGGTCCGTGCCCGGCCGGGGCCTTCCCGACGCCGGACCTGCAGTGCACGACCCTGAAGGTCCCGCTGGACTACCGGGCGCCGGGCGGGCGCACGATCGACATCGCCGTGTCGCGCCTGCCGAGCAAGAACCCGGCGAAGCGGCGGGGCGTGCTGCTGACCAACCCGGGCGGTCCGGGCGGCGGCGGTCTCGACTACCCGCAACTGCTGAAACTCGTGAAGCTGCCGCAGGACGCGCTCGACACCTACGACATCATCGGGTTCGACCCGCGCGGGGTCGCGCACAGCACCCCGGTGACGTGCGACCTGACGCCGGAGCAGATCGCGGTCGGCAACCTGCCGTACGCGCACGGCCCGGCCGACGTCGTGAAGCAGGCCGCGCTGGCGAAGCGGGAAGCCGAGCAGTGCGCCGGGTCGAAGACCGGATCGATGCTGCCGTACGTCACCACGGCGAACACCGCGCGGGACATGGACCGCATCCGGACGGTGCTCGGCGAGCCGAAGCTGTCCTTCCTCGGCGCGTCCTACGGGACGTACCTGGGCGCGGTGTACACGACGCTGTTCCCCGAGCGCAGTGACCGCATCGTGCTGGACAGCAACCTCGGGCCGGGCGGCTACGACATCGCGGCGATGCGCGGGTTCGGCCGGGGCATGGAGGACCGGTTCCCGGACTTCGCGGCCTTCGCCGCGGCGCACCCGGAGTACGGGCTCGGCCGCACGCCCGCGCAGGTGACGGCCAAGTTCCACGAGCTGGCCGCGCGGCTGGACCGTACCCCGATCGAGGGCATCACCGGCTCGGTCTTCCGCGGCCTGACGTTCAGCGGCCTCTATTCGACCGACCTGACGCAGCTGGCCGAGGACTGGCAAGGGCTCGACGAGGGCCGGGCCCCGAAGCCGCCGGCGGAACCGGTGACCGGGGTGGAAAACCTGCTGGCGTCCCGGTTCGCGGTGATCTGCGGGGACTCGGCGTGGCCGCGGTCGATCGCGAGCTACCAGCTGGACGTCGCCGTCGACCGGGTCCGGTACCCCTTGCTCGGCGCGGCGAGCGCGAACATCGGGGCGTGCGCGTACTGGGCGCCGCCGGCCGAGCCGCCGGTCCGGATCACCGGCCACGGCCCGGCGAACGTGCTGATGGTGCAGAACCAGCGTGACCCGGGCACGCCGGTGTCCGGGGCCCGCAAGCTCCGCGCGGCGTTCGGCGAGCGCGCCCGGATGATCACGATCGACCAGGGCGGGCACGGGGCCTACCTGTTCACGCCCAGTACGTGCGGGAACGCGCTCGTGACCGAGTACCTGGTGAGCGGGAAGCGGCCGGACGACACCTTCTGCGCCGCGGGAAGCTGACCGCGAGCGGTCGGTGCCACCCCGATCATGGGTCGCCGCGGCGGCCCATGATCGGCCTCGTCCCCTGGCCCGCTATCCGCGGGGCACCGTCTCCAGGACGAATCCCCGGGGCGGCCCGGACAGCGCGGCCTTCGCCTCGGCGCCGAACCGGTCGGCGATGATCTCGGTGGTGCCGGCCTCGATCCCGTCGAGCGCGGTCCGGACGACGTCCACCGGATCGTTCATCACCGCGTCGCTCGCGTGCGTGCGCATGGTCTCGGTCGCGGTGGGGCCGAAGACCACGCCGCTGACGAGCGTGTCCTGACCGGCCAGCTCGAGCCGGACGCCGTTGGTCAAGCTCCACTGCGCGGACTTGGCCACGGCGTAGGCGTTGTTCCCGTCGTAGCTCAGCCACGACAGGTTCGACAGCACGTTGAGGATCGCGCCGCCGCCGTTGCCGCCCAGCACCGGCGCGAACGCCCGGATCATCGCCAGGGTGCCGTAGAGGTGGACGTCGAGGGTGGCCCGGATCTTTCTCAGGTCGCCGTCGACGAGGTTGACCCCGTAGGAGACTCCGGCGTTGTTGACCAGCAGGGTGACGTCCCCGGCCGCGGCTGCGGCCGCCGCGACCGACGCGGGGTCGGTGACGTCCAGCGGCAGCACCTCGACGCCCGGGAGATCGACCAGCTCCGGTCGGCGTGCCGTGGCGTAGACCTTGGCCGCGCCCCGCTCCAGCAGTTCCCGGGCGAAGTGCTCGCCGAGGTCCCGGTTGGCTCCGGTGACGAGTGCGGTGGCTCCGCGCAGTTGCATTGTTCCCTCTCTTCGCAGTTGTGCCGTACCGCCAACGTATGGGCCCGCGAAGCGGCA
Source organism: Amycolatopsis sp. NPDC004747 (assembly GCF_053601335.1). Taxonomy (NCBI): domain Bacteria; kingdom Bacillati; phylum Actinomycetota; class Actinomycetes; order Pseudonocardiales; family Pseudonocardiaceae; genus Amycolatopsis; species Amycolatopsis sp. NPDC004747. Next base: position 77,632 of record NZ_JBSGBQ010000027.1, on the reverse strand, counting down.
AACGATGGCTGATCGCGTCAGATTTTTAGCCGTCTGCCTCACTCGGCGAGAGTGATCGGTACTGTGCAGGTCATGGACGTACTGGCCGACGTGCTCGCCGTTTCCGGTGTCCGGGGCACGATCGGCACCCGGATCGAGGCCGGCGGCACGTGGGGGATCCGCCTGGAGGACTGCCCCGGGGAGACGATGCACGCCATCACGTCCGGCAGCGCGTGGCTGGTCGTGGACGGCGAGCAGCCGCGCGAGCTCACCACCGGCGATGTCGTGCTGCTGGCGGCCGGGACGGTGCACACGCTCGTGAGCGCGCCCGGTGCCACGGCCCTGGCCTGCGACGCGGAGGGCGCCGCTCGGGCCCGCGAGTCCGGCGGGATCGTCACGATCGGGTCGGCGCCGGCGCGGACCCGGCTGGTGACCATGCACTACGACCACGACCCGGCGGTGCGCACCCAGGTGCTCCGCGCGCTTCCGCCGCTGGTCCACGTGCGCGCCGATACCGGCGCGGCGTGTTTCGACGACGCGGTGCGCCTGCTCGGCCGAGAGCTCGCCCACCCGCAGCTGGCGACGGCCGCGGTGCTCAACAGCCTCGCCGACATCATGCTGATCCAGGTGCTGCGGGCCTGGCTGGCGACCCGGCCCGCCGAGCAGCACGGGACGTGGCTCGGCATGCTGGCCGACCCGGTCGTCGGGGAGGCACTGGAACGCATCCACCGTGAGCCGTCCCGGCCCTGGACCGCGACCACCCTGGCGTCGGCGATCTCGGTGTCCCGCGCGACGCTCGCCCGCAGGTTCCCGGCGGCGATCGGGCAGAGTCCCGGGGCGTACCTGACGCAGTGGCGGATGGACCTCGCCGCGGTCCGGCTGCGCGACACCGACGACACGGTCGAAAGCGTCGCCGCCGGGGTCGGTTACACCTCGCTTCCCGCGTTCAGCAGGGCCTTCAGCCGGGCCCACGGCAACGCGCCGGGTCGGTACCGCGCACGGGCGCGCGAGGCATCGGCGTGACGGCTCCCGGGCGTGGCCGGACCGGGCGCAACCGCTGGCAGCCGATGGTGCCACCACAGCTCTCGCCGCCGCTCCGTCCACTTCGGATCAGATACGCGAACCTGGCCGGCGGTCCGAAGCCGCGGCACCGACGGCCCCGCGGATCACGGCGGCCTACCGGTCGGCGCGGCGCGCCCTAAGCCAGAAGGCGATCCTCGCCGGGAACAACAGCAGCAACAGGACGTAGTAGCCGAAAGGCGGCTTGATGAACCCCACCACGACCGCGAGCGCGAACACGACCGAGCTCAGCACGTGGTTCCAGAACACCTCGTCCGACACCGGTTCGGCGTCCCCGCGGATGTCCGGGTCCCGGCGGATGATGGCCACCATCGTCGTGTGGCACAGGCTGCTGGCCAGCAGCGTCCCCAGGTAGAACAGCACGGTGAAGCGCTCGGACTGGTAGGCGCCGATCAGCTCGGTCGGGAAGGGCAGCAGCGCGATCGTCAGCAGCCAGCAGAAGTTGACGCGGATCAGCGCGGAGCTGTACGACCGCACGTGTTCGAAGATCCGGTGGTGCACGCCCCAGAAGCGGCCGATCACGACGAAGCTGAGCAGGAAGCTGACGATCTTCGACCAGTTGTGCGTGACCGCCTCGACCGCCGGCTTGTGCTCCGCGACCAGCTCGGGTACCAGGTCGGTGAGCGGGAGGACCAGCAACGTCAGGGCGATCGCGACCACGGCGTCGGTGAAGAACACCAGCCGCTCGGACGACTTCTTCTGCTCCACGCGGACATCAAACACCACACTTCCGGGGCCACGACCACCGCCGCCGCCCGACGGCGGGTCAGCTCGACAGCAGCCTCCGAACGCGAGCGGCGTCGGCGTCACGGCCTTGGTCCTCGTACATCCGCAGCGCCTCCCGCCACGTCGCGCGCGCGAGTTCGTGCCGGCCGAGGGCGGCTTGCGGGTGGCCGAGCCGATCCAGGCTGTTGACGGCCTCGGTCGTGTTGCCGAGGGCGCGGTGCCGGCTGACGGCCTGCTCGTAGTACGCGATCGCCCGGTGGTAGTCGCCGGTGTGGTGGGCGATGTAGCCGAGGCTGTCCAGGGCCTTGGCCTCACCGATGGGGTTGCGGTGGCGCCGGTGCCGGGCCAACGCGGTCAGGCAGTCGCGGCGCGCGCTGCCGTAGCGGCCCAGTTGCGCCGCGAGCCAGCCCGTCGCGTTGAGCGCGAACGCTTCCAGCACCGGCTGGTCCAGGTCGCGGAACAGCTCGCGGGCGCGAACGGCGTGCTCCAGTGCCTGCCGGCTGTCTCCCCGGTGTTCCCACGCCCACGCCAGATTCCGATGGCTCTGGGCCTGCCGGTCCACGTCGCGGTGGTGCTCGGCCAGGCGCAGGGCGCGCTGCATGTGCTCGATCCCTTCCCCCGGACGCCCCAAGGCGGTGCAGGCGTGACCGAGGTGCTGGTGGGCGTCGATGCGGGCGACGGAGTCGGGCAGCTGCCCGGCGGCGTCCAACGCCGCTTGCCACACCCGGAGCCGGTCGACGCGGTGGCCTCGCCGCCAGTGGAACGTGTCCAGCGCCCAGGCCAGCTGCCACACCTCGGCGTGCCACCCCTGGTCTGCGGCGGCGTGGTGAGCCGCCAGCAGCGTGGGGTGCTCGGTCTCCAGCCACGTCATCGCGGTCGATGCGTCGGACAACGGCGGGGGGTGCACGCCGGGGGCGGGCGGCCCGAGCCGGATGGGCGGGCGGTGCGGGTCGAGGAGGCGGTCGGCGGCATACGCGACGTGCAGCTGGAAATCGAGCACCCGCCGCAGCGCCGCCTCCCGGGTGTCCCCGGCTTCGCGCCAGTGGTCCGGATCCGTGGCGAACAGGCGGATCAGGTCGTGCATCCGGTACCGGCCGGGGGTGTGCTGCTGGACCAGGGACGCGTTCTCCAGCTCCCGCAGCACCAGCCGCGTCCGGTGCGCGGGGAGGGCCGCCAGCGCCGCGACGGCGGGCAGGCTGATGTCCGGGCCGGGCGCGATCCCCAGCAGCTCGAGCAGGTTCGCCGCCGGACCGCTCAGGGCACGGGTCGACCAGGACAGGACGACGCGCAGGTTCGAGTGCAGGTCCCCGGCGTCCAGCCCGTCGAGCCGGACGGCCGTGTCGCGCAGTTCCTCGGCCAGCACCGCGAGCGGGAAGCCGGGGTGGTGCTCGATGCGCGCGGCGACGATCCGGATCGCCAGCGGGAGCCCCGCGCAGCAGGCCAGCAAGCCGGCCACCGCTTCCGGCTCGGCCGCCATCCGCTGCGGGCCGAGGTGGTTCGCCAGCAGGTTCCGGGCGTCGGCGGCGGGCAGCACGTCGAGGTCCAGCAGGCGGCCGCGGCCGGTGCCCAGGCCGGTGAGCCGACGCCGGCTGGTGACGATCACGGTGCAGGCCGGGCTGCCCGGCAGCAGCGACCGCACCTGGTCGACGCCGTCCGCGTTGTCCAGCATGATCAGCATCCGCCTGCCGTCGACCAGGCTCCGGTACAACCCGATCTGGGCCTGCAGCGACCCCGGGATCCGGTCGGGATCGACCCCGAAGGCGTCGAGGAACCCGCGCACCGCGACGGCCGGCTCCAGCGGTGCGCCCACCGGGGAAAACGCCTGCAGGTCGACGAAGAGCTGGCCGTCGGGGAACCGATCCTGGTGGGCGTGCGCCCAGTGCAGCGCCAGCGCGGTCTTCCCGATCCCCCCGGTGCCGGCCAGCGCGGAGATCACCACGGCGGCGCCGGAGGGGGCCCCGCCGGTGTCCAGCGCGGCACTGAGCTGCGCCAGTTCGGGCAGGCGGCCGACGAACCGGCCGGGCGCGGGTGGCAGCTGCCGCGGAACCGGCGCCCGGTACGGCTGCTGCTGGACGATGTGGGCGAAGGTGCCGGCCTGGACCACAACGCCCGAAACGGTCTCGGCGGACACGGTGTTGCGCACCGGCGGCTCTCCGGCGCCGTGGGCTCCTTCGTGCTCCGTCATCCACCGCACCTCCGCCTCCTGCGGCGGGACACAGGACCCCACCCGGCGAATCCTCGTGACCGCTCCGCACAAGGTCGTCCGCTCACAGCGACCCGTTACGCGGCGCTCGCGAGAGCCGGCGACGCCTCAGTGGCGCGTTCCCTCCTGCGGCTGGATCACGCGGTAACGCAGGTGGGTGGTGGCCGCAGTGACCCGGGCCGCCGTCGTGTCACGGGAGCTCCCGCAGCGCGGCGACCGGGCACGAGGTGACGGCCGCCCGGGCGGCCGCGAGCTGCTCCGGCGGGATGTCGGTGCCTTCGAAGTGGTGGACGAGTTCGGCCTCGTCGTCGAGTTCGAAGATCGCGGGGGCCTGTTCGGTGCACAGGCCGTGGCCTTCGCAGCGGTCGTGGTCGGCGGAAATCTTCACCGGGTGTCCCCTTTCAGGCCGGGACGAGTTCGATCGGGAGCCGCTCGAGGCGGTGGATGATGTTGTTCCGCGCCCACTCGGGGGTTCCGGCCGGCTCGATCCTGCCGACGCGGGCCACGAGCGCGCGCAGCATCGCCTGGGTTTCCATGCGGGCCAGGCCCTGTCCGGCGCAGCCGTGCGTGCCGTGCCCGAAGCCGAGCTGGCGGGCGGCGTCCCGGCGGACGTCGAACTTGCCGGGGTCGTCCCACACCAGCGCGTCGCGGTTGGCGGAGGCGTAGAGGACGAGGACACGGGAGCCCGCGGGCAGTGCCGTGCCTGCCACCTCGGTGTCGCGTGCGACTTTGCGGCTGAAGGCGCGCAACGGCGATTCGTACCGGACGATCTCGTTGACGGCGTTGGGGATCAGGCTCGGGTCGTCCTTGAGGAGCTGCCACTGGCCGGGGTGGGTGGCGAACAGGTGCAGGGCGCTCGCGATCGCGCTGAGCGTGGTGTCCAGGGACGGCGCCAGGTAGTCGATCATCAGCGCCGGGCACTCGGCGTGGGCGAGCTTGCCGTCGTCGGCCGCGCGCAGCAGGTCGTCGCCCATGCTGCCGGGCAGGACCTTCCGCTGCTTCGCGACGGTGTGCGCGAACCGCGCCATGCCGAGGCCGGCCGGGACCGCCTGCACCGCCTGGCCGTTCAAGGGCCCCAGGATGTCGAAGGTCGCCGCGCCCCACCGCAGCAGGTTCTCCCGCCCCTCCACCGGCCACCCGACGAGGTCGGGGACCACCGCGGCGGGCAGGGCGGCCGCGACTTCGACGCCGTCGACGGTGCGCCGGGCGAGTGCGGCGTCGACGATCTCGGCCGCCTGGCGGTCCACGACGTCCCTCATCGCGCGCAGCGCCCGAGGCGTCAGCCGGTGGGCGACCAGGGCCCGGCGGCGGGCGTGGTCTTCGCCGTCGCTGTTGAGGGTCGTGCCCCGGGAGAGCCGGTTGGCGACGGGATTGAGGGCGACGCCGTCGCCGGAGACGAAGGTCCTGTCGTCCAGCAGCACGGCCTTGCATTCGGCGTAGCGGGGCAGCGCGTGGACCTTGTGCTTGGGCAGCCACACCACCGGGCCGAGTTCGCGCAGGTTCGCGTAGTGCGGGTACGGGTCCAGGATCGCTTGCGGTGAATAGATGTCCGGCCGGTACACCGGCACTTCGTGGCGTCGGGGCATCGATGCTCCTGGTCAGGGGTAGCGGCATCCGGTGGTGACGACGGGCACGTTCACGGCGACACCCCGAGGGCCACGAGGTAGCCGGCGACGAGCACCGCGCAGACGATCGCCGGCACGAGGTCGCGGACCCCGTCCCGGTTGCGCACGTGCGTGACGAGGGCGCCGGCGAGCAGGAGGAGCAGGCCGGCGCCGGCCAGGGCGCCGAGCACCGGCACGGTCAGGCCGAGCAGGAGACCGGCGGCGCCCGCGATCTCCAGTGCCCCGATGCCGCGGTAGGCGGTGACGGAAAACCCGGTGTGCGTGGCGCGTTCCCGCATGGGCGCGAGCGCGAACAGCTTGGCCGCACCGAGGAGGAAGAAGACGACCGCCACGAGGACGGACAGGACGATCATGAGTTCCCCTGGAGTGTCAGGCGGGTGGGCACGGTGTAGCGCGCGAGAGCCGCCGTCACCTTCGGTTCGTCCACTTCGGACGGAAGGGTGACGGCGGCGAGCACGGTGCCGTCCTCGATCACCGCGTCGACCGTTACCCCCTCGAACGAGGCGAGTGCTTCGGCGATCGCACGACGGGTGGCGTCGGCGCGCAGGGCGAGTTTGTAGGGCTTGCCGACGTCGGTCACGGGCAGCGCGTCGAGCACCGTGACGGCCTTCGGCGCGGCGGCGCGCTCGGGTACCCGGTCGGCGGCCCAACCGAGCAGGTCGGCCTCGGTCGCGGTGGCACCGGGTGTGAGGGTCACGTAGGCGACGGGCACCTCCCCGGCGTGCTCGTCGGGGCGGCCGACCGCGCCGGCCGCGGTGACCTCGGGGTGGGCCAGCAGGGCGTCCTCGATCATCGCCGGGTCGATGTTGTGCCCGCCGCGGATGATGAGGTCCTTCGCCCGCCCGGCCAGGTGCACGAACCCGTCGGCGTCGAGCCGGGCCAGGTCACCGGTGTCCAGCCAGCCGTCGCGGAGTTTGCCGAGGCCGTCCAGGACGTACCCGCCCTCGTCCCGGCCGACGACGTAGCCGGGGAACACGGTCGGGCCGCTGATGGCCAGCACCCCGGTCTCCCCGCGGGGCAGCTCCTCCCCCGTCTCCGGGCGGACGACCTTCATCCGCTGGTAGGGCAGGCGCTGGCCGACGGTGCCGGGGCGCGGGAAGCCGGGGAAGCTGCGCGCACTGGCGCAGGTGGCTTCGGTCAGCCCGTAGCCTTCGACCAGGGTGACGCCGGTGTGGGCCTGGAACCCGTCCCGCACGGCCGCGGGCAGCGGCGACGCGCCGACCATGGCGTAGCGCAGGCTCGAGATGTCCGCGTCGACCGGGCACTGCGCGAGCACCGCGTACACGGTGGGGACCGCGCTCATCGCCGCGATCCGGTGGTGCTCGACGATCTTCCAGAACTGCCCGTACAGCGCGGGTTCGCGGTAGCCGAGCGGACCGGCCCACACCGCGTGCTGGCCCTTGAACAACGGCGCCAGCAGCGTGACGACCAGCGCGTTGACGTGGAACAGCGGCAGCGCCGCGAACACGACCGAGCCGACGTCCAGCAGCGAGTTCGCCGCGATCATCCACGCGTCGGCGACCTCGTTGGCGTGCGTGTGCGCGGCCAGCTTCGGGGCCCCGGTGGTGCCGCCGGTGTGGAACAACGCCGCCAGGTCCGACGCCACCGGGGGTTCACCGGCGAACCCGGAAGAGTCCATTGTGGAGGCGAGCTCGGTGAGGTAGCCGACCCGCACCCCCTCGATGGCGGGCAACGCGGCCGGTTCGCCCGCCGCGCCGGTCGGGCGCAGCACCAGGACGACGTCCAGCTCGGCGGCCAGCGTCCGGGCGGTGTCCCAGGTTTCCGGCGCGAGTTCCGGCCCGGCGGTGACCAGCACGCGCGCGCCGGACCGGCGGAGCAGCTCGCCGAGGTGGTCGCGGGACAGGCCGCCGTTCAGCGGGGCCGCGATCCCGGCCAGCTGCGCGGCCAGGGTCGCCGGAACCAGGTCGGCGCAGTTGGGGGCCATCAACGCGACCGCATCGCCCCGCCGGATCCCGAGCTCGTGCAGCAGGTTCGCGTGGCGGTGGACGTCGGCGAGCAGCTCGGCGAACGTGCGGCGGACGGGCGCACGCCACCGCGCGGCCTCGGGCAGCACGGTGGTCGCCGCGTGGTCCGGCCACCACCCGGCGGCCCGCAGGAGCAGGGCGTAGGTCGACTCCGGCAGGCCTCGTTCGGCGAGCGGGACGGCCTCGATCGCGGCCAGGTCGGCGGGGCCGGCGTACGGCGGCCACAGGGATGCGCCGCTCATCGCCGGTACCTCACGACCGTGCGCTGGGTGCCCAGGTCGAGGGCGCCGTCGTCGGTCGCGATCGACGCCTCGACGACGTCGCCGTCGGCCAGGTACTTCGGGTTTTTCGCCTGGCCCTTGAAGAACAGCTGCCACTTCAGTGCCGGTGGCAGCAGCGCGGCGATCTTTTCCACGGCTTTCGGCGGTGCGGACAGCGCGGTGCCGGCGGGAGTCCCCGTCAGCACCAGATCGCCGGGATCCAGCCGCTGGAACCGGGCCAAGGCCCGCAGGGCCTCGAGCGGGCGGTGGATCATGTCGGCGCCGACGACCGCGTCCTGGCGGACCGTGCCGTTGACCGAAAGCCGCAGCCGCAGGTCGGCGAACCGCTTCAGCTCGCCGGCCGCCAAGAGCACGAGGGCGGGCCCGACCGGGGTGAACGTCGGGTACGACTTGGCCTCGTAGAACTGGGTCTGCGGCAGCTGGACGTCGCGGGCGGAGACGTCATCGGTGACCACCAGGCCCGCGATGCACTCCTCCGGCGCGGTGATTTCGCTGCCGACCGGGATCGCCCGGCCGATGACCAGCCCGATCTCCACCTCGTAGTCGAGCAGCCGCACGTGGGCCGGCTTGACGACGTCGTCGAACGGGCCGCTGATCGATCCGGACGTCTTGCGGAAGAACGTCAGGGGAACGGTCTTCGGGTCCATCCCGGCGTCGGTGACGTGCGAGGTGAAGTTGGTCATCTGGGCGACCACGCGGCAGGGCGCGGTGACCGGGGAGACCAGGTCGAGCCAGGCCACCGGCACGGTGTCCGTGGCCGCCGCCGTGATCGCCGCCCGGTCGGCGAGCAGTTCGGCGGTGGTCGTCGCCGTCGTGGGGATCTTCGCCGCGCCGGACGGAGTGGCGACGTACCAGGCATCGGCGGTGCGCAGGACGGTCAGGCTCATGAGCGGGCCACTTTCAGCAGGCCCAGCAGGCGCCGGGCGTCGAACAGGTCGCGGTCGCCGCAGTGCTCGGCCATGAACCCGGCTGGATCTCCCAAGGCGCCTCCATCCACGTTGATGACGACATCGTCACTTACGAGCATATCCTCAGTCAAGCACTTCTGACGATTTCCTCACCAATGACGCGATGGGCTACGATGCGACGACGACCAGCGAAGACGGGAGCACGGGATGCCGGAGCACGCGCCGAGCCGGCTGGAACGGCGCAAGGCGCGCACCCGCGCGGCCCTGGTCCGGGCCGCCCAGGCACTCATCGCCGAGGGGAAGACCGCGGTGCCGATCCTGGAGATCACCCAGGCCGCGGACGTCGGGATGGGGTCGTTCTACAACCACTTCGAGACGAAGGAGCAGCTCTACCACGCAGCGGTCGAGGACGCCCTCGACGTCCACGGCGCCCTGCTGGACGAGCTCACCGCCGGACTGGACGACCCGGCACAGGTCTTCGCGCAGAGCTTCCGGCTGACCGGGCGCCTGCACCGGCGCCATCCCGGACTCAGCAAGGTGCTCCTGCACCACGGTCTCGAGCTCGCCACGTCGGAGAGCGGGCTGGCCCCCCGCGCCCGCCGCGACATCGAAGCCGCCGTGCGAGCCGGCCGCTTCACCGTCACCGACACCGAACTCGCCATGGTCACGGTCTCCGGGGCCGCACTCGGCCTCGGCCACCTGCTGCACCGCCGGCCCGAGCGCGACGACGCCGCCACGACCGACCAGGTGACCGAGGACCTGCTGCGCATGCTCGGCCTCACCGCCGCCGAAGCCCACGAGATCTGCGGCCGCCCGCTGCCCGACCTCGACGCCACCGCGATCGGCCCGGACACCGCCGCCTGAACCCGGCGAGCCCCGGCTCGGGGAACCACAGCTGCCGCGGACGTCAGCTCGCCGGCACGGGTGGCCGGAGGAGGTTCTCCACTCGGACAGTTGCCGATCACCGGGCCACGCCGAGCGGTGCGGCCGGCCCTTGCCCGCGCGCCGAGCGGGCGACGAGGTAGCCGGGCACGTCGTCCGGGGCCACCTCGTCCTCGAACCGGCCGTGCTCGTCCTCGAACGTCACCGCGTCCAGTCCTTCCGCGACGATCGCCTCGATCGAGAAATCACCGACGGAGAACGACAGCCACCAGTTCCAGGGTGTCCCCGGCGCGGGTTCCGCCTCCGGGCCGACCTCGATCGAGGCCGGGCCGGTCACGGCCAGTACCGGAAGCCACCCGTCGCGCCACTCGAGCACCGTCGAACGCTCGCGCCGCCACCTGCCCTCGCTCATCCCCGTCCATTCCCCCTTCAGGCTCAGGTGACCGCCCATCTTGGTCCCCATCCGGTCAGCCGCGGACGTCAGCTCACCGGCACGGGTGGCCGGAGGAGGTTCTCCAGGTTCGCTCGCGCGACCCGCTTGAGGAACTCGCCGCGGTAGGTGGTGTCGCCGGAGTCGTGCATCGTGTCGGTCATCGCGACCGCGGCTGCCTGTCGTTCCCACGTGTGGGCCAGGCAGGTGTCCGAATAGCGCTCCAGCAGGTTCCCGTCGTCCTTTTCGACCTGGCGGATGATCGCCCGGGCGAGTTCCCCGGCGTCGTGCAGGGCGAGGCTCATTCCCTCCGCGCTCATCGGGGAAATCAGGTGCGCCGCGTCGCCGAGGAGGTGGAGCCTGCCGTAGCTCATCGGGCTGAACACCACACCGCGCAGCGGCACGACCTGCCTGCTGACGATCGGTCCCCTCGGCACCGGTCCGCCGAACCGCGTTCCGAGCTCGCTCCAGACGCGTTCGTCCGGCCAGTCCTCGACGGTGTCGGTGACCGAGCACTGCAGGTAGACCCGGCTCGCGTCCGGGCCGCGGGTGATCCGGGCGGCGAAGCCGCGGGAATGCACCGCCATCACGGCCGGCGGCTCGGCGGGCACCTCCGTCATGACGGTCAGCCAGGCGTAGCCGAACTCGTGGGTGTGGCAGGTGAGGAAGCCGTCGGGAACGGCCGTCCTAATGACGCCCTGGTGGCCGTCGCTGCCGGCGACGAAGTCGCAGCCGATCACCGTGGCCGAGCCGGCGGCGTCGCGGTAGCGCACCTGGGGACGCCCGGTGTCGAGACCGGCCAGTGCAATGTCCGTGGCCTCGAAACGGAGGTCGCCACCGTCACGCAGGAAGATCCTGATCAGGTTCCGGACCAGGATCTGCTGCGGGACGAAGACCCCTTCGGCGTCCTCGTGGTCGTCCATGTGCCATTCGCGCTCCGCACCGTCGATGATCAGCGGCATCGGCGCGTCGGAAGAATCGTGACCGGGCCCCTCGACGGCCTCTCCCACCCCCCATTCGCGCAGGACGCGCACGCCGCGGGCGTCGAGCGCCCCGGCCCGCTGCCGGTTCTCGACGTGCTCGCGGCTGTGCTTTTCCAAGATGACGCAAGCGATTCCGCCGCGCAGCAGGAAGGTGCCGAGCGCGAGCCCGGCGACCCCGCCGCCCACGATGACCGCGGTCGTGTTTTCTTCTGTTCGAGTCATGATCGCCACTGTGGCCAGGGCCGGCGAGTGCCGTCCACCGATAACCCGACGTCCGATAACGGAAACCCGCCAACGTCACTGATCGCCGCGGTCGCGCAGGCCGGCCTGGTAGCGCCCGGGGGTTTGCCCGACGACGGCGGTGAACGCCTCGATGAAGGTCGAGGGGTTCGACCACCCGCAGGTGATCGCGGTGTCGGTGACGGAGTCGCCGCCGGTGAGCCGGATGAGGGCGTGGTGGATGCGCAGGACGGTGCGCCAGCGGTGGAAGCTCATGCCGAGGTCGGTGTGGAACAGGCGGCTGAGGGTGCGTTCGCTCGTCCCGGCGGCCCGCCCCAGTTCGGCCAGGGTCGTGCTCCGGCCGGGGTCGGCGTGCAGGAAAGCGGTCGCGGCGCGCAGCCGGTCGTCACGCGGCTCGGGCAGGTGGAAGGACTGCTCGGGAACCTCGCCGAGTTCGTCGAGCACCACCGCGCGCAGCCGCCGGTCGGCCTCGGCGGACTTCCCCCGGTCGCCGGTCAGCGCCAGGATGCCCTCGCGCAGCAGGGGCGACACCGCGAACACGCAGGGGTGCTCGGCCAGGCCGCCGCACTCGTCGGCGGGGACGGCGAGGAGGCGGGCGTCGGTCCGGCCGTAGAAGCGGTGCGAGTGCTCGAAACCCGGCGGCGTCCAGGTGATCCGGTCGGCGGGCGCGATCCAGGTGCCGTACTCGGTCGTGGTGGCGAAGGCCCCGGCTGCCGCGTACACCAGCTGCCCGTCGCGGTGGGAGTGGCCGGCGAGGTGGTAACCGTGCGGAAGCCAGCCCGCGCCCTGCGGCGTCCGATCGTCCGGCAGCGCGGAAGGTGCGCGGGTTTCCTGCATCGGACGTCAACCTACCGGCGGTACGGCACCCGCGGCAACGGACCGCGGGAACACGAAGGCGGGCTCAGGTCTCCTCCCGGCGCAGAGCCGCCGCCATCCACTCCTGGACCTCCGCCGTCCCGGCCGGGTCGGGTTCGGGGGTGCCGTTGATCGTGGCCACCAGTCGGCCGTACCTGACCATCAGGTCCATCCCGGTCAGCTTGGCGCGCGTTTCCGCCGATCTCTTCCGGTCGAAGCCGGCCATGCTGCGGCGGGCCTTTTCGATGTCGTGCGTCCCGGTCATGGCGGCGACGAAACCGGCCGTGTCGGCCGCCATCCGCTCGGCGATGTCGCGGGCCTGCGGGGAATCCGCCGGGACACCCGCCTGCTGCGCCGCCCGTGCCTCCAGGAAGAGCTCCCGCTGACGCTCGGCCCGGGCCAGCATTTCCGGGGTGGCCATCAGCTTGCCCCGTTCGGTGCCGAACGCGCGGCGGAAGAAGTTCCGCAGCTCGGTGCGGAACTGCTCGTCCTGCACGATTTCCGCGAGTTCGATCCACGCCTCGAGCTGCTCGGTGGACGGCTCTTCCGGCAGGTGCGGCCGACGGCTGTGCAGCCGTTCCACGTAGCCGGGGTGGACGTCCAGGCCGTCGGTCACGAAGTCCCAGAACCGGCTGATGAGGTGGTCGCGGTCGTCGTCGGACATCGACACGAGCTTGTGCATCAGGCTCACCTGGTCCGTCGTCGTGCGCTGCCGCACGATGGTCCGCAGCACCGCGCGGCGCGCGTGGAACTGCCGCAACTGGTCCTCGACCAGCCGCAGATGCCGGGCGGCCAGGTCCTGGAGCGTGTTCTCCGCGGCCAGCACCCGGCGGATGTCGTCCAGGCCGGCGCCGAGGTCGCGGAGGGTGCGCACGAGTTCCAGCCGGGCGATGGCCTGCACGTCGTACTGCCGGAAGCCACCCTCGGTGAGACCGGTGGGCGCGACGACACCCTCGTCGGCGTAGAACCTGATCGCGCTCACGCTCAAACCGGTGCGGCGGGCGACGTCCCCGATGGGGTAGAGCTCGGTCATACCCGCCACTGTGCGGTCTCGACCGGCTTGAGAGTCAAGGTGCTGCCGGCTGCGGGCCGCGATCCTCGGTGGCCCAACCGGCCAGGAACCGCCCGAACCGGACTTTCGAGGCCCCGCAACAGGGTTGATCCGCGCGCGGGATCCGACCTACTCTTCAGCGTCGATGCTTGCCGAGGAGGGCCGATGCGAGGCGCCAACCCCAGTCGTGGCCACTTGCTGGTCGTCTCTTGTGTACTGTCCGCCGGTCTGCTGGCCGCGACGAGCCCGGCCGCGGAGGCGGCGCCGCGGTTCTCCCCCGGTGCGCCGGGCGCCGGGGACCCGTACTTCCCCGACATGGGCAACGGCGGCTACGACGTCGGCCACTACGACATCCGGCTCGCCTACCACCCCGACACGCAGGCGATCGACGCGACGACGACGATCCTCGCCACGGCCACCCAGGACCTCTCCCGCTTCGACCTGGACTTCCAGGGGCCGCTGACGATCAGCGCGCTCACGGTGAACGGCCGGAACGCCGGCTTCACCCGCAGCGGCGCCCAGGAGCTGGTGATCACCCCGCCGTACGGCCTGCGCAAGGGCAGCCCGTTCGTCGTCTCGGTGAGCTACGCCGGGGTCCCGCAGAAGATCGACGACCCCGCGCTCGGCCTCTCCGGCTGGGTCACCACCAAGGACGGCGCGGTCGCGCTCAACCAGCCGATCGGCGCCGCGACCTACTACCCGGTGAACGACACCCCCGCCGACAAGGCGACCTACACCCAGACCATCACCGTGCCGTCCGGGCTCACCGTGCTGGCCAACGGCGAACCCGGGCCGACCACCACCCGCGATCACCAGACCACCTTCCGCTGGTCCATGAACCGGCCGATGGCCAGCGAGCTGAGCATGCTCGCGATCGGCCGGTACAACACCACCCGCGGCACGACCACCGACGGCCTGCCGAACATCACCGCGATCGGCCAGTCGATCGACACCAAACCCGGGCAGGGCAAGGTGTTCAACCAGACCACGGCGCAGATCGTCCAGTGGGAATCGTCGGTGTACGGGCCGTACCCGTTCGACTCGACCGGCGGCGTCCTCGCCGACGTCGGCGTCCACTACGCCCTCGAGACGCAGAGCCGGCCCGTCTACGACCAGCGCACCAGCGACGTCGACGGCGACCTGCTCGCCCACGAGCTCGGCCACCAGTGGTTCGGCGACAGCCTCACCCCGGCGCACTGGTCGGACATCTGGCTCAACGAAGGCTTCGCGACCTATTCGGAATGGCTCTACCAGGAGAAGTTCAACAACGTCCCGGTGCAGCAGACCTTCGCGGAGACCTACGCCGGCGAGAAGGACTGGAGCGGCAAGGTCGCCGATCCCGGGCGCGACCACATCTTCGACGACCTGGTCTACAACCGCGGCGCGATGGCCCTGCAGGCGCTGCGCACGAAGATCGGCGACCGTGCCTTCTTCCAGGTGCTCACGCGGTGGCCGGCGACCCACCGGTACGGCACTGTCTCGACGTCGCAGTTCGTCCAGTTCGTCGAACGGCTGACCGGCCGCGACCTCGGCTCGTTCTTCGACACCTGGCTCTACCGGCCGGGCAAGCCGTCCCTCTGACCGCGGCCGCCTCAGGCGATCGCCGGCGGATACGCGTGGCGAAGGCTCCTGGCGGACAGGTAGCGGCGGCGGTCGGTGACCAGGATCGAGACGAGCGTGCCGGCCACCAGCCACGCGGCGAGCTGGGCGACGCCGGTCGTGAGGCCGGTGCCGTCGGTGGCCGCGGCGCGCAGGGCCAGGACGGCGCCGTGGGTCGGGAGGTAGTCCGCGAGAGCGTAGAGCGGTCCGGGAAGCGTTGACACGACGCCGGTGGCGCCCGCCAGGACCAGCACGGCCAGCGAGGCGATCCGGCCGGCGCGGCCGAAGATCGCCGTGGCGGCCTGGTTGAGGGCGACGAACGCCGAGGCGGCCAGCAGCGCGATCAGCAGGAAGCCGATCGCGCCGGCGAAGCCGAGTTCCAGGACGGGGACGGCGATCGCGGTGATGGCGAGCGCCGCGAGGGCGGCTGCGGTCGCGCCGGGGATGGCGGCGCGGAGGATGATCCGCCAGGTGGGCTCGCGCGCGGTCAGGACGCCGTCCGGCACGGCCCGGGTGACGATGTAGGTGGCCAGTGCCAGCGCCCAGAGGGCGAGCGCGGCGAACAGCGTCAGGGCCAGGGTGCCGATCGGGGTGCCGCCGGTCGTGGCGGTGCTGGGGTCCGCGGCGACGGTCTTGAGGTGGGCGCGTTCGGCGTCGGTGTAGCTGGGCACCTGGTCGCGGCCCTGGTCCAGCTGCGTGGCGAGCTCCCCGGCGCCGTCGGCGGCTTTCTTGGTGCCGTCCTCGAGCTGCCCGGCGCCGGAGGCGAGCTGCTGCGCGCCGGAGTTCGCTTGCCGGACGCCGGTGTCGAGCTGCCGCGCGCCACTGGCGGCGGACGCGATGCCGGCCGCCAGTTGCCGGGACTTCGTGGCGAGCTGGGCGTTGCCGTCGGCGACCTTGCGGGACCCGGTCGCCAGCGCCTGGACGGAGTCGCGGGTCTTCACGGCGTTGGCGCGGACGGTGGCTTTGACGCCGTCGATCTTCCCGGCGTCGGTGGTGAACCGGTCCGCGGCCTGCCGGAGCTCGCCGCAGAACGCCGGGGTGCCGGTGCACTCGTCGGCGAGCTGCCGGAACCGCTGGGCCGCGCTGCTCGCCGAGGGGACGGCGTCGATCGCGGCGATGATCCGGTTGGCCAGCGGCACGACGACGCCGGCGAGCTGTTCGTTGCCGTCGGCGACCTGGTCGGCGCCGTCGGCCAGCTGCCGGGTCAGCGCGGGCAGCTGCGCGGTGTCGCGCTCGGCCTGGGTGAGTCCGGAGGCGAGCTTGCCGGAGCCGGTGGCGAGCTGCGCGGTTCCGACGGCGAGCTGGTCGGCGCCGGTGCGCAGCTGCCCGGCGGCGTCGTCCAGCCGGCGCGTACCGTCGGCGAGCTGCGCCGCGCCGTCGGCGGCCTGGCCGACCTTCTGGTGCAGGGTGCTGAATCCGATGTAGACGTTGTCCAAATAGGTCTGCACGACCTGCTGGTTCAACGTCCGCTGGGTGGCTTGGGCGATGTGGTCGGCCAGGCCGGGATCGCCGACGCCGGCGGCGTCGGACGTCTGCACCTGCAGCTGGGCCTGGCGGGCGTCGAGGGGTTTGGCGGTGGCGGCCGAGGTGGCGCGGGCGGAGAAGTCCTTCGGGATGGTCACCGTGGCCGAGTAGCTGCCGTCGGCGAGACCGGCCGCGGCGTCGTCGGCGTCGGTGAGCACCCAGTCGTAGGCCGAATCTCCGCTGTGGGTCAGGTATCCGGCGAGCTGACGGCCGAGCGGGATGGTCTGCCCGTTGACCTGGACGGGTTCGTCGTTGTTGACCACGGCGGCCTTCGCGGTGCCGTGGTTGGCCGCGGGCGCCCAGAACGCCCACGTGAGCAGGCCCATGACGATCAGCGGGACGGCGATCAGGCCGGTCCAGGTGCGCCAGGTCAGCGGGCCCGTGGCGAGGGCGCGGGCGGAGTCGGCGAAGGGCTTGAGCATCAGGAGACCTCGGCGGGCTGGACGGCGGTGAGGGCGTGCAGGTGGGCGTCCGCGGGCAGCAGGTCCGCGATGCGCTCGGGGTCCTGGCAGGTCAGCACGAAGGTCGTGGCGCCCCGCTCGGCGACGAGCCTGCGGACGTGACCGCGGAGGTCGGCGCGCAGCACGAGGTCGACGTCGTCGACCACGACGAGCCCGGCGTCGCCGTCGCGGGCGATCTGCCGGGCCGGGTCCTTCACGGCCCGGCACGGGATGACGGCGACGTCGCGGCGCAGGGCGTGCGTGTGCTGGGGCAGCACCCGGCCGAGCACCTTGAGGTCGCCGGTGAACTTCGTGACGCGCCCGGCGAGCGTGTACGCCAGCGCGGTCTTGCCGCAGGCGCCCGCGCCGTGCAGCACCAGCACGCCGCCGCGGGGCACGCGCAGGTCGACGTCGCGGTACACCGGACGGCCGCGGTCGTCCTCCCAGCGCAGGTCGCGCGCGCTGATCGCCTCGTCGGTGCCGGGCCAATCGGCGAGCCGCAGCTCGTGCACGAGCGCGTCGCCCTCGGCGTCGAACACCGGCAGCGCCCGGTCGAGCTTCGGTGGCAGCCCCCAGGCACGGCGGCCCAGCAGCGCCAGGACCGCGGGCACCAGCGTCATCCGCACGACGAAGGCGTCGACGAAGACCCCGACGGCGAGGCTGAAGGCGATGGGTTTGATGGTGGCGCTGCCTTCCGGGACGAACGCGGCGAACACCGCGAACATGATCACCGCGGCGGCGACCACCACGCGCGAGGCGGAGACGAACCCGGATTCGATCGCGTGGTGCGGATCGCCGTGGTGGACGTAGTCCTCGCGGATCCGCGAGACGAGGAAGACCTCGTAGTCCATGGCGAGTCCGAAGAGGACACCCATGAGGATGATCGGCAGGAAGCTGATCACGCTGCCGGTGTGCGTCACGCCGAGGGCGTCCGCGAGGTGTCCTTGCACGAACACGAACGACGTCGCGCCGAAGGCCGCGGCGACCGAGAGCAGGTAGCCCGCGGTGGCCTTGACCGGCACCCAGATCGAGCGGAACACCATGGCCAGCAGGATCAGCGAGAGCCCGACGACGAGGATCCCGAACGGGAGCAGGGCGCTGCCGAGCTGGGTGGAGACGTCGATGCCGACGGCGGTGATGCCGGTGACCGCGGTCTGCGTCCCGTAGACCTCGCGGAAGTGCGGCTCCAGGCCGCGCAGCCGGGCGACCAGTTCGTCGGTCTGCGCGGAGTCCGGCGCGGTGGTGGGGATGACCTGGATGATGCCGGTGTCGCCCTTGGGGTTCGGGGTGGCCAGCGGGACCGAGGCGACGCCGGGGACGCGGCGGATCTCGCCGGCGATCTTGTTCACCAGGCCGATCGGGTCGGTGCTGGTGATGATGTCGGCGGTGACGATCAGCGGGCCGTTGTAGCCGGGCCCGAAGTGTTCGCCGACGACCTCGTAGGTGTCGCGGGCGGGGCTGCCGTGCTCCTCGGTGCCGTTGTCCGGCAACGCCAGCCGCAACGACGTGGCCGGGATCGCGCAGACGGCCAGGCCGGCCACCACGACCAGCACGGTGACCAGGGGTGCCTTCGTCGCGGTGCGGACCCACCAGCGCGCGATCTGCGGTTTCCGGCGGGGCCGGGTCTTTCGCGGTTTCGGGGCGCGCGGCCGCAACCGCTTGCCCGCGAAGGACATCAGCGCCGGCACCAGGGTGACGGCGATCGCGACCGCCAGCGCCACGGCGACCGCGGCGGCGACGCCCATGGTGGTCAGGAACGGGATTCCGGCCACGGCCAGCCCGAGCAGGGCGATGACGACGGTCAGGCCGGCGAAGATGACCGCCGAGCCGGCGGTGGCGGTGGCGCGGGCGATCGACTCCTCGACGTCGAGGCCTTCGGCGAGCTGGTCGCGGTGCCGGGACAACAGGAACAGGGCGTAGTCGATGCCGACGGCGAGCCCGATCATCACCGCCAGCATCGGTGCGGTGGAGGAGATCGGCGTCACCAGCGTGGCGAGGAAGACGAGCCCGATCGCGACGCCGACCCCGAGGACCGCCGTGACCAGCGGCATCACCGCGGCGATCAGGGACCGGAACATCAGCACCAGGACCAGCAGCGCGATGAGCAGGCCGACGCCCTCGGTGGGGCTGAGCTTCGGGACCCGGTTGGAGAACGCGTCGCCGCCGGTGTGGACCTTCGCGCCGGTCTGCCGCCCGAGGTCGTCGGCGATCGTCGCGAGCTGGGTCTTGGTGGCCGGATCGACCGCGGCGAGCTGCACCTTCAGCGGCACGGCGATCAACGCGGCCCGGCCGTCACCCGACACCGCGCCGGTGACGTTCTCGTCGAAGGGGTTCACGACGGTGGCGACCTGGTCCAGCTTCCCGATCCGGGCCACCGCCCGCGCCACCGCGGCGCGGTTGCCCGGGGTGTCGGCCTTCGCTCCCTCCGGGACGACCAGGACCAGCTGGGCCGACGTGCCGCTGACTTCGGGGAAGACCCGGCCGAGGTGGTCCAGCGCGTCCTGCGACTCGGAGCCGGGGATGGCGAACGCGTCGTCGGTGCCGTGGTTGAACACCAGCGCCGCGCCGCCGGCGACCGCCAGCACCACCACCCACAGCGCCAGCACGAGCACCCGCGCACGGGCGGCGGCGCGGCCCAGCCGGTAGAGGAACGACGACACGAAGACTCCTGACCACGTTGGATACGTCGTGTATCGTAATACAGGATGCATCCGATGCGCAGTGCATCCCGTCACTCCGCCGGGTGAGCCGGGGAAAGTAAGGTGAACGACATGGCGACCACCAGCACGGACCTGGGCACCCCGAAGGGCATGACCCGGCGGCGCGCGGAGACCCGGCGCCGGGTCATGGCGGCGGCCTACGAGGTGTTCACCGAGCTGGGCATCCGCGACGCCCCGGTCGAGCTGATCTGCGAACGGGCCGGCTTCACCCGCGGCGCGTTCTACTCGAACTTCGCCAGCAAGGAAGCGCTGTTCCTGGCGATCTACGAGGTGGAGATGCGGGAGCGCGCCGAGCGGCTGCGCGTCGCCGTCGAAGAGGCGGCCGGCCGGGCCACGCCCGGTTCCGTCGACGAGGTGCTGCAGGAAGCCGGCCTGCTGTTCATGGCGTCCCTCGCCGCCGACGAGACGTGGTACCTGCTCAACGCCGAGTTCCGCGCCCAGGCCATGCGGCAGCCGGAACTGCGCGAGCCGACCGCGTCCGCCGAGGGCCGGTTCCACGACGCGCTCGCCGGCATCCTGCAGAACCTGCTCGCCCGGCTGGACCTGCGGCTCGCCGTCGACCCGCGCAGTGCCGTCGTCACGATCGTGGCCCTCTACGAGACCATGCTCGAACGCGCGATCCTCGACGAGCTCCCCGACCGGGCCGACAGCCGGTACCTGACCGACGTGCTCCCCCGGCTGTTCACGGCCCTGGTCGCCCCGGGGGACGAGGGGTGAAGAACGCGGTCCGGCGACGGCTCGCCGCCGCCCGGCGGCAAGCCCTCGGCTACCCCGAGATCGGCGAGTCCCTCTCGAGCGGGCCGCCGCCGTCCGGCTATCGCCTCATCGAGCGGACGGCCGAGTTCGACGGCGGTTTCGCCGCGGCCCGGGAACGCCTTTTCGGCTGGGAGATGCAGCGGAAAGCCGGCATCGCCGTCCATCCGCCGGACGCCCGGTGCGAAGCCGGGGCGACCGTCCTGCTCCGCCGGTGGTTCCTGGTCCTGCCGGTGTACGCGCCGTGCCGCGTGGTGCGGGTGATCGACGAAGAGGGGTGCGCCGGTTTCGCCTACGGCACGCTCACCGGTCATCCCGAGTGCGGCGAGGAGTCCTTCGTCCTCAGGGAAGCGGCCGACGGCACGCTGACGTTCACCATCCGGGCGTTCTCCAAGCCGGCCCGCTGGTACTCCCGCCTCGGCCGGGTCCCGGCGATGTTCGTCCAGGACGCGATAACCCGGAAGTACCTGACCGCGCTGGCGGACCGAGCTACTTGATCTTCGTTGGATCATCGCGGCCATCGGCTCGTGGCGGCCGTTCTGTCCACGACCGAGGACCGCCGAGGTTGTCCACGATCAGGCCGAGGGTGAATTCGAACCGGTCCTCTCCGGTGCCGGAAGTCAGCTCGGCGGCATACCGGCGAGTCTGCGGAAAGGCGGCGGACGGCAGTGCCGCGAACCGGCTCAGCAGTTCCTCGCGGCCGACGACCCATTCGTCGTCCGGGTTCTTGCGCCGCTGCCGGACCAGTGACTGCTCCAACGCATACGCGCTGACGTAGAGGGACAGCGCGTCGAGGGCCCACGCGGCCGTCTGCGGTTCGATTCCCCCGGCGAGCAGGATCGCGAAGAGTCCTTCGCGGACCCGCAACGCCTCGAGGTTGGTGGGGACCGTGCCCAGCGCGGCCCGGGACACCCCCGGGTACCTCAGGTACTGGTCGCGGATCTGCGTGTAGACGTCGAGGATCTGCGTTCGCCACCTGGCCGGGTCCGGTTCGGGCAGCACGATTTCGGAACAGAGCCGGCCGACGAGCAGGTCGTCGATGTCGTCCTTGTTCACGATGTGCGCGTACAGCGACGACGGCCCGGTGCCGAGCACCGCGGCGACCCGGCGGATGGTCAGCGCGTCGTAGCCCTCGGCCGCCACGACCTGCAGGGCCGCGTCGGTGATCCGGTCGACCGTGATGGGCCGCTTGGGTGACGGCGGAGCAGCGGGGTCGCCATCGGGCTGGGCGTGCCGGGCTGCTCGGCGCTGCCGGGGGTCGGAGGGCATGCGGATCACTATAGCTTGCGACGAACTTAGTTCCACTGCTAGAACTTAGTTCGTAAGCGACGAACTAAGTTCAGAAGGGGTGTCGGATGCGAGTGACCATCGCCGGAGCCGGGCTGGGCGGTCTGTGCCTGGCGCAGGGTCTGCGCGGCGCCGGGATCGAAGCCCACGTGTACGAGCGGGACGCCGCGATCACCGCGCGGTTCCAGGGCTACCGGCTCGTGCTGAACCCCACCGGGCTGGCCGCGCTGCGGGACTGCGTGCCGCAACGCTGGCACCCCCTGCTGGACGCGATCACCGGCGACGTCTACGGCGAGCGGCTGGTCCTGGACCCGCAGCTGAACAGGATCGGCGAGCTCGGCCCCGGCCGGACCGGGACCGTGGTCGACCGGCAGGTGCTGCGCCACCTGCTGCTGACCGGGCTCACCGTGCACACGGGGGCCGCGCTGACCGGCTACGACGTCCTGGCCGACGGCCGGGTCGAAGCCCGGTTCGCGCACGCGGACCCGGCCGTCG
The DNA here is from genome assembly GCF_053601335.1 of Amycolatopsis sp. NPDC004747. Lineage (NCBI taxonomy): Bacteria > Bacillati > Actinomycetota > Actinomycetes > Pseudonocardiales > Pseudonocardiaceae > Amycolatopsis > Amycolatopsis sp. NPDC004747. The sequence goes on along the minus strand of NZ_JBSGBQ010000027.1, from coordinate 55,586 downwards.
CCGACCTGCTCGTCGGGGGGGACGGGATCGGCTCCGCGGTCCGCGCGGTGCTGTCGCCGCGGACCACGCCCACCGACACCGGCGTCCGGTTCGTCATCGGCCGCACGCCGCTGACCGGGGAGTTCGCCGGGCTGGCCCCGGCCTTCGGCTCGAAAATCGCCGGAAACGGCGTGAGCCTGCTGCTCGGCGCAATGCGGTTCCGCACCCCGCCGAAGGAAGCGGCCGAAGCACTGGCGCCCGAAGTGGTCCTCCCCGACGTCCGCGACTACGTGCGCTGGGCCATGATCCTGCCGCCGGACGGCTCACCCGGCGAGCTGACCCCGCAGGAGGCCGTGCTGTCCAGGATCGAGGGCTGGCACCCGGACCTGCGCACGCTCGTCGAGCGGTCCGACCCGGACCACAGCACCCTGCTGCCCATCCGGGTGGCCGAGCCCCGCGAGCGCTGGGCGCCCGGCCCGGTCACGCTGCTCGGCGACGCCATCCACGCCACCTCCCCCACCGGCGGCAACGGGGCGAACACCGCTTTGCGCGACGCCGCCTTGCTGCGCCGGTGCCTGACCGAGGGCCGGCCGGACCTCCTCTGCGCGATCGGCGGCTACGAACGGCAGATGTTCGAGTACGGCGCCGACGCCGTGCGCCACAGCCTCGACGCGCTCCCCGCCTACGTCCCCCACCCGGACTCGGTCTGACCGCAGCTGGACAAAAGGCGGACAACCGGGGCGAACGCCTACCCGGTACCGGTTCCGCCCGCGAAAATGGCTGCGGAATTTTTCGCGTCACGCGGGGAGAAACCGGCCCGGTGCGCCACGAGTCAGGCGACACGGTTGCCGACCTCGGGAGATGCCATGGACGTCCTGCGCTCCGAGCAGGAAGAAGACCGCGCCTTGGTGGCGCGGCTGCACGACGGTGACTGGAGCGCGCTCGACGTGCTCTACGGCCGGTACGCCCGTCCGGTTTTCCAGCGCTGCTGGCGGATCCTGCGCGAACGGAGGCTGTCGTGGGAGATCACCCACGACACGTTCGCCCAGTTCGTCGGGCACCTGCCCTGCCCGTGCGGGCAGCCGGCGCGGGAATGGCTGCTGGAAACCGGCACCCGCCTCGCCACCCGGAGGGCCGCGCGATGACCGAGGCGGAGATCTTCGAACACTGCCGCACCAGCGTGCGGGCCTACCTGCGGCGGCACGTGCCCAACCCGGCCGACCTCGACGACTGCGTGAGCGAGGTCGTCCTCCGCGCCCTGGTGGGCCTGCGCCGGGGCGCCGAGCCCGACGTGCTCGAGGCCTGGCTGATCGGCATCGCCAAGAACGTGCTCAAAGAACGCTACCGGGCCGCCAAGGAGCACGAGCTGCCCGGCGAACTCGCGCAGGAACCGGGTGAGCCACAGCTGGAGCTGGCCCGGACCGACCTGCCGGACCTGCCTTCGGAGTACGAACTGCTGCTGGGCAAGCAGCAGTTGTGGGCCACGCTCGACGCGGCGACCCGCGGGCTCGGCGACGGCCTGGCCGCGATCATGCGCGTCCACCTGCGGCTCACCATGGAACGCGGGCGCCACGTCGTCGGCGCGGAACTGGCGGCGGAGCTGGGCCGGCCGGTCGACGTGGTGAACCGGCAGCTGCAGCGGTCCCGGCTCCGGATGCTCGACGCGATCGCGGCGCTCGTCCTCGCCCGCACCGGCCGCGCGGACTGCGCCGGGCTGTGCGAGGTGCTCGACGCCGGCCGGCTGCGCGCGGGACGGCGGCTGCTGCTCGACCCCGAGCGGACGCGCGCGGTGCTCAAGCACGCCGCCGGTTGTGCGACGTGTTCTCCGCGCGTCGAGGAAGCCCGCGACTACAGCCGCTGGGCCCTCGGTCCCGGGCTGCTGCGCCTGGCCGAGGACGACGAGGAACGCCGCCGGGCGCTCGTCGCGCTGCTCGACCGCCTCGGCGAGGGCGGGATCTCGTCGGCGCCGGCGCAGGCGGCGGCCGCGCTGGCCGTGCCGCTGCCGATGGCGGGACCCGCGAACCTCGCGGGCCGGCTGCTCACGTCCCGGCCCGCGCTCGTGCGCAAGGTGGACGGGGTCACCCGGTTCGTGCGGGACAACCCGGACGTGGCGCACCGGATCGCGGCCGCGGCGACGGGCGGGCTCGCGGCCGCCGCGGCCATCGTGGCCGCGGTGCTGGCCGGTTCCGACGGCGGTGGCGTGCCGCCGCTCGCCGAAGCCCCGCGCGCACCCGGGACGACCGCGCCCGCCGCGGCGACGCCCACGGTGAGCGCCCCGGCCGCCAAGCCGGTGGCCCTGACGGTCCCGGAGAGCACTCCGCCGCCCAGCACGACCTCGCCGGGGAACGGCGTGCCACCGGCGCCCGGCTCGTCCGCGGCGCGCCCGGCCGTCCCACCGCCGGCGACCACGCCACCCGCCACGGTGCCCCCGACCACGGCGCCGCCCGCCACGTCGACACCACCGACCACAGTCCCACCAACCACAACGCCGCCGACCACAGTCCCACCGACCACGGCGCCGCCCACCACATCGACACCACCGACCACGGTCCCACCAACCACAGCGCCACCGACCACAGCGCCGCCCACGACGGCACCGCCCACCACCACTGCGCCGCCCACCACGACGGCACCGCAGCCGAAGCCGATCACGATCGACGCCACCGGCGTCTCCTACACGACGATCACCATCTCCGGCGTCGGCGTGCGCGACTCCCGGCAGGCCCAGACCCTGGACCTCGCCCCAGGCCCGTACACCCTCGCCACCCCGGCCGGCCAGGTGCTCCCCTTCCGCGTCACCGACGACTACCGCGTCCGCTACGACCTGCCGCCGGACGGTCCGCTGACCGGCTACGACAGTTCGACACTGACCGTGCGCGGGTACGGGATCACCTTCGACGTGTCCGATGTGGACTACTACAACATGGCGGTCGGCGGCACCGGTTTCCCGGTGCCGCAACCGGTCCGGCACCTCAACCTGCTGCCGGGCAGGCACAACGTGGTGACGGCCAACGGGAACTCGCTGCCGTTCACCGTCACCGAAGCGGGCGAGGTCAGCCTGCTCGCCGATCCGCACCACCTGCTGACCTGGGACCGCGGGGTGCTCGCCGTGCACGGCCTGCCGGTGACCCTCGACGCGACCGGCGCCGACTACTACAACATCACCGTCAGCGGCGCGGGCTGGCCCGCCCCGCAGGCGGTCCGCACGTTCCGGCTGCTGCCCGGCACGCACTCGGTCGTCACGGCGAACGGGAACTCGGTCCCGTTCACCGTCACCGCGGACGGCACCGTTACCTACGCCGACGCCCTCGACGGGGTGTTGAAGCTCGCCGGCAACGGCAAAACGCTGCAGGTGCACGGCTTCCGCGTCACGCTGGACGCCACGGACACCGACTACACCAACACGACCGTCAGCGGCACGGGCTGGCGTACCCCGCAGGCCGTCCGCGAACTCCGGCTGCTGCCCGGTGCCCACCGGGTGGTCGCGTCCGACGGGTCGAGCGTGCCGTTCACCGTGACCGCCGACGGGCTCGTGCGCTCCGGCAGCCCGCTGCTCACCGCGACCGGGGCCGTGCTGGCGATCCACGGGCTGCCGGTCACCCTGGACGTCACGGACCTCGGCTACGCCAACGCGTCGATCGAGGGGGTGGCGTTCGGGACGCCGAGGCCGGCGCGCACGCTGCGGGTCTTCCCCGGCGCCCACCGCGTGGTCACCGGCGGCGGGCCCACGGTGGCGTTCACCGTCGACGACCGCGGTTTCGTGGGCTACGACCCGGCGTTGCGGGGCCTGCTCACCGGCGAGGGCGGCCGCACGCTCGCCGTCCACGGCTCCGGAATCACCTTCGACGCCACCGGGTCCGGGTACCCGCAGTTCGGCGTCGAGGGCGTCGGCTGGTGGGACGCCCGGCAGCCCCACGTCGTGCGGCTCCTGCCGGGCACCCACTACGTGACGGCGCGGGGCGGACGGCGGTACCCCTTCACGGTGACGAGCGCCGGCCGCGTCACGTACGCGACCGGCCTCGACAGCGTGTTCGCCGGCCGCGACGGCACGACGCTCACGCTTCGCCCGCCCGGCTGACCGGCACGCGGACCCGGTCCACCCGGGCCGGGTCCGCGTCCGCCCGCAGCCACGCCAGCACGTCGACCTCCTTGACCCGGATCCGCACCGGCGCGTAGGTGTCCGGGTCGATGCCCTTGTAGCCGTGCCGGACGACGCCGTCGTGGATCCGTTCCGACACCACGACCGCCAGGTCGGTGCCGGACCGCGCGAGGAACTCGTAGAGCGGTTCGCCGTCGACCAGCCGGCACGCGAGCTTCACGTCTTCGCTCACCCACCGCGGCCAGGCGCGCAGCAGCTCCCCCGCGTGCACCGCCAGCCGCAGCCGCATCCGCCACGCCGGTGCGACGACGGCGTTGTACGCGTGCAGCTCGGCGACGAGCCGCGGCACGAACGGGTCCAGCAGGTCCGCTTTGGACACCGCGGCCGGCACGATGACGAGCAGCCCGTCCCCGCAGTCCTGGCTGGACAGCCGCCACCAGCCGACCCCGGCCGCCCGGAAGGCGGCCCGCATCATCTTCGCCAGCGCGGCCCGCGCCCGCAGCTGCGCGAGGTTGTCCCAGCGGGACGACCCCGCGATGTCCACCACCACGATCGACCGGTGCACCGGCCCCCTCGACCCCACACTCAGCATCGGCTGCTCCCTTCTCGGTACAGCCTGTTCGTGGCGCGGCCGCGGCGGTTCTCCCCGGCACCGCCCAAGATTTTTCCGGCCCGGCTCAGAAATCGAGGTAGGCGCCGCAGTCCGGGCAGAAATCGAGGTTCGACGAGGTGCCGCACTGGGCGCAGACTTTGTCCGGCCGGGACGCCGCCGACGAGGGCGGCGCCGACGAGGACAGGGCCGGCTCGATCGCGGGCTCGGGGACCTCGATCGCCCGCAGCGCCGCGGGGTCGCGCAGCCGCTCGAGCAGGTTGGCGCGCCGGTCGTGGTCGCCGAAGCTCCACAGCAGGGTGAACAGGTCCCGGTTCTTGGACAGCTCGACGATCGGCTCCGGCAGGTGCTGCTCGAGGCCGGCGAGCACGTCCGCGGGGTCGCCGTTGGCCAGCCCGGTGGTCTCGCACAGCCAAGCGACGTCCTCGGCGCCGGGTTCCCGGCGGGCCAGCAGGGCCGTGCGCAGGCGGGCGAGCTCGATCAGCTGCCGGATGACGTCCTGCTGCGGCTCGGTGACCAGCAACCGGAAGAACGCCGGGAAGTACAGCCGCAGCAGGAGGAGCTTGATGTGCTCGTCCGGCCACAGCCGCGCCGAGCCGGAGTCGAGCTGGTGGGCGAGCACGAACGTGTTGAGGAACCGCTTGACCCGGCGCGGGTTGCGCTGGCTGCGCTCCACGATCAGGGCGAGCTCGGCCTCCCCGAGCAGCTGTTCGACGCCGCAGTGCCGGGCGCACAGCCGGGCGAGTTCGCGGGCGTGCGCGGGTTCGGGAGCGCCCACGGTGTGGTCCACCTGGATGATCTTCTCCAGGTACGCGGGACCGCGCGCCTTGTCACCGCGGGCGGTCGCCAGTGCTTCGCCGACCACGTCGGGGTCGTAGCCGATCACGAACACCAGCCCCGGCGCGTCCAGGTACAGCCGGATGGCCTCCAGCACCCGGGCGACGTTCTCCGCCGAGCAGCGGTCGAGGTCGTCGACGAACACCACGAGCAGCCGCCCGGTCCGGAGCTTGCGGTCCCGGCCTGCCCAGTCGCCGAGCGCGCGCTGGATCTCGGTGCGGATGACGTTGCGCTGCGGAGCGTCGAGCGCGAAGAGCCGCCAGACCTCGTCGGCGAGGGTGCGGGCACCGAGCCAGGAGCCGAACACCATGAACGGCAGCCGGAGCCACGAGGTGGCGTTGGTCTTGCGGATGACGCGGCGCAGGACGTTGCGGTCGAGTTCGCGCAGCACCGAGCGGAGCAGGGTGGCCAGCGCGTCGGACCCCTCGGCGGTCCACGCGTTGAACCAGGCGACCCGCACGCGCCGCCGGCCACGCGCCTCGAGGTGCCGCCGGACCAGCTGCATGAGGCTGCTCTTGCCGGCGCCCCACCCGCCCTGGATCCCCAGCGTGAACGGGGTGACGACCTGGGTGTCGAGGATGACGTCGGCGATGCGGCGCGCGGTGGCGTCGGCGTCGAGGAGGTCGCCCTCGCGTTCGATCGGGTGGTCGGCGAGCAGGTGGTAGGTGTCCGGCGGCGGCGCCTCGACCAAGCCGGGACGGCGCGGCTCGGTGGCGCGCGGCTGGGCCAGCACCATGACGCGGACCCGGCCCAGCACCTCGGTTTCGCCGGACTGGCCGCGCACCCGGACGGCCACGTCGAGCTGCCACGGCGCCCCGGCCGTCCCGGCGGCTTCGGCGTCCGGCGCCGCCACGGTGAACTCCAGGGTGCCGTCCTGTTGCGGTAGCAGGGTCAGTTCCGAGCGTGGGTGATCCACGGCCGTCGCCGGCGAGGTGACCACCTCGACCACGAAGCGCTCGACGATCACGCTCGTGTTGAGCACGCGGACCTGCACGGTGAACGCCCCGTTCGGGGGCACCGCACCCGGTGGGCCGGTGACGGTCAGCCGGGGCGGGGACGAGGCGTCGCGGGGCACCACCACCGACCGGGACACGGGCGGCGGCAGCGGCCTGGGCGTCGGCTCGGTGGGCATCGGTCTCCCCTCGGGTCGGGCCGTCGCTTCAGAACAGGGTCGCGGGCTCGACCGGTTCCGGCTCGGGCAGGGGGTCCAGCTCGGGCACCAGCGCCCGGACGTCTTCGTGGAACCGGCGGGCGAGCGCCGGCGCGTCGTCGTTGTCGGGGGTGTGCACGAAAACCGTCGGCGACCGGCCCTCGCGCAGCCAGGCGGCGACCACCTCGGTCCACGGCCGCCACCCCTCGGCCGTCTCCTCGACCGAGTCCCGGCCCAGGTAGCGGACGATCGGCCGGTCGGTCAGCGCCCGCGTCCGCCGCGGCAGCCGCGGCTTCTTCGCCCAGGCGTCCTGCTCGGCCTCGCTCACCGGCGGGCGCCGGAAGAAGACCGTGGTGTCGAAGGGCACCCACTCGGCAGCCGCGTCGGCGAGCGCGCCCTCCAGCAGCGACGCCGAGCCGGCGTCGGTGAAGAACCCGGGGTGCCGCACCTCCACCGCGCGCCGCAGGCCGGCCGGGAGACGGCGCAGGAAGCGGCGGAGGGCATCGACGTCCGCGGGGCCGAACGAGCCGGGCAGCTGGGTCCACAGCACCGCCCGGTCGCCGAGGGGCTCGAGCGCGTCCAGGAACGCGCGCATCTCGGCCTCGACCCCGGCGAACCGGCGCTCGTGCGTGACGACCTTGGGCACCTTGACCACGAACCGGAAGTCGCCGCCGGTCTGCCGCGCCCAGGCTTCGACGGTGGCGCGGGCCGGTGTCGCGTAGAAGGTGGTGTTGCCTTCGACCGCGTTGCACCAGCCGGCGTAGGCGCGCAGCCGTTCCTTGGCCGGCAGCGACGGCGGCAGGAACCGCCCGGACCACGCTTTGTGAGTCCACATCGCGCACCCGACGTGAAGACCGGCCACCGGCGTCAGCTCCCCTCGCTCGTGGCTGAACCTACCCCGGATCCCGGACGCCCGGGATCGTCGGCCGCCAACTGCTTGAACGCGCAACTGGATGCGAGTAGTAGTGGCAGGAGGACCGATCGGGTCCGTTGACACTTCAGGGGAGAAGCAATGCCACTTGGTTTCAGCCTTCCGGTGTTCGGCAAGGCGGCGGCCACGCCGGGCGGGATCGCGCGGTACGCGCGCGAGGCGGAACGGGCGGGCGCGGCCGGGCTCTGGGTCGGCGACCGGCTGCTGTCGCCGGTCGACCCGGTGGTGCCGTACCCGGGCTACGACACCATGCCCGAGGAGTTCCACACCGCGCAGGACCCGTTCACCGCGCTGGCCATCGCCGCGGCCGTGACCGAGACCGCGGTGCTCGGCTCCAGCACGATCAACGCGACCCAGTACCAGCCCGCCAACTTCGCCCGGCTGCTGACCAGCATCGACGTCGCCAGCAACGGCCGGTTGCTGCCCGGGCTGGGCATCGGCTGGTCGCCCGACGAGTACGACGCCGTCGGCGTACCGATGTCCGAACGCGGCAAGCGGCTCGACGACCTGCTCGACCTCCTGGAAACGTGGTGGTCCAAGGACACCGTCAGCCACGAAGGCGTCGGCTACCGGATCGCGGAGTCGAACGTCGCGCTGAAGCCGGTGCGCAAGCCGCCGATCCACCTGGCCGGCTTCGGCGAGAGGTCGCTGCGCCGGGTCGCCGAGCGGGCCGACGGCTGGCTCCCGGTCTGGTCGGTGCCCGAGCAGTTCCCCGCCGACGTGATCACCTCGACGCTGGCCAAGCTCCGCGCCGACGCCGAGCGGGCCGGGCGCGACCCGCAGGCGCTCGGGGTGGCGCTGCGGGTGAACGCCGCGCCCGGCACGGAAGCGGAGACCATCGCCGAAGGGGTCACCAAGATCGTCGAGCTGGTGTCGCCGGACCACACGTTCGTCGACCTCACCTACCTGACCGGCAGCGTCGAGGAACACCTCGACCTCACCGGCCGGCTGCTCGAGCTGACCGCCAAGGGCTGACCTCCGGTGCGGGAGCCCCCGGCGGGGCTCCCGCTCACGGTCGCCGGGGCGGACCGGCGAACCGCTTCCAGGCCGCCTGCCGGGTGACGCCGAGCGCTCCGGCGATCTCGTCCCACGTGACGCCGCAGCCGCGGGCGAGCCCGATCTCCGCGGCCAGCAGGCGCTCGGCGGCCCCCACCAGCCCGGCGGCGCGGGGAATCCAGTCGCGGAACTCGGCCGGCCCGCACCCGGCCTCCGCCGCGGCCCGGTGCCACCCGGCGAAGTCCGCGCAGGCCCGGCCCAGCGCAGCCACGGACTCGGCGTGAGCGTGCAGGTTCACGCTTGGATGAAGGTGTGCCAAGGCGAGATCCGGTCGATGTGCACGACGGCGTCGAACGCCTCCAGGGGATTCACCAGCTGCTTGTACGGTCCCTGCCGGGTGCCGTCGATCTCCGCGAAGCAGCGCGCCACTTCCCCGTCCGCGGGGACGTCACGGAGGTCGAGCAGCGCGAGCGGCGCGCCCGCGCTCGCGAGCAGCACGTCGAGGCTGCCCGGCTCGGTGAACGGGGCGACGTCCTCGTAGCACACCTCCGTGTGGCCGGGCGGGGCGCCGGGCAGCGGCCGATGGGTGAACACGCGCCCGCCGTTGTACGTGGTCGCGATGACGACCATCCGGTCGCCGAGCGAGCGGGCCAGGTGCTGGCCGAGCATGACCTGCTCCTCGTTGATGATCGGCGGCACGCGGTAGGGCCAGCGCTGCAGGTGCCCGTTCGCCGCCCCGACGACGACGCGCTCCTCCCGGCCGAGGATCCATTCGACGTTGTCGGCCATCGCCGCGTCCCGGACATTGGCGCCGGCGTACGTGCGCTCCGGCGCGGCGGCCAGGTTGGCCAGGAAGGCGTCGGCGTACCGGGCGGTGACCGCGCACTGCAACGCGATGTCCGCCCGGTCCGCGTCCACTGTGGAGTAAGGGACGCGCAGGGCGCGGAGGCGTTCGGTCAGCTCGCCGATCCGGGCGGTCAGCTCGTGGCGGTGGGCGGCGCCGAGGGCCACGTACGCCTGCAGCGCGGGCGCGGCCCAAGCCAGCCCGGTGCGGTCGGACGGCAGGTAGTCGAACAGCGGCAGCAGCTTCCGGCGCGCCGCCGCCGCGTAGGCCGGGTCCGCCTCGTCCAGGAACGCCAGCGCGGCCACCACCCCCGGCCGGGCGGACGCGCTGGAGTCCGGGATGTCCATGCCGTAGAAGCGGAGCTTGCGGTCGTGCGTGCGGTTGTGCTCGCGCATCCACGTCAGCTGGTCGCGCATCTCCGCGCACTTGCCCATGTGGTAGGTGATCCCGGTGTGCAGGAGGCGGTCCAGGTCGCCGTCGCCGCCGAGCACCCAGTCGTGGACCGCCCAGCCCTCGGGGAAACCGGACTCCATCGCGAACCCGGTGAACCCCATTTCCTCGGCGAGGAACCGGGTCACCAGGTGCCGGAGCCGGTAGAACTCGTGCACCCGGTGCGTGCTTTCGCCGATGGCCACGACGCGCGCGTCGCCGACGATGTCCCGCAGCGGTTCGAGTTCGTGCCGCCCGGCGTCGTCCGGTTCGAGCGTCCGCAGGCGGACGAGGTTTTCCCGGAGCCAGCCGGTGATGTCGATGTCCATTTCAGCCGTCCTCGCGGTCGTCTTCGGTCGTGGTGCGGGCCTTGCGCAGGTAGTCGACGACCTCGGCGGCGCTGCCCGGGCCCGTCCAGCCGAGGCGCTCGTCGAGGTCCCGGCCCAGCCCGGCCCGGTTCTCCTCCCACAGCGCCGTGGTCGCCGCCTCGAGCGGCGGACCGCCGGGGTGGAACGCCGCCGCGATCTCCCGCCAGCGGGCGGCCAGCGCCTGCACGGCCGGGTCGTCGACGGGTGTCCCGTCGAGCAGGTGCCGCCGGAGCCCGGCGAAGAGGCCGAGCCACTCGGTCTTGAGGGTCTCGACCGCCCCGCCGCCCAGCTGTGCGACGCGTTCGGTGATCGACGTGAGCTGAGCCGCCGAGAGGTACCGGCCGGCGTCGACGGACATCGGCTCCAGCGCGACGAAGAACCGCTCGGGTTCGGGCATGGCCCCTTCGGCCAGCCGGGCGAGCAGGCCCCGCAGCCGCTGGGCCGATTCCTCGATGCGCGCGGCCCGGGCTTCCAGGTCGGCGAGCTGGGCGGTCAGCAGGCCGCGCAGGGAACCGGGGTCGTCCCGGGCGTTCCGGAGCACGGCGGCGACCTCGTCCAGCGAAAGCCCCAGCCCGCACAGGGTCCGGACGCGGTAGAGCCGTCGCACGTCGGCCTCGGTGTACCGCCGGTGCCCGGCCGGGGTCCGTTCCCCCGGTGACACCAGGCCGATGCGGTCGTAGTGGTGCAGGGTGCGCACCGTGACCCCGCCGGCCTCGGCCAGCTCGCCGATGCTCCACCTGCGGTCGCTCATCCTCCGACCGTAGAACCTGACGCGACGTCAGGTGCAAGCGCAGAAACCGCTCACCCGGTCGGCAGGCCGGCCCGCTCGTCCTCCATGTTCCGCCGCAGGACGGCGACGGCCGACGCCAGCTGGTCGAGCGCCTTCCCGGTCAGGGGACCGGCGAGCCACGTCCCCAGCGCGTCTTCGAAGGTCGGCGTGGCGGCGTCCAGCAGCCGTCGCCCCTCCTCGGTGAGGACGATCAACGACGACCGCCGGTTCTCCGGGTTCGGGCGGCGGGCCGCCCAGCCCGCGGCCTCCAGCCGGTCGACGCCCTTGCTGGTCGCGCCCACGGTGATGGCCACCTCGTGGGCGAGGTCCCCGACCCGGCAGCGGTCGCGGTGGCCGATGATCCGCAGGAACTCGAACTGGGCCGCGGTGAGGCCGTGCTCGGTCCGCAGCCGTTCGCCGACGACGTTGTGGAGCCGCGTCTCGTAGCGGACGAGGTCCGAGAAGACCTGCTTGACGTCACTCACCCGACCACCCCTTCCCTGAAATGTCGTTCCGTGGAACGACTTCGCCCGAAGGCCGGTGCTGGCACCGGCCGGGCGGAACGAAAGGCCTGACCGGCTTCCCCTGCTCGACACGGCCGCGAAGGCCGGGGTGCGGGACGCTACTCGATTCGGACCGGCCGCCTCGCAACGGGTCGGTGCCCGCCGGCCGGATCGCCGTCCGCCGCCCCGGCGGCAACACCCGCCGACCGCGACCGCGGAAGCGAAAGTTTCGCCGCGGAATACGTTCTTTTCGAAATCGGATCCGACGGGGAATAACCCCAGTCCGGCTCCGGTTATTGGTTGACGTTTGTCCGGATCGCGCCTAAGCTGCTGCCACCCTGGGAGCGCTCCCATATGAACCGCGCGTTCTTCCGAGAATGGAGGCTCATCCATGCGTAGGCGCATCTTTTCCGGGTCCCGCACCGGACGGCGGGGGCTCGTCGCCCTGGTCGTCGCCGGGCTGGCCTGCCTGTTCGTCGGGGTGCCCGCCGCCTCGGCGCACGGGACCATCGTCAGTCCCGCCACCCGGGCCTACCAGTGCTGGAAGGACTGGGGCAGCCAGCACACGAACCCGGCCATGCAGCAGCAGGATCCGATGTGCTGGGCGGCGTTCCAGGCCAACGCCGACACCATGTGGAACTGGATGAGCGCCCTGCGGGACGGCCTGCACGGCAACTTCCAGGGCGCCACGCCCGACGGCCAGCTGTGCAGCAACGGCTTGTCGCGCAACAACTCCCTCAACACCCCCGGCCAGTGGCGGACCACCACCCTCGGCGCCAGCTTCTCGATGCACCTCTACGACCAGGCCAGCCACGGCGCCGACTTCATCCGGGTCTACGTCAGCAAGAACGGCTACGACCCCACCACCCAGCGCCTCGGCTGGGGCAACCTCGACCAGGTGACGCAGACCGGCCGCTACGCCCCCGCCAAGGACATCACGTTCAACGTCCAGACCTCCGGCGGCTACCGCGGCCACCACGTCGTCTTCACGATCTGGCAGGCTTCGCACCAGGACCAGACGTACATGTGGTGCAGTGACGTGAACTTCGGCTAGACACATTCCGGGCCGCGTCGAACGGGAGCCGTTCCGTTCGACGCGGCCCGGCGATGTTCTTTCCTGACCGATTTTGAGCGTTTCGCTTCGCAACCCTGGCCGGTTTCCCGGACGAGGTGTTACCAGTGTCTCGACGCTGCGCAGGGATCCGGAAGGAACGAACCGATGAAACCGATGCTCCGCAGGACGCTTTCCCGGGCGTTGGAGTTCTTGGCCGTGTCCGTGCTCGCCGTGGGACTGCTCGCCGCCGTCCCGCCGCAGGCCCAGGCGTCCACCGCCGGGTTCAAGGGCGTCAACTGGGCCGACACGCGGGACAACTTCGTCAACGGCGTGCTGTACGTCTCCGGCCTGACGGCTTCCGACACCCACGACTCGGCCGCCGTCACCGCGGACCAGGTCGTCGGCCAGCTCTACTCGATCACCGGGGCCAACACGGTCCGGATGCCGATCAACGAGCCGACGGTCGCCGGCTACTGGAACACCTACACCGGGGCGATCGACGCCGCGCTCGCCAAGGGCAAGGTGATCCTGGCGTACTGGGCCTACACCGGCGGGAAGCCGCCGGACACCGGCCGGTTCCAGCAGATGTGGGACACCGTCGTCGCCAAGTACGGCGGCAACCCGAACGCCTACTTCGAGGTCGTCAACGAGCCGTACGGCCTCGGTACCGCCGACCTGAACAACTTCTACACCGCCTGGCTGGCCCGCTACCCCGGCGTGCCGCGCGGCCGGGTGATCCTCGACGGCGCCGGCCTGGCCCAGAACGTGCCCGCGGTCGGCGGTGACCGGCGGCTCGACGGGACGCTACTGGCGGCCCACGACTACTCGTTCTTCGCCGGCTACGAAAGCGAACCCGAGTGGGCCGACCACATCGGCGGCTACATCGGCGCGTACGCGGACCGGACCGTGGTCACCGAGTGGGGCGGCCCGATGTCGCCCGGCAGCAAGAACGGCGTGCACTACGACACCCTCGACTACAGCATCCCGAGCGGCTCGTTCTTCGCCGACTACATCCGCGGCGTCAGCGGGAAACTGCGGAGCCTCGGCATCGGCAGCGTGTACTGGCCGGGTCTGCGCGACGGTGACTGGTACAGCATGACGACGAAGGCCGGCACCGGTGCGGGCATCAAGCTGTCGCTGTCGAACCCCAGCGGGCTGACGCGGCTGCGGTACGCGTGGGGCGAAGGCACCGGCGGCGGCACGTACGTCCGGATCGTCAACGCCGCCACCGGGCTCGCGATCGACGGCATGGGCCGGACCACCGCCGGGTCGAGCGCCGGCCAGGCGAGCGGCGACCCGAGCCGCTACGACCAGCAGTGGGTGATCGAGAACTCGGGCAACCGCGTGCGCGTCAAGAACCGCGCCACCGGCCTCTACCTCGACGGCGCGGGCCGCACCACCTCCGGCGCCGCGGCGACCCAGTACACCGGCGGCAGCAGCGCCAACCAGCAGTGGTCGGTGGTGACCGACGCGAACAACGTCCGCATCCGCAACGGCAGCACCGGGCTCTACCTCGACGGCATGGGCCGCACCGGCAGCGGCGCCGACCTCGGCCAGTACGCCGACAGCGGCAGCGCCAACCAGCGCTGGCGCATCGTCGCCGCCGGCTGAGCCACCCAGCCCGCACACCCGAAGGGCCGGCCGGCGTACCCGAAAGGTCGGCCCGCGTACCCGAAGAGTCGGGTTTGCGCACCTGAGCGGTCGGCCCGCATACCCGGAGAGTCGGTTTGCGTGCCTGGCGGGTCGTCTTGCACTGGCCGGTGGCCGACCCGCCAGGTGTGTGAGCCGACCTTCCGGGTCCGCGAAGCGCACTCCGGCCGGGCGTTCCTAGCCGGTGCTGTCTTTGCCGAACGCGCGCAGGAACGTGTCGACGATGACGTCGGCGGCCTGCGCGTCACTCAGCTCGGGCAGTTCCCTGGTGGACAGGTGGACCAGGGACCCCAGCACGTTGCCCGGCCAGCGCGGCGGCAGGCCCGGCCGCAGGAAACCCTCGTCGGTGGCCCGCTCGAGGAACCGGTCCACCTCCTCGACCGCGCGCAGGCGGCGGGCCCAGATCTCCGGGTCCGAGCGCATCCGGCTCACCTCGGTCGGCCAGGTGCGGTTGACCCCGACGATCCCCTCGACGTACCGGTGCAGGGCCACCGGCACCGGTGCCTCCCGCAGCCGGGCCGCCTCGATCGCCGCTTCGATCGCGGCCAGGCGGGCCTGGTAGACCGCCGCCAGGAGCTCCTCGCGGCCGGTGAACCGGCGGTACACCGTCCGGCGGTCCACCCCGGCCTCCGCCGCGATCGCCGCGATGCTCGCGGCCGGGTCCTCGGCGAGCATGCGGGCGCCCGTGGTCAGCAGCAGTTCGAGGTTGCGTGCGGCGTCGGCTCTCACTCCCCCACCATACCGCCACATCGCTGAGACACTCCAACGAAGTAACGCCCCTGTGCAGTGACTCACAGATGCGCGCCTTGCTGCCAATAAGTGCTACGTTGATGTGGCAGATAGTCCATCGAGGAGGCAGCAGTGATCACCTACGAGGAACTCTTCATCGGCGGTGCATGGACCGCTCCGAGCAGCACCGAGCTGCTGGACATCCGGTCCCCGCACGACAACTCCGTGCTCGGCCGCGCCGCGCAGGCGCTGCCCGCCGACGTCGACCGGGCCGTCGCGGCCGCCCGGGCCGCCTTCGACGAAGGCCCGTGGCCGCACACCTCGCCCGCGGAACGGATCGCCGTCGTCCGCAGGCTGGCCGCCCTGCGCGAGAAGCGCGCCGACGAGATCGCGGCCCTCATCTCCGCGGAGAACGGCTCCGCGCTCTGGTTCACCAAGGCCGGCCAGCCCGGCCTCACCCGCCAGGCCAACGCCTACCTGAAAGCGGCCGAAGAATTCGGCTGGGAAGAGACCCTGGCGCCGTCGGACCCGGCCGCGCCGTTCCGGTCGGTCGTGCGCCGGGAGGCGATCGGCGTGGTCGCCGCGATCATCCCGTGGAACTCGCCGTTCTCCTCGGCGACCGCCAAGATCATCCCGGCGCTGCTCGCCGGCAACACCGTCGTCCTCAAGGTGTCGCCGGAGAACTCGCTGAGCATGAACCTCCTGGCGGACCTGCTCACCGAGGCCGGCCTGCCCGAAGGCGTCATCAGCGTCCTGCCCGCCGACCGCGAGACCAGCGAATACCTGGTCAAGCACCCGGGCGTCGACAAGATCGCGTTCACCGGGTCCACCCGCGCCGGGCGCCGCATCGCGTCGCTGGCCGGGGAACAGCTCAAGCGGGTCAGCCTCGAACTCGGCGGCAAGTCGGCCATGATCATCCTGCCGGACGCCGACCTCGGCGCCGCGATCCAGGGCGTGAAGTTCGGTTCCCTGCTCAACAACGCCGAATCGTGCATCGCGCAGACGCGCATCCTCGCGCCGCGCAGCCGCTACGAAGAGGTCGTCGCCGGACTCAAGGAGCTGGTCGAATCACTCGGCGTCGGCGACCCGGCCGACGACCGCACGTTCATCGGCCCGATGATCCGCCGCGACCAGCAGCAGCGCGTCCTGGACTACGTCCGGCTCGGCGTCGAGGAGGGCGCGCGGCTCGTCACCGGCGGCCCGGACGTCCCGGCGGGACTGGAAGCGGGCAACTACGTCACGCCGACGCTGTTCGCCGACGTCGACAACGCCATGCGCATCGCGCAGGAGGAGATCTTCGGCCCGGTCCTGGTCGTCATCGCCTACGACGACGAGGACGACGCCGTCCGCATCGCCAACGACTCCGAATACGGCCTTTCCGGCGGGGTGTGGTCGGCCGACCCGGCGCACGCGCTCGCCGTCGCCCGCCGCGTGCGGACCGGCACGGTCACCGTCAACGGCGCGCCGATCGGCTTCGACGGCCCGTTCGGCGGGTTCAAGGCCAGCGGCCTCGGCCGCGAGTACGGCGCCGTCGGCCTCGGCACCTACACCGAATACAAGACCATCACCGTTCCGGACGCGAAATGACACTCGACACCCCCGTCAGAACCCCGGTGCGGCCGGCCATGACGGCGCTGGTCCTCGCCGTCCTGCTGGCCGCGCTGGACCAGACCATCGTCGCCACCGCGCTGCCCCGGATCGCCCGCGACCTCGGCGGGTTCCGGGACATCGCCTGGATCACCGCGTCCTACCTGCTCGCCTCGACGGCCGCCACGCCGCTGTGGGGCAAGCTCGGCGACCTGCTGGGGCGCAAGCGCCTCTACCTCGTGGCCACCACGGCGTTCCTGGTCGCGTCCGCGCTGTGCGGGCTGGCGCAGGACCTGCCCCAGCTGATCGCCGCCCGCGCGCTGCAGGGCCTGGCCGGCGGCGGGATGATCGTCCTGACGTTCGCGCTGGTCGGCGACATCGCCGCGGCCGAGGACCGCGGGCGCCTCCAGGGCCGGTTCGGCTCGGTCTACGGCGTCGCCAGCATCGCCGGGCCGCTGCTCGGCGGCCTGTTCACCGACCACCTGTCGTGGCGGTGGGCGTTCGGAGTCAACGTCCCGGTCGGGCTGGTGGCCGTGGTGCTCGCGGCGCGGGCCCTGCCCGCCACGGCCCGCAGGCCCGCGGCCCGCATCGACTACGCCGGCGCGCTGCTGCTGGCCGGCGCGGCCACCGCGCTGGTGCTGATCACGTCCTTCGGACCGCGGTGGGGCTGGACGTCACCGGGCACGCTGGCCCTCGCGGCCGGCGCGACCGTCCTCATCGGACTGGTGATCCCGGTCGAACGCCGCGCCACCGCGCCGGTGCTGCCGCCGGCGATGTTCGCCTCGCGCACGGTCGTCGTCGCCGCGGCCGTCGGGTTCCTCGCGAACGTGGCGATGTTCAGCGTCCTGGTCTACCTGCCGACGTACCTGCAGGTCGCCGACGGCGTCTCGGCGACGCTGTCCGGGGTGCACCTGCTGCCGCTGGTGCTCGGGCTGGTCGTCAGCCAGTCGCTCGCCGGGCGCTGGGTGGCATCGCCGGGTCGCCTGCGCGCCGTTCTGGTGACCGGGATGGCGGTGAACGTCGCCGGGCTGCTCCTGCTGAGCACCCTGGCGCCGGGCACGACGCAGCTCGCGCTGATCGCGTACTTCGCCGTCACCGGGGTGGGGATCGGCATGGTCCCGATGGTGGCGCTGACCGCGGCGCAGAACGCGGTGCCGTCCGCCGACATCGGCGCCGCGAGCGCGGTGGTCACCTTCGCCCGGTCGATCGGCGCCGCGTTCGGGGTCGCCGTCTTCGGGAGCCTGCTCGGCGAGGACGTCGCCGGGAACATCGGGGGCGCCTTCCTCGCGATCACCCCGGTGGTCGTGCTCGGCACCGTCCTCGCCGCGCTGCTCCCCGCTCAGCGCTGTTCGGCGAGGGCGGCGAACATCCCGGGCTCGTAGGAGCCGCCCTTCTGGTGCACGATCACGGCGAGCCGGTTGGCGGCGTTGATCAGGGCGACCAGCGCGACCAGCGTGGCGACCTGCTCGTCGTCGTAGTGCTCGCGCACCCGGGCCCAGGTCTCGTCGGAGACGCCTTCGGCGGCGTCGGCAAGGCGGGTGCCCTCCTCGGCCAGCGCGAGCGCGGCCCGTTCGGCTTCGGTGAACACGGTCGACTCCCGCCAGGCGGCGACGAGCGCGAGCCGGACGGCCGATTCCCCGGCCGCGGCGGCCTCCTTGGCGTGCATGTCGAGGCACCAGCCGCACCCGTTGATCTGGCTGACGCGCAGGTTGACCAGTTCGCGGGTGCGCTTCGGCAGCGGCGAGGAGTCGATGACGAGCCCGAGGTTCGCGAACCGCTTGCCCAGCCGGGAGCCGGTTTCGGTGCCGAACAGGTCGATGCGCATGTCCATGGTGTCCCTCACTCGTGTCGTCGGGTGGATCCCGGGTGGATCGACCTCAAGACACCGGCGGGGCGAAGCCTGTGACACTCAGTTCCCGGGGGCGGCCACCTGGAGTTCGACGCGGTGCCGCAGGTAGTCGTCGGAGTGGGTGCGCGCGAGGCGCACGGCCTCGGCGACCAGCGGGTGCAGCTCGGCGGGGAAGTCGGCCGGGTCGAGCGTGAGCTCGGGCAGGAGGCAGCGGCGGACGTCGAGGTCTTCGTTGGCCACGAACTCGCGCAGCGCGGCGCGGTTCCAGCGGTCCTGGAGGTCGTCGATCGGCTCGAGCGCGGCCCAGTACCAGGCGCGGGCCGCTCCGGCGCGTTCCGGGTTCGTGCCGGTGGTGAGGATTTCGAGCAGGGTCTCCTGCGTCCGGCGGGCGCCGAAGGCGGCCACGAGCGGATCGACGAACTGCCGGTTGCAGCTCGGATCCCGGTCGAGGACCGCCGCGCGCACGAGGGGGCCGAAGAACGGCTCCGGCAGGTCCGGGTAGTCGCGGCGCAGGTAGCCCAGCGCTTCGCGCAGGACGCCGCGCTGTTGTTCTTCGCGGGCGGGGGCTTCGGCCGTGCGGGCGGGGAGGTGCGTGCGGCACAGCTCGAGCAGCTCCACCAGGCAGCGTCCGAACGCGTCGGAGCCGGCCCGATCCGGCAGCGGCATCAGGTTCATCGTGTCCTGTCCTTCGCGCCCGACGGCGTGGCCGTTACCTCGCGGGGCTGTACCATCACTGCCGATGAGCTGGGCGGGGTGGAAGGTGCGGTTGCGGGAGGTCCGCCCGGCGGATCACCGCACCCTGATCGGGTTCGACCGCGACTCCGGCCACCAGCTCGGCGGCTACCGCCACTGGGCGACCCACCGCGGCACGGCCGATTCGGGCGAGGACTTCCACTTCGCGATCGAGACCCTGCACAACCGGACGCTGGTCGGCTCGATCTGGCTCCAGGCCGACCCGGCCAGCGGCCACTTCAGCTACGGCATCGGGATCGGGCCCCAGTACCGCCGCTGCGGCTACGCGGCCGACGCGGTGACGGTCCTGCTGGCGTACATGTTCGAGCTGCAGCGGTACCGCAAGTGCGAGGTCAGCATCAACGGCAGCAACTTCGCCTCGTTGGCGCTGCACGGAGAGCTGGGCTTCCGCGAGGAGGGCCGCCCGCGCGACACGGAGCTGCGACGCGGAGAGGTCCGCTACCCGGTCCTGATGAGCCTCACGGCGGCGGGTTTCGCAGCGCACCAGCCGGCTTTCATCGCGGCCCGGGGACCGGTGCGCCCGTGGCGGGGACGGCACTGGCGAACGCCGCGACGGGGACGGCACTGGCGCCCGGAGCACTTGAGACCGGCCCGCTGAGGCCCGGCACAGCTCAACCCCCGCACACCCGCCCCGCTCAACCATCGCACGCCCGGGCCCGCTCGGCCTTCCTGGCTCGGCCCGGCTCAGCCCGCCCGACCGGCCCATCACCCGTCAGCGGGCCGTCACCGGACCCGGCCGGTCGCCCACCCTCCCCGGAACCCCTCCGCATCCAGCCACCCCGCCGGACCGGGACCTGCTCCGGCGCGTACACCCGGTCCTCCCCCGGATACGGCAGCTGCCACCCGTGCATCGGGTGCGTCCACGCGGAGAGACTTAGGCACCGCAAGTGACCGGGGCGGGCGACCGGAGTGAACGCTGCGGGAACGGCGTCCGACCGGCCGTCGCCGAGGCGGTGAAATGTCCGAGTTGCCCGGCCCCTTGCCGCGCCGGCGCCACCACCCCTGAAGAAATAGCCGTCAACCCCTATTCCAAAGCATTTCGAATAGGAGGCCGAAATCTTGACACAGCATTCCGCATTCAGGCATCGTCGAGAGACGAAGGCCACATTCCCCGTCTCGACGAACCCCACGGAGACGAAATCATGACGAACATCAAGGTGACGCTTTCCGGCGGCCCCGCCGAGCTGATCGAACGGCACCGCGAATGGACGGTCGGGAGCATCGGCGAAGTCGCGAAGGTCAGCTTCGGCGCCGGCTACGAGCACTTCTCCCACGCCGGCGAGTTCACCACGACCAGCAGCGGCGACCAGGTCCCGGTGTTCACCTGGTGCGGCCGCACCCGCGTCGCCGAGTGATCCACCCGGGTCTCCACCTCCGGGTGGTCCCGCTCCACCCCGGCACCGCACTAGCTTCCTTTCCGTCGGAACCACCCCGGAAAGGAAAGCCGTGAACGAAGTACTCGGTTTCATGCTCCTCCGCTTCGCCGTGATCGGCGGCGGAATACTGCTGCTCGTCCTGCTGCTCGGGGTGGCGTTGATCGTGCTGAAGAAACTGGGGCGGTGACGGCGCCCCGGCACTAGCGGGTGAGACCGCGGCCCAGACCGTGCTGCACGGCGTAACGCAGCGCCTCGATCCGGTTGCGCACGCCGATCTTCGCGAACGCGTTGTTGATGTGCGTCTTCACCGTCGCCTCGGCGATGACGAGCTCGGCCGCGATCTCGCCGTTGCTCAGCCCGGCGGCGATCAGGCCGAGCACCTCGGCCTCGCGCGCGGTCAGGCCGTCCGGCAGCCGGTCCTTTTCGCCGCCGCGGCCGGACAGCGCGGACGCCACCCGGCCGGACACCCCGGCCCCGAAGGTCAGGTGCCCCGCGACCACGGCCCGCAGCGCGGCCCCGATCTCGCCGCGGCCGGCGTCCTTCGTCAGGTACCCGCGCGCCCCGGCGGCCAGGGCGCCGGCGATCGATCCGTCGTCGGCGTAGGTCGTCAGCACCAGGACGGCGACGCCGGGGTGGTCGCGGACGATCCGCTCGGTCGCTTCGACCCCGGTCATGACGGGCATGGTGAGGTCCATCAGCACCGCGTCGACCCGGTCGAGCCGCCGCAGCAGGGCGAGCGCTTCGGCACCGTCGGCCGCCGAACCGGCCACCTCGACGTCGTCGAGCAGGCCCATGAGCGCCACCAGGCCTTCGCGCACCGCCTGCTGGTCGTCGACCACGACCACCCTGATCACCCGCGGCTGCACCATGATCCCCCTCCCGGCACCGGGAGGGAGGCTACCACCGCCCGGCGGCCGGAGAATCCACTGTGGAGGAACGGAGGGTGGCGCGGCGGGTGCATGCGCCGCGCCACCCACCACCCGCCTCAGCCCGGGGCGACCGCCCGCCCCGTCTGCGGCGAGATCATCCCCGCGCACAGCCCGCGGCTCGCCAGCGTCCGGGCGATCTGCGGGATGGCGGAGAGGGTGTTGGCCGGCCATTCGTGCATCAGGATGACCTGGCCGTTCGTGAGCCGGGCGTTGGCCGCGACGATCGCGCTGACGCTCGCGTTGTTCCAGTCTCCCGAGTCGACGTCCCAGATGATCTGGCGGAGGCCGTACTTGGCCGCCACCGACTGGACCGTCGCGTTGGTTTCCCCGTACGGCGGGCGGAACAGCCGTGGCGTGCCGCCGCCCGCGGCCGAAATCGCCTGCTGGGTCCGGGAAATCTCGGAATCCACCTGGGCCTGGCTCTGCTGGGTGAGGTGCGGGTGGGTGTAACTGTGGTTGCCCACCCACATGCCCGCGCTCGTCTGCGCGCGGACCTGCGCCGGGTACGCGGCCGCGTACTGGCCCTCGTTGAACATCGTGGCCCGCAACCCGTTCTGCTGCAACGCGTTCAGGATGGCGGGGGTGTGGGCGTTCGACGGCCCGTCGTCGAAGGTCAGGCCGACGTACCCGGTGCACGCGGCCGCGCCGGCCGCCGGCGTGACGGCGATGGTGCCCGCCACGGCGATGGCCGCCGTGGCCAGGAGAGTGCTCCAAGCGCGCATGGTCAGCCCACCGTGATGTTGGAGTTGCCGCTGCTCTGGTAGCCCTCCGTCGCCAGGATCATGTAGTAGTTGAAGCTGCCCAGCCGCATGTTGGCCCGGCCCCAGGCGTCGAAGTGGTTGCCGGTGGTGATGCTGCCGCCGGTGCGGCGCTGCTGGCGGACGCTCCAGTACTGGTTGAACGTCTTGTTGCCTTCGACGGACGGCGCGTTGTACCGGGTCGTCTGGTAGATGTCGTACGTGCCGCCGTCGCTGGTCACGGTGCCCTTGTACGTCCCGGTCGGGCGCCAGCTGCCCCAGTTGTCGACGATGTAGTACTCGACGAGCGGGTTGGACGTCCAGCCGTAGAGCGCCAGGTAGCTGTTGCCGGAGGGGTTGAAGCTGCCGGAGTAGTTCACCGTCCGCCGGCTGCCGTTGCTCCAGCCCTTTCCGGCGACGAAGTTGTTGACGTTGCTCCAGTTGGTCCGGTAGTTGCCACCGGAGGAGAGCGTCATGGAGACCGAGCCGCCACCGGCGGTCCAGAACGAGTAGTAGTACCCGTTGTCGGTGCCCGTCCGGTTGGACGTGATGACCGTGTCGGCCCAGGCGGTTCCGGGCAGGAATGCGGCGATCAGCGCAAGGACGGCGCCGCCGGCGAACGCCCTGCTGCGGCCGCGTTTCTTGGTGAGCATGCTTCCTCCTCGTCGAGGCTGGCAGGCAAGCCAGGATGGCAAAAGCATGCGAGTGGTCCCGCTGGTCGGGCAATAACTTTCGGAAAGTTTCGATGCTCCCGCGGCGCGGAACTTCCGTCAACCCCTGGGAATTGAGGGGATTTGCTTATCCCGGAAAACGCTAGCGTGGGCGCCCACATCGTTTTTCCCACCAACCGGGGGTTCACATGAAACGCATTGCGGCGGTGGTCGCGCTCGGGATCGCCGCGACGGCCCTGCCTCTGGCGGCGGGCACCGCGTCCGCGGCGGAGCCGGCGGAATCGGTCACCTGCGGCAACTACTCGACGCCGAACCCGTCCGGCCCGTACGCCCGAGACTACTATTGGGGCAACTGCGGATCCGCCACCACGAAGATCGAGGTGTGGGGGCTGGCCTATGGCGGCGGCGTCCGCACCAAGCAGGGCGAGAAGTGCGTCCCCGCGGACACCGCGGTGCTGATCGGCCAGACGACCCAGTACCTGGTCACGTCCTTCGAAGGGGTGGACACCCACACGGCCTGCTGACGCACCGGCGGGGTGAGCCGGGCCCGGCTCACCCCGCCGTCCCCTCACTCGCGGACGCCGATCGCGTCGATCGGCCGGGCCCGCAGCGCCACCGACGTCGCCACCCCGATCGCCACCATCCCGAGCGCGGCCGCGCCGGCGATGATTCCGAAGTAGACGGACGGCGCGCCGGCCGGGACCGGCGTGCCCCGCAGCCCGAAGTTGAGCAGGGCCAGCGGGATCAGGGCCACCAGTGTCCCCAGCGCGACCGCGATCCCGACCGTGGTCAGTGCTTCGAGCCGCATCATCCGGGTGACCTGGCGGCGGGTCGTGCCCACCAGCCGCAGCAGCGCGAACTCGCGGCCGCGCTGGGCGGTCGTCAGCACCAGCGTGTTGGCCACCGAAATCGCCAGGTAACCGACGATGACGCCGGCCGCGACCAGGTTCAGGTAGAACTGCGCCTGCCGTTCACCGCCTTCCGGGGCGGTGAGGACCGACGCCGGGGCCACCACCAGACCGGGGTATGGCACCGCGCTCAGCGCCGAAGCCACCGCGCCCGCGTCGGCGCCGGGCTGCCGCCGGACCAGCACCGAGTCGTCCATGCGGCCGCCGATGTGCTCGCGGGCCAGCGCGACCGGCAGCACGAAGTCGCCGAAGGCCAGGTCGTGCGTGTACGTGGCGACCAGCCGCAGCTTGGCCGGGACGCCGTCACCGAAGTAGAACTCCACTTCGTCGCCGAGCTTCTTCTCCAGCCAGTCCGCTTCCGAGCGGCTCAGCGCGACGGTGTCCCCGGTCAGGTCGGCGAGCTTCCCGGAGTCGACGCCCAGCTCGAGGACCGCCCCGGCGCGGTCCCCCGCCAGGCCCTGTGCGGGCGTCCGCCGGACTTCCACGCTGTCGCCCACCGGCGTCGCGGTGATCACGGACGTGCGCACCACCGGCGTCGCCGCCGCGACGCCGGGCACCCGGCCGGCTGCCTCCGCCACCTCCGGCGGGACGCCGCCCGGGGCGCTCAGCACGTAGTCGGCGGTCGTCGACCGCGCCGATTCCTGCTGGGCGGCCGCGGTCATCGCGGTCGGCCCGTAGAACGTGGCGAGCGCGAACGCCACCGCCAGCATGAGCGGGGTCACCGCGGCTGCCACGCGCCGGGCGTTGGCGTGGGCGTTGGCGCCCGCGAGGTACCCGCTGATGCGCCAGAGCCGCGTCAGCACCGGGGCCAGGAACCGCACCACCAGGCCGGTGACCTGCGGCCCGACCACGGCCAGGCCGATGACGACGACGAGGGTGGCCATCGTCGAGATCGCGGCGGCGATGTCGCCGCGCAGGAACAGCGGGACGAGCGCGCCGCCGGCCCCGGCCAGCACCAGGCCCCAGCCGGTGAGCACGCGGCCCCGGCCGAGCTCGCGGCGTTCCACCGCGGCCTCGCCCAGCGCCTCGACGGGCCGGATCGACGACGGCCGCCGCGACGCCGCCCAGGCCGCCAGCCGGGCCGCCCCCAGCCCGAGCAGGAGCGCGGCCAGCAGCGGCAGCGGGCCGATCGCCAGCTCGAAGTCGGCCGGGACCACGCCGATCGCGGCGAACGCGTCCCGCAGCCCACCGGCGACCGCCAGCCCCAGCCCGCTGCCCAGCACCCCGGCGGCGAGCGCGATCAGCGTCGTCTCGGTGCCGATGAGCTTGCGGATCTGCCGCGGGGTCGCCGCGACCGCGCGCAGCAGCGCGAACTCCCGGCGGCGCTGGTTGATGGTCAGGGCCAGCGTGCTCGCCACCACGAACACCGCGACCAGCAGCGCGAACCCGCCGAACGAGCCGGCGATGGCCAGCAGCAGCGTCCGCGTCTGGCTGACGTCGAGGAACTCGATGCTGCTGCGCTCGACGCCGGTGGCCACCTCGGCGTCGCCGGCGACGGACCGCACCCGCTCGGCGAGGGTCTCCGGCGTGACACCCGGTTCGGCGAGGACACCGATCGCGTGCACCTGGCCGGGCCGCGCGGCCAGCTCCGCGGCCCGGTCCGGGGTGAAGAACAGGGCCGACTGGCGCGAACCGCCGTCGACGACCCCACTGACCTTGAACACGACCGGCCCCGACCGGGTGGTGATCCGGACCTGGCCGCCGATGCCGACGTCGGCCCGGCGCGCCAGGTCGGCGTCCAGCACGACCTCGTCGGCGGCCTTGGGCGCGTCCCCGCCGCGCAGGGCGAACGGCGCCAGCGCGGCCGCGTCCCAGTTGTGCCCCAGCGACTCCCGGTCGGCGAGCACCCGGCCGTCACGGGTGACGACCTGCGCGGGGAAGCTCTGCTCGGCCACCGCGGCGCGCACGCCGGGGACCGCGGCGATCCGCCCGGCCAGCGCCGCCGGGACCGACGGCTGCTCGCCGACCTGCTCGGCCGACAGGATGTCGGCGCCGGGTGGGCGCACGGTCTGCGCCCCGCCGACGACGACGGCCGCGGCGGCGTAGCGCTGGGTGGGGACGCCGGCCCGCAGGCCGGATTCCATGAGGATCCCGCAGGCCGCCACGAGTGCGGTGCCGCAGAGGATGGCGATGAAGGCGCCGGCGAACCCGCCGAGCCGGGTCCGGATCGTCTGCCAGGCGATGGTCAGCACGCTCACCACTCCCCGAGGTGCGTCATCCGCTCCGCCACCCGCTCGGGGGTGGGGTGCGGGAGGTGGCCGGCCAGCTTGCCGTCGGCGAGGAAGAGGACGCCGTGCGCGGCCGAGGCCGCGACCGGGTCGTGGGTCACCATCAGCACGGTCTGCCCCATCTGCTCGACGATCGCGCGGAGCAGGTCCAGCACCTGCCGCCCGGTGCGGGTGTCGAGGGCCCCGGTCGGCTCGTCGGCCAGCACGACCTCGGGCCGGGTGACGAGCGCACGGGCGATCGCGACGCGCTGCTGCTGCCCGCCGGACAGCTCCGCCGGGCGGTGTTCCAGCCGCTTCGCGATCCCCACGCCCTCGACGATCTGCCGCAGCCACTGCGGGTCCGGCTTCCGGCCGGCCAGGCGCAGCGGCAGCGTGATGTTCTGCAGCACGTTCAGCGACGGCAGCAGGTTGTAGGCCTGGAAGACGAACCCGATCCGGGTGCGCCGCAGCTCCGTCAGTTCGCGTTCCTTCAGCCGGCCGATCTCGGTGCCGCCGAGCAGCACCTGCCCCGACGTCGGCCGGTCGAGGCCGGCCGCGCAGTGCAGGAACGTGCTCTTGCCCGAGCCGGACGGGCCCATCACGGCGGTGAACGTCCCCCGCGCCACCTCCGCGGTCACCCCGTCCAGCGCGGTGACCGCGCCGTCGCCGGCGCCGTAGACCTTCCGCACCCCGGTCAGTTCCAGCGCATACGCTGTGCTCATTTTGCGATCCCCTTCGTTCTCTCCCAAGGAAAACTAGGCCGGGGGAGGCGGCGGATCGATCCCGTGCGGAGGTGGATGCGGGGTAGCGCCAGCACTACCCCGGCGGTGGGGTGGGACACTGTCGCGGTGACGACCCGCCTGCGCGAGTGCTGGTCGGCGGCTCGCTACCTGGTGGTCGGCGCCGGCACGTCGCTGCTGTCGATGCTCGCCCTCACCGGGCTGTTCGCCGTGCTGCTGCTGTGCCCGTTCGGCGTGGGGATCCCGTCGCTGGCCCCGGCCGTCCGGCTGGCTCGGCGGCCGGTCGGGATCGACCGCCGTCGCGCCGCGCGCCGGCTCGGCGAGCCGATCCCCGAGCCCTACCGGGACGGCTCCCCGCTGAAGGACCCGGCCACCCGCCGCGACCTCGCGTGGCTCGCGATCCACGCCGCGACCGGGATGTTCCTCGGCGCGCTCGCGATCGGGCTGCCGCTGGGCGCGGTCCAGCAGTTCGTCACGGTGATCATCTGGCCCGCGGTGCCGGGCGGGCTCGAAGGCTCGCTGGGCATCATGGTGAACTCGTGGCCGCGGGCCGCGCTGGACCTGCTCGTGGCGGCCGCCATGGTTGCGGGGGCCCTGCAGCTGCCGCGGCTCGCGCGGTGGCAGGCCCGCACCGCGCGGAAGCTGCTCGCGCCCGCCCCGGGCGTCGTGCTGGCGGACCGCGTCGCCGAGCTGACCGCGACCCGGGCGGCGGCCCTGGAGGCGCACGGCGCCGAGCTGCGGCGCATCGAGCGTGACCTGCACGACGGCACCCAGGCGCGGATCGCGGCGGTCGTGCTGCAGCTGGGCATCGCGGACCAGCTCTACGAGCGCGACCCGGCCGCGGCCCGCGACCTGCTGGTCAAGGCCCAGGACACCGCGACCGACGCGCTGGCCGAGCTGCGCACGGTCGTCCGCAGCATCCACCCGCCGCTGCTGAGCGAGCGCGGGCTGGCCGGGGCGGTGCGCGCGCTCGCCGAGCACAGCCCGGTGCCGGCCGTCGTCGACGTCGAAGACGGGAGCGGCCGCCCGGCCGCGGTCGAGGCCGCCGCGTACTTCGTCGTCGCCGAGGCGCTGGCCAACGTGACCAAGCACGCCGACGCGTCCCGGGTGGACATCCGGCTCGGCGGCACGGATTCGCTGCTGCGCCTGGAGATCCGCGACGACGGCCGCGGCGGCGCCGACGAGTCCCACGGCAGCGGGCTGGCCGGCATCCGCCGCCGCGCCGAAGCGTTCGACGGAACCCTCACCCTGACCAGCCCACCCGGTGGGCCGACCGTGCTGCGAGTGGAGCTGCCATGCGGGTCGTGATCGCCGAGGACGACGCGTTGCTGCGCGAAGGCCTCGCCCTGCTGCTGAAGACGGCGGGCATCGAGGTGGCGGCGGCGGTCGACAACGCCGAGGACTTCCTGGCGTTCGTCGAGGGCGACCGGCCGGACGCGGTGGTGATGGACGTCCGCATGCCGCCGACCCACCGCGACGAGGGCCTGCGCGCCGCGGTCCGCGCCCGCGAGATCCACCCGGCGCTGCCGGTGCTGGTGCTCTCGGCGCACGTGGAGACGAGCTACGCGGTCGAGCTGCTCGCCGACGGTGTCGGCGGGGTGGGTTACCTGCTCAAGGAGCGCGTCGGCAAGGTCGAGCGGTTCCTCGACGCGCTCGAGCGGGTCGCGAAGGGCGGCACGGCGATGGACCCCGAGGTGATCGCCCAGCTGATGGCCCGCCGCCGGGCGGCCGACCCGCTGGCCGCGCTGACCGCCCGGGAGCGCGAAGTGCTGGCGCTGATGGCCGAGGGCTACAACAACAGCACGATCGCGGAGCTGCTGGTGGTCAGCGACGGGGCGGTGCTGAAGCACATCCGGAACATCTTCGCGAAGCTCGGGCTGCCGTCGGACGAGGGCGCGGGCCACCGCCGGGTGCTGGCGGTGCTGGCCTACCTCGGCCGCGATGCGGGGTAGCGCAGGCGCTACCCCGCATCCGGGTGCGCACGGCATCGATCTCGAAGCCGCCGGTTCGTAGTGTTCCGGTCATGACAAACACCACCGCACCCACCCGCACCGCGACCCCCCTCGTCCTCTGGCCGGTCCTGCTCGTCAGCGCCGCGGTCAACGCGGTCGGCTCCTTCACCGGGCTGGCCGACCCGATCCGGATCACCGCAGGCTCGATCGCGACGGTCGCCCTCGTCCTCCTGGTCGTCCACTACGTCCGGCGTAGGCGGGCGTAGGTCGCCCGCCTGCGCCGCGACGCCCCAGAACGGGTTGGCCGCCGCCCCGGTGAGCACGGGGCCCGCCGTTGCCCCCGACGGCGAAGGACAGCGCTCCCTTGGGTGAACGCCGGCGTCACGAGCACCGCTGGGACGTGCGCGGCCGGCGCCACCGCGACCCAACCCGGCCGCGGTGATCCCGGCGAAGCAGCCCGCTCCGAAGGCGCCGAGCACCACCGGTGCCGGAGCGACGCCCGCCGCCGCCAGGTAGGTGAAGACGCCGAACGTGGCCGCGTTGACCATTGCGGCCACCGCCGGCAGCCCGGCCGGCGGCCGCAGGACGGCGAGTTCGGACGGCAACCCGGGAACGGGGGGGTTATCGGGCCGCCGGGAAGACCGGCCGCCCGGTCTTGGACACTTCGGGGCTCGACAGGTGTCGGAACTAGCCGATCCCCGGTTCTTCCGGCGCGGGCATGTGCCGGATGCTGTCACTGCCCTTGTGGTCGTGGGCGCGGTCGTACCGGGTCTCCAGCGCCCGCACCAGCTTGTGCGTCGCCCCGGTGTACGCATCGTCCACAGTGGCCGCGTGGTGGGTGACCGCCACCGGCTGCTTGCCGCCGGGACGGGCCTCGATCACGCACTTCTTGTCTTCCGGTCCGGCGCCGTCTTCGCCGAGGTGCACCTCCACCCGGGTCAACCAGCCGCCGAAGCGGGACAGGCTCTCCTCCAGCCCGGTGGTCACGTGGGCGGCCAGCCGTTCGCCGCCGTGGACGTTGTGGTCGGTGTTGACCTGGATCTGCACGAGCACCCTCCCGTGTGGACAGCGGTTGCTGCCGGTCAGTACCACGGCCGCCGCGGCGTCAAACGGGTCAGGGACGCAAGCTCCGCAGCATCAGGTCCGCGAAGTGCTTCCCCACCTGCTCCCCCGACAGCTCCCCGTCGGCGTGGTACCACATCCCCAGCCGGTGGATGGCGCCGAAGTGGTAGTTGATCACCAGGTCGGCCGGCACGTCGGCGCGGAAGACCCCGGACCGCTGCCCCTCGGCGACCAGGTCGCGCACCCGCTCGTGGTAGGTCCGCCGCTCCGCGCGGACCTGGACCTGCTTGGACTTCTCCAGCAGCGGGAACGACTGGAAGAACACCGTCGCCGCGTCGAGGTCGGCGATGCTCGTGACCACGACGTCGGCGATGATCGCGTGCAGGCGCTCCGGCAGCGGGAGGTCCGACTCGGCGATCGTCACCATCCGCCGCGTCTGCATCCGCAGCATCGCCGCGTAGATCTCGAAGAGCAGGTCGTCCTTGGACTCGAAGTAGTGGTACAGCCCGCCCTTGGTGACGCCGGCTTCCTCGACGATCTCGCGGACCGTCGTCGCCTCGAAGCCCTTCTCGGCGAACAGCCGCACCGCCGCCCGCACGACCTTCTCCCTGACACTCATGCCGCCACCCTATGTGAGCGGACGGGCCGGCCCGCGACGCCCACGAGCCGGCCCGGTCGTCACTTGCTCACCAGGTTCACCTGCTCCGGAGTGGCGCGCTCACCGGAGTACGGCGTGATCGCGCCGGTGCCACGGTCGGTGACCGCCGGTGGCTGGAGCACCGTCGTCGTGGTGTCCGGGTTGATCTTGAACACGTACGCGCCCGTGTAGCCGGCGTGCGAGTCCTTCGAGAACCCGAACGGCGTCAGGCCCGGCCCCTTGAGCGCGCCGGAGCTCATCGCGTCGACGACCTTCTGCCGCGTCGGGTCCGGCCCGGCCGCCTTGAGCGCCTGCCCGAACGTGTAGGCCTGCACCATGCCGAACAGCACGGTGTTGGTGAACGGCTCCTTCGCGAGGTACTTGTCGTGGATGCCCTTGAAGTAGGCCACCCACGGGTCCGCCGTCTGGGCGACGTCCGGCAGGTACCCGGTGCCGATCAGGCCGGCCAGCAGCTGCCCGCTGGAGACGCTGGCGCCACCCCGCTTGGCGAAGTCCTGCAGCAGCCCGGACAGCGTCGCCGGGTCCGCGCCGATGCTGCTCACCACGAACTGCGGTTTGTACCCGATCTTCGCCGCGGCCAGGATCGACAGCGCGGTGAACGCCGGGATGCACGCGCAGACGACGACCTCGGCACCGGCCGCCTTGAGCGCGGACAGCTGCGGCGTGACGTCGGTGTTGGCGCTGTCGTAGCCCTGCCGGGCGACGACCTGGTCCTTGACGAACTGGTCGAGCCCGGCCTGGGTGTCGCGGCCGACGTCGTCGTTCTGCGTGAAGTAGCCGACCTTCTTGCCGGCCAGGGTGTCCTTGACGTACTTGCCCTGGATCTTGCCTTCCCGCGTGTAGTCCACCTGGTACCCGAAGGTCATCGGCGCCTTCTGCGGGTCGTCCCAGGCGAGCGCGCCCGAGGACACCAGCAGGTCCGGCACGCCTTCGGCGTTCAGGTAGTCCACGACCTTGGAGTGCGTCGGCGTCCCGAGCCCGCCGACGATCGCGAAGACCTTGTCCTGCAGGACGAGCTTCTTGACGACCTCGACGGTCTTCGTCGGGTTGTAGCCGTCGTCCTCGACCTTGTACTCGATCTTGCGGCCGTTGATCCCGCCGCCGTCGTTGATCGACTGGTACACCGCGCGGGCGCCGGCGGAGATCTTGCTGTACCCGGGCGCGGCCGGGCCGGTGAGCGGCTGGTGCGTGCCGATGACGACGGTGTCCTTCGTGACGCCGACCGCCGAATCGGCGGCCTGCGGCCCGCCCCCGTCGCTCTCCCCCGCGCCGCCGCACGCGGCCAGTGCCAGGGCGAGGGCGACGAATCCCGCGCCGTACCTAGTGGTTCTCATGGTTCTCCTTCTTCTGGGCGGGCTTGCGGAGAAGCACGCGGAGCCGCTGGAAACCGCCTTGAATGCCGCGCGGGAAGGCGAGCACGACGACGATGAGGATCACGCCGTACACCGCGAGGGGGAGGTTGTTGGCCACGTCGGTGTTCAGGTGCAGGACGTCGGCGAGGTCTTCGGACCAGGCCTGGAAGTACACGAGCGCGACCGCGCCCCACAGCGCGCCCCACAGGGACCCGAGCCCGCCCAGCACCACCGCGGCCAGCAGGCTCAGCGACAGCGCGGGCGTGAACGAGCCCGGCGCGGCCGTGCCCAGCAGGAACGCCTGCAGGCCACCGGCCAGCCCGCCGCACACCGCGCTGACCAGGAACGCGAGGATCTTCGTGCGCCCGACGGCGATCCCGCTCAGCGCGGCGGCGACCTCGTCGTCGCGGACCGCGCGGAAGTCCCGCCCGAGCCGGCCGCGGACGATGTTCACCACCAGCACGAGCGCGAGCAGCACGCTCAGCCAGACGATCCAGGTCTGCCAGCGCAGTTCCGGGACGCCGACCCCGGCCGGTCTGCTGTGGACGGTGAAGCTCAACCCGTTGCTGCCGCCCAGGAAGCCGGGGAACTTCCGGGTCAGCGCGGGCAGGCCGACGGCCAAGGCGAGGGTCGCGCCGGCGAGGTACGGGCCGCGCAGCCGGGCCGCCGCCGCGCCGGCCAGCAGCCCGGCGAGCCCGCCGGCGGCCGAGGCCAGCAGCAGGTCGGCCCACAGCGGGAACGACGGCACCCGCCGCACGAGCAGCGCGACCGTGTAGGCACCGATGAACATGAACGCGCCGTGCCCCAGCGATACCTGCCCGGTGAGGCCGGTGAGCAGGGTCAGCCCGGCCACCGCGATCAGGTAGTAGCCGATGGTCGCCAGGCGCAGGTTGGTGAACTCGTCGGTGACCAGGGTCAGCAGCACGACCACCGCGAACGCGCCCAGCGCGGCGAGCGCGTGGACGAGCAGCGGCGGCAGCGTGCGGGACTTCTTCTCCGGAGCCACCACGACTTCGGACGGTTGGGTGCGGACGGTCATACCCGCCTCACCTTGGCCCGGCCGAACAGCCCGCTGGGCCGCAGCGTCAGCACGACCACCAGGATGGCCAGCGCGGCGATCGTCACCGTCTCCGGTCCGAAGTAGCCGGACACATAGGACAGTCCGACGCCGAGCACGAACCCGCCGGCGATGGTGCCCAAGGGGTTGTCGAGGCCGCCGAGCACCGCCGCGGTGAGCGCGTAGACGAAGACGCCGTCCAGCACGTTGGGGAAGAGGAACGGCGGCGTGGCCAGCAGCCCGGCCAGCGAGCCGACGGCCGCGGCCAGCCCCCAGCCGGCGGTGAGCATCAGCCCGACCCGCACGCCGAGCGTCCGCGCCACTTCGGGGGCGAACGCGGCGGCGCGCATCCGCAGGCCCAGCGGCGTGTACTTGAACACCACCAGCACCAGCGCGGCGATGGCCACGACGACGAGCACGACGAACAGGTCGTTGGCGGAGAACCGGCCGCGGAAGTCGAAGGCGTACGGGAACGCCAGCGGCTCGTTGGACCAGATCATGCCCGCGACCGCCTGCAGCACCAGCAGGAGCCCGAGCGTGACGATGATCGAGCTCAGCTCGGAGCGGTGCCGCAGCGGCCGGATCAGCAGCCGTTCGGTGGCCACGCCCAGCGCGGTCCCGGCGACGATGGCGACGGCGAAGCCGAGCCAGTAGCTGCCCGTCGCCTTCGTCACCGAGTACGCGAGGTAGGTGGAGATCAGGGCGAGGGCGGGTTGCGCGAAGTTCACCACCCGGGTGGCCCGGTAGATGATGACCAGGGCGAGCCCGAGCGCCGCGTACACCGCGCCGGCCGAGATCCCGCCGAGGGTCAGGTCGAAGAAGTCCTGCATACCGGACCGTTACCTCCGTGTCGTTCAGAAACCCAGGTAGGCGTGGCGGAGGCCGTCGTCGGCCAGCAGTTCCGCCGCGGTGTCGACGGCCACCACCCGGCCGAGCGCGAGGACGTACCCGCGGTCGGCGATGGACAGCGCGGAGTGCGCGTTCTGCTCGACGAGCACGACGGTGAGCCCGGTCGAGGCCCGCAGGTCGCGCAGGATGCCCATGATCCGGGCGGTGACGAGCGGCGCGAGGCCGAGCGACGGTTCGTCGAGCAGCAGCAGCGACGGCCGGCTCATCAGCGCCCGGCCGATGGCGAGCATCTGCCGTTCGCCGCCGGAGAGCGTCGATGCGGGTTTCGCCGAACGTTGCTCCAGGACCGGGAAAAGCTCGTACACCTCCGCCCGCGCGGCGGCCCGGTCGGCGCGGTCCCGCCGCCACAGGGCGCCCAGCCGGAGGTTCTCCTCGACGGTCAGCTCGGTGATGACGCCGCCGCCTTCGGGCACGAGCGCGATGCCGCCGCGGGCGATCCGGTCCGGCGCCAGCCCGGTCAGTTCCGTGCCGTCCCAGGCGATCCGGCCGGCGCGGGCGGGCTGCAGGCCGCTGATCGTGCGCAGCAGGGTGGTCTTCCCGGCCCCGTTCGCCCCCAGCACGGCGGTGATCCCGCCGCGCTCGACGGTGATCCCGACGCCGTCGAGCGCGCGGACCGCGCCGTGGGCCACGGACAGCTCTTCGATCTCAAGCACCGGAAGCCTCCTCGGCGGGGTCGCCGAGGTAGGCCTCGGCCACGCGGGGGTGGGCCTGGATCTCGGCCGGGCTGCCCGCGGCGATCACCTCGCCGAAGTTCAGCACCACCACCCGGTCGCAGACCTGCATCACCAGGTCCATGTGGTGTTCGACGAGCACGACCGCCATCCGGCGCCGCAGGGAGAGGATCAGCTTCGAGAGCTCGGCGAGCTCGGCGGACGAGAGCCCGCTCGCGGGTTCGTCGAGCAGCAGCAGCTCGGGTTCGGCCACCAGCGCCCGCGCGAGCGCCACGCGCTTGCGCACGCCGTAGGGCAGCACGCCGGGCAGCCGGTCGGCGAGGTCGGCGATCCCGAGTTCGCCGAGGGTCGCCCGGGCCCGCCCGGCCAGCTCGGCTTCGTCGCGGGCCGAGCGGCCGGCGCCGACGAGGGCCGGGAGCACGCCGGTCCGGGCGTGGCGGCCCGCGCCCGCCAGCACGTTTTCGAGCACCGTCAGCCCGGGGAACAGCCCGAGACCCTGCAGCGTCCGGACGATCCCGAGCCGGGCGAGGTGCTCCGGGCGGTGGCGGACGAGCGGGCGTCCCCGCCACAGCACGCGGCCCTCCTGGGGCCGGACGAACCCGCAGACGACGTTGAACAACGTCGTCTTGCCCGCGCCGTTGGGCCCGATGACCCCCACGACGGTGCCGGCGTCGACGCTCAGGTGGACGTCGTGCAGCGCGGTGAGACCACCGAAGCGCACGGTGAGGCCGTCGGCCACGAGCAGGTCTTCACCCGGAGGTGTCATCGACGACATTCCTCTCCCACCATGTGGACAACGCCGTACCGCGCGGTCGGTATGAAGAGGGTGGGCTGCGGCGGCGGCCGTGTCAAGGCACGAATCACCGAAACCGGACGAGCGCCGGCGGTCTGAAAATTTCGGCACACCGGCCGGTCACGAGAAGTCCTGGCGCGCGAAAAAGGGCGGGTGCGCGAGGCGCACCCGCCCTTTCGGCAACCGGCCGCCGGCTCAGCCGGTGCCGGTCTGCGGGGCGATCATCGAGGAGGCGTCGATCTTCGTCTGGATGACGCCGAGCTGCTGCAGCAGGTCCGGCACCCGCTGGATGCGGCGGGCGTCCAGGCTGGACCCGAAGGTGGGCATCACCATCAGGCTCGCGATGTCCTGGTCCACCTTGGCGTTGCGGACGACCAGCGGTTCGATCCGCGCCCGGTCGACCGCGGCGCGCGTGGCGTTGAGCATCGCGCGCTGGAACGCCCGCATCGTCTTCGGGTGGTCCTGGACCCACTTGGCGGTGGCGCCGTAGCCGGTGAGGGGGAAGTTCTGCGTGCTGCCGCTGGCGGCGTCGATGACCGGGAACGCACCCGCGGTCCGGGCGGCCTGGGTGAGGAACGGTTCCGGCTGGTAGGCCGCGTCGACCCGGCCCTGCGCCAGCGCGGCGCTCATCTCCGGCAGCGGCATCGGCACCCACTGCACCTTGCCGGGGTCGACCCCGTGGTCGCGCATCACCGACCGGGTCAGCACGTCCGAGGCGGCGTTCTTCGAACTGATGGCGATCCGCCTGCCCGAGAGGTCGCCCACCGTCTTCACCGGCGAGTTCGGCACGGTGACGACCTCGTTGCTGCGCGGGCTCGCCGACGTCCCGTCGGTGACCAGCTTGACGTCCGCCGAGCCACTGCTCTTGGCCAGGAAGAACAGGGTGTAGGTGGACAGCGCGAGGTCGTCCTGGCCGCTCGTCATCCGGCTGAGCGTTTCCTGCCCGCTGGTGCCGACGTCGGCCTGCACGTCGAGGCCCTCGGCCTTGAAGTACCCGCCCTCCTGGGCCAGCCAGAGCGGCGCGAGGTCGACGGTGGTGAGGATCGCGACCCGGATCGACGGCTTTTCGACGTCACCGGCGGCGGCGGGGCTCTTGAGCTGGCTGCACCCGGTCAGCAGAACGGCGACCAGGGCGAGCACGGTGAGCCGGCGGGTCGAGGCGCGATGAAGCATGCCACTCCTCGGAGAAGATTATGGGGACCACGGAATACGGCTCGTTCGGCCGTGATCAGCGGGACTGTAGATGACGATTTCCCGGCCCGCAAATGCGTTGCCGAGAAATACATCACGCCAGGTTCACGCGAAAGAGTGACAAGAGAGCCAACGGGTAACCCACTGACAGGGTGGACGCGACCGACGGAAAGTAACCTACGCATAGGCGTTGATTATCGTGATCTTGCCACCCCAGGTGACAAGCTCGGGTTGCGCTGATCGTCGTAACGCCACCGAGTGGCCAACCGACTGCTTGGAGTAACCCCTCACCCCCGGGTACCGGCACGCCAGATCGACCGCCCCACCCCGGAAAAGAACAATCAAAAACGGCGAACATCCATTAATCGCCAACCGGATACCAGGGCGGAAAACTGATTCTCATGCTCAATTCCCGAGCCAGGAGAACGGATTTACCCGAATTGGATCTCCGGCCCGGCGCGCGCGAAGGCCGGCCGCTCCGCCGGCGCCGGAAAGTCCGGCCGGGGTGCTGCTCGGAGGCCCCCAGACCGCGAAGCAGCGGGACCGTCACCAGGGCGCTTTCCCAAGGCGTCCGGGATCCGGACGCCGAGGAGAACGGATTCCGGCGGATCCCCGGGAAAGCGGGTGGATGTTCGGCGCAGGTTCGCCGAGAAGGCGGAACGCCGGCTAACCACCCGCCGCGGTCTCGACGGGCGTCGCGAAGCGGCGCAATCCCGGCGTCACCGCACCCACCAGCGCCACCGCCACCACGCACAACAGCCCGCCGCTGACCAACGCGAACGCCCCCGAAGCCGCACCCGCGACGAGGCCGCCGCGCAGGTTGCCGACGTCCGGGCCCGCCTGGCCGACGATCTGCTCGGCCGCCGACACCCGGCCGAGCAGGGCGTCCGGGGTCGCCAGCTGGACCAGCGCGCTCCGCGAGACCACCGCGACCGTGTCGGCCGCGCCCGCGACGACGAGACAGGCCAGCCCGAGCCACCGGTCCGGCGCCAGGCCGAACCCCGTCAACGCGGCGCCCCAGCCGGCCGATCCCGCGAGCATCACCCACCCCGGCCGCGATCGGCGCGTGAACGTCCCGGAGAACACCGACGCCGCGACGCCGCCGACCGCGACGGCCGAGAGGAACAACCCGAGCGTCCGCGGGTCGCCGCCGAAGCGCTCGGCGTTCACCAGCGGGAACAGGCTCATCGGCATGGACAGCACCATGGCCGCGAGGTCGGTGAGCAGCGCACCCCGCACGACCGGCGTCCGCACGAGGAAGGCGAGCCCGTCGAGCACGCCGCCCAGCCCTGGCCGCGAAGGCTCGCCGCCGGGCCGCATCGCCGGGAGGCCGGAAAGGCCGTAGAAGGCCAAGCCGAACGTGAGCGCGTCGACCAGGTAGCAGCCGCCGACACCGGCCCAGCCGAGGACCAGCCCGCCGAGCGCCGGGCCGAGCAGCATCGCGCCCTGGAAGGCGATCCGGTTCAGCGCCAGGCCGGCCGGCAGCTGCTCCGGCGGCAGCAACCGCGGGATGAAGGTGCGTGCGGCGGGGCCGCCACACGCGACGAAACAGGACTGGACCGCCACCAGGCCCAGCACGGCGACCACCGGCACGTCGCCGAGGAACCCTTGCACCGCCAGGAAAACCGAGCAGACGGCTTGGCCGGTCGTCGCGACCAGGGCGACCTTCCGCCGGTCGACGCGGTCCACGAGCGAACCGGCGAACAGGCCGAACACGATGAGGGGAAGCGCTTGCGCGAGCCCGACGGCCCCGGTCCACACGGTGCTCCGGGTCTGCTCCCAGACCTGGAACATCACGGCGACGAGCGTCATCTGGGAGCCGAAGCCGGAGAAGACCCGGCCCAGCCAGAGCCGCCGGAACGGGGGCGAGGTGCGCAGCGGGGTGAGGTCGACGAAGGCGCGGGTCAGGGGCATGGCCGCATCACCCGGCAACTATAACAGCGCTTGTACATTGTCACGCCAGAGCGCCCCGATGTGGCCTTCGGTGCGTCAGACGCAACCAAGGCCGCCTTCGGGCGCTTGGTCGATCCACGGCGAGGACTCGAGGACGGGCTACGTCCCGGTCAGCTTGGGTGCCGGCGTCTGCTCCGCCATGGCGGAGATCAGGTGGGCCGACCGCAGGACGGCGTCACGCAGCAGCGCCGCGCTGTCCTGCGCCCTGGCCGGCGTCAGCACGAACCCGGCGCTCGTGTGCTCCCCCCAGCCGGTCATCACATGCGGCTCGCCGAACCCCCGGATCGGCGACGGCAGCGGCGGCGCCACCGGCAGGTGCGCGTCGCTGGCCAGCAGGCTGACGTCGGCGCGGCCCGCCTGTTCCGGCACCGCCCGCGCGGCACGGGACGGCGGCGCCTGGTGCGCCACGACGAGTGCCCGCGGGACCCCCAGTCCCGCGGCCACCCGGCGCTGGGCCAGCCGGTAGGCGACCAGGGCGCCCAGCCCCGCGCCGAACAGCACGTGCGGGCTCTCGAGGGCTCCGGCCAGCTCCCCGGCCAGCGCCTCGACCAGCAGCCACATGTCCCGGTAGGGGTGCTCGTCCCGGCGTTCGCCCCGGCCCGGCAGCTCCACGACCTGCACCGCGATCCGCGGATCGCGCCAGGCCCGGTAGCGGCCGGCGGCTTCCCCGGCGTCCGGGAAGCAGACGAACAACAGACGCTGCACGTCGTCTCGGTCCACCCGTGGCCTCCCTTCCAGCCTGCCCGGGGATATGGTCGATCACGGCACTTCCGTTTCGCTTCGGTCCGTCTTCCGGGGGGCATCACGTGCGCTACCGCCTGCTCGGACCGGTCACCGTCCTCGGCAACGGCGGCCCGATCCGCCCCGGCGGCCAGAAGCAGACCTCGGTGCTCGCCGCGCTCCTGCTGAACGCCAACCGCGTGGTGACCGAGGACAGGCTCATCGACCTGACCTGGGGCGAAAACGCGCCGCCGAGCGTCCGCGGGCGGCTCCAGGTGCACATCTCGGAACTGCGGAAGCTGCTCGGCCGCGACGTCATCGTGCGGCGCGCGCCCGGTTACCTCATCGAAGTCGCCCCGGGCGACCGCGACCTCGACGTGTTCGACGCCGAAGTGGCCAAGGCCAGGGCGAGCTCCGGGGCGGACGCCGTCACGCACCTGCGGGCCGCGCTGGCGCTGTGGGAGGGCACGCCGCTCGGCGGGGTGAGCGAGGCGCTGGCGGAGTACGAGGGCCCGGCGCTGGCCGAGCGCCGGCTCGTCGCGCTGGAGGAGCTGTACGAGCAGGAACTCGTCGCGGGCCGCCACGGCGAGGTCGTCGGGGAGCTGCGGCGGCTGGTCGACGAGCACCCGTTCCGCGAGCGCCTCCGGGCCGCGCTGATGCTCGCGCTGCACCGCTGCGGCCGCACCCCGGAGGCCCTCGAGATGTACGCGCGGGCACACGAGCTGCTGGTCGGCGAACTGGGCATCGAACCCGGCCAGGCCCTGCAGGACCTGCGGATGCGGATCCTGCGCGGCGAAGGCGAGCCCGCCCCGCCCGCCCCGGTCGCCCCGCGGCCCGCCGAGCTGCCGCTGGACGTGCGCGGGTTCGCCGGCCGGGCACCCGAGCTGGCCGCGCTCGACGAACCCGGCGACGTCTGGGTGATCACCGGCACCGCCGGCGTCGGCAAGACCGCGCTGGCCGTGCACTGGGCCCACACCGCCCGGACCCGCTACCCCGACGGCCAGCTGTACGTGAACCTGCGCGGGTTCGACGCCGACGACGAGCCGCTCACGCCCGCCGCCGCGCTCGCCCAGCTGCTGCGGACCCTCGGCGTCGACCTGCGGGACGTCCCGCCCGGCGTCGACGACCAGAGCAAGCTCTACCGGTCGCTGCTGGCCGACCGGCAGGCACTGGTGGTGCTGGACAACGCCCGCGACACCGCACAGGTGCTGCCGCTGCTGCCGTCGTCGGGGCGGGTGCTGGTGACCAGCCGCCACCGGCTCGACGAGCTGGTCGCCCGCGTCGGCGCGCGGTCGCTGGGCCTGGTGCAGCTGCGCGAGGCCGACTCCCGCGCGCTGCTGACCGCGCTGCTCG
The DNA here is from genome assembly GCF_053601335.1 of Amycolatopsis sp. NPDC004747. Classification (NCBI taxonomy): domain Bacteria; kingdom Bacillati; phylum Actinomycetota; class Actinomycetes; order Pseudonocardiales; family Pseudonocardiaceae; genus Amycolatopsis; species Amycolatopsis sp. NPDC004747. The sequence continues at coordinate 15,210 of NZ_JBSGBQ010000027.1, read as the reverse complement.
GCGACCGGACCGCGGCGGAGCCGGAAGCGGCGGCCGAGCTGGCCCGCCTGTGCGGCCACCACCCGCTGGCCCTGCGGATCGCCGCGGCGAACACCGGCGTCGCCAGCATCGGCGAGCTGGTCGACGAGCTGCGCGGCGACCCGCTGGCCCACCTCGGCTTCGACGGCGAAAGCGCGGTCGCCAAGGCGTTTTCGGTGTCCTACCAGGCGCTGGCGCCCGCGTTGCGGCAGGCGTTCCGGCTGCTCGCGCTGGTGCCGGGCACCGACTTCACGGCGGTCGAGGCGGCGGCCCTGCTCGAGACGCCGACCGAGCCGGCGACCCGGCGGCTGCGCGGGCTGATCGCGGCGAACCTCCTGGAGGCGCACGCGCCCCGCCGGTACCGCTTCCACGACCTCGCCCGCCGCTACGCCGAGCAGTGCGTCCGCGCCGAGGAGGACGAGCCCGCGCGCGAGGCGGCGTGGGAGCGGCTGTTCACCGGTTACTGCGCGGCCGCGGACGCCGCCGTCGCGCTGCTCGGCGCGCGGATCGTGGCGCTGCCCCGCGAGGACGCGCCGTCGGCGCCGAGCCCGGTGGTCTTCGCCGGCGCCGCCGAAGCCGTGGCCTGGCTGGACGTCGAGGTGCCGAACCTCTCGGCGGCACTGCGGCAGGCCGCGGCCCGCGGGCCGTACCCCGGTGCCTGGTACCTCGCCGACGCCTTGCGGCGGTTCTTCCACGACCACGGCCGCCGGGCGGAGTGGCTCGAGCTGGCCCCGATCGTGCTGCGCGCGGCGCAGGACCACGGCGCCCAGCCCGCCGAAGCGCTGGTCGAGCTGTCCATCGGCGGGGCGTACTTCCGCGAGGGCCAGCACGAGGCCGGCATCCGGCACTCGGAGAAGGCGGTGCTGGCCAGCCGCGCGTGCGGGTGGCGGCAGTGCGAGGCCACGGCGGTGGCGAACCTCGGGGCGATGCTGGAGTGGACAGGGCGGCTGTCCGAGGCGGTCGAGCACAGCCGTCGCGCGATCCAGCTGTTCCGCGAGCTGGCCAACCGGTCGGGCGAGGCACTGGCGCTGAACTCGCTGAGCTGCCACTACCGGCAGCTGGGCCGGCTGGAGCAGGCCGAGGACTGCCTGGTGGAGGCGATCGCGCTGGCCCGCAAGGAGGACCTGGCGTTCTGGGAGGCGGCCAACCTCGCCGACCTCGGCTGGGTGCTCATGGCCACCGGACGGCTGGCGGAGTCCGGGGAGATCCTCGACCAGGCCCTGCAGGCGTTCCGCGACCTGGGCTCCAGCTTCGGCGAGGCCACGGCGTTGAACGTGGTGAGCGCCCTGCAGATCGCCCGCGGCGACCACGCCGCGGCGGTGGCGACGGCGGAGGCGGCCCTGGCGTGCGTCCGCCGTGACGGCGACCGCCAGGTCGAGGCGGCGGCGCTGATCGCACTGGGCCGGGCGGAGGAGAGCCGCGGTGACTTCGGTGCGGCCGAACGCGTCCTGCGCGAGGCCCGCTCGCTCACGGCGGAGTCGGGACTGCGGGGCCAGCTGGCCGAGGCGGCCGCGACGCTGGCGCGGGTCCTCGCCGCCGACGGGCGTCCCGGCGAGGCGGGCGAACACGCGCGAGCGGCACTGGACGCCGCCCGGGCGGGCGGGTTCCGGGTGGTGGAAGCCGAGGCATTGCTGGGGCTGGCCGCGGTCCAGGCGGCGGCGGGCCGGTCGATGCTGGCCGGGGGAACGGCCCGGGAGTCGCGGGCGCTCTACCGCGCGGTCGGGCACGTGACGGGCGAAGCGCAGGCGGCGGAGTTCCTCGACCGGCTCGGCGAGGAGGCCACCGGCTGAGCCGCGCCGGGTGTTACTTCCCCGGCGCTCGCGCGACATACTGAAGACATGCCCCGTCCGAAACACGTTCCCGCGAGCGATCTGCGCCTCCCGGAGGCGCTGCAGCCGGGGCGGCCGAAGGGCGACCAGCTGCGGGAGATCCTGGAAGGCGTCGCCACCGAAGCCGGGCCGGGCCGGCTGATGCCGTCCGAGCGGTTCCTCGCCGAGCACTTCCAGGTGGCCCGCGGCACCGTGCGGCAGGAGATCAACCGCCTGGTCGCGGACGGCGTCCTGTACCGCCAGCACGGCACCGCGACCTTCACCGCCGAACGGCAGGCCGCGCACATCGACATGCTGACCTCGTTCACCGAGGACATGCAGGCCCGCGGCGTCGTGCCGAAGACGAAGGTGCTGCACGCCGAGGTCGAAAGCGCGGGTCCGCGGATCGCGGGCCGGCTGAACGTGCCGCCGGGCGCCCGGGTGTTCCGGCTCGAACGCCTCCGCTACGTCGAGGACGAGCCGTTCGCGGTCGAGCGCACCAACCTGTCCGTCGACCGGTTCCCGGACATCGAGCTGTTCGACTGGGAAACCCAGTCCCTGCACCGCACGATCGAGGAACGCTGGGGCGTGCGCCCGGAGTGGAACGACACCGCGATTTCCGCGGTCCTGCCCAACAGCAACGACGCCGCCCTGCTCGGCATCGAAGCCACCCAGCCGTGCCTGATCATCGAAGGCACGCTGCACGACCAGAGCGGCGGCGTCATCGAAGCGGGCCGGTCGCTGTACCGGGCCGACCGCTACACGGTCTTCACCCAGGCACGCCGCAGCCCGGCGACCTGATCGGGCACCCCCCGGCGACGGCTGGTTCCTGGCCTCGTTCACCACGACGGCGGCAGTGCTCGCGGTCCTGTCCGCGTACGAAGAACGGCAGCCCGGGGCGTTCGGGGTGTCGGTGTTCGGCCTGGTCGGGTATGCGCTGCCGCTGGTGAGGCGGCTGGGCCGCACAGGGTCGACCCGGCGGTCCCCGCCGCCTTCGTGCTCGGCGGCGCCGGGGTCCTCGGGGTCACCGCGGTCCGCTTCGGCTCCCCGCTCCGCCGCCGGCCTAGCAGCGGCTGACCTGGTGCGCCCGCAGGACCTTCAGGCAGTGCTCCACCAGCTGGTCCGCCGCCTCCGGGGCGAACAGCGTCACGTACGACTCGTAGATCCCGTCGCGGTGGCCGTCGGCGTCCGGCAGGTACCCCAGGTAGCCGTCCGTGTAGCCGATCACGCGGGTGTGGCGGAACGGGCTGCCGCGGCGGATGCGCAGGCCCAGCGACGCGAACAGCTCGAACGGCGTGTGCAGCCAGGCGACCTCCCCCAGCGACACCACGCTGACCGGCACCTCCGCGCAGCCCGTCGGCCGCCCGCCCGCCGCCATCGTCGCCAGCATCGCGCAGCCCTCGTAGCGGGTCTGCGCGATGCGGACCGCCGGGTGGTCCTCGCCGTGGTGGGCCAGCTCGCGCTGCCACTCCTCCTCCGCCACCTGGCGCAGCTCGAGGCTGTCCTCGAGCGACGGGATGTCGCGGTAGGGCAGGTGCAGCGTCGACCGCGTCAGCCGGACCGGGCCGGCCGTCGCGGGCGGGGGCGAGACCGCCGCCAGCGTGCGCGCGATCGACGTCGCCAGGTGGCCGCCGAGCGTGCGGACCTCGGCGTGGTCGCGGCCGCGCCGGACGAACCGGGAGCTGGCGTCGCCCGCCGCGCCCTGCAGGAACGCCGCCACCGGCTGGCCGACCAGGGTGGCCAGCTCGCGGCGGGTCGCCCCCGGCCAGTCCGCTGACCAGGCGAGGTTGTCCGGCCCGAGCACGGTGGGGTGGCTCGCGTAGTCGAACAGCAGCGCGGCCGGGCTCCCGTCGTCGCGGCGCAGCTCCAGCACCCCGAACGACGTGTCGTGCGGCCCGTCCGGCCGGTAGCGGTTGCCGCCGACGGCGCCGGTCGACCCCGCGTGCCAGCGGGCCCGGACGCGGCTCCGGCAGGCCCGCAGCCGCAGCGCGGCGCCGGTGACCTTCTCGGCCATGCCGCCGACCAGCCCGGCGTCCCGCTGTCCCGGCAGGCCGGGGTGCAGCGGGCCGGTCCAGCCCTCGGGCCCGGAATGCGTGTGCGACGCGCAGACCAGCACCCGGTCCGGGTCGATCTCCACCGCCGCGGCGACGGCGTCGGCCAGGGTGCGGGTCAGGCGCGCGTCGACGGCGAGGGCGTCGAGCGCCACCCACACCACGCCGGGGTCGTCCTCGGTGGACAGCCAGATCAGCGACGCTTCGAGGTCGTCGTGCGTGCCCGTCGCGACGCCGTGCCGGGCCAGGTAGCCGCCGAGCGGGTGCCCGGGCCCCGGCGTGATCCGGACGTCCTGCGCGGCGAGCAGGAGCGCGGCGGTCACCAGGTCGATTCCAGGACGTCGACGACGCCGTCGCGACCGGCGGCGCGCGCCACCCCCGCGAGCTCGGTGACGTCGTCGGTCGTGTGCAGCAGGACTTCCAGCAGCATCGGCAGGTTCAGCCCGGAGACCAGCTGGATTCGCGGGTGCCCGGCGGCGAGCGTGCGGACGGCGTTGAACGGCGAACCGCCGTGCAGGTCGGCGAGCACCAGCACGCCGGGGGCGTCGCCGGCCAGCACGAGCACGCGGGCGCCGAACTCCTCCGGGCTGTCGCGCGGGCTCAGCTCGCAGACCTTGAGCCGCGCCTGCGGGCCGAGGATCATCTCGGCGGCTTCCCCCACGCCGGACGGCAGCCGGCCGTGGCCGGCGAGGATGATCGGGACGGACATGGGCGGATCCCCCTAACTCTTCGCCGGGGCCGATGGCGCGAACCAGCCGAGCCACCCCAGGACGACCCCGGCCACGACCACGATGCCGATGACCCAGACCGGCCGCAGCCGCGCCTTGACCGTCAGCAGGTACACCCCGGCGGTGACGAGCACCGGGAGCAGGAACGGGAGCAGCTCGTCGAGCCGGTCCTGGATCGCCACCGCCTGCGTCACCGGCTGCCCCTGGACCGTGGTGGTCTGCCGGTAGGTCAGCGTGGTGACGACCTTGACGATCGACGGGATGAACCCGCCGAGGACGACGAACCCGAGCACGGTCGCCCCCTGGGCGACGCGCGCGAGCGCACCGGCCGCGAGGTGCCCGGCCAGCCGCTTGCCCTCGCGGTAGGCGAAGGAGAACTGCCAGCGCCGGACGAGCGCGTACGGCACGAGCACCATGACCGCGGCGAAGGCGGGGCCGAGCCAGTTGCCCTGCAGCGCCCACGAGGCGCCCATGGTGAAGATGATGCTGTTGTAGAGCGCGAAGACGACGGTGTCGCCGATGCCGGCCATCGGCCCCATCAGCGCGACCTTCGTGCTCGCCGCCGACTTCGGCGTGCCGGCTTCTTCGAGCGCGACGCTGGAGCCGAGGATCAGCGGGCCGCCGACGAGCACCGAGGTGTTGAAGAACTGCAGGTGCCGCTGCAGGCCGGCGACGTAGTCGGCCTTCTCCGGGTACAGCCGGCGCAGCACCGGTTCCATCGAGTACGCGAACCCGAGCGCCTGCATCCGCTCGTAGTTCCAGGAGATCTGGCTCGACCAGAAGTACCGGCGGAACACCCGCCGCAGGTCCTGTTTCGTCAGCCGGGGGTCCACTGTGGACTCTTCCGCGGCCGGTTCGGGCACGGCGATCGCCGGTTCGTCGCGCTTCAGCGTCACGAAGAGCATCGCGACCGCGACGCCGATCAGCGCGATCCCCAGCACCGGCAGGTGCAGGTAGGCGAACCCGACGAACCCGATGAGCAGCAGGTACCAGTACCGCGACAGCTCCATCATGCCGAGCAGCAGCGCGAAGCCGACGGCCGGCAGCAGCGACCCGGCCAGCGTCATGCCCTGCACGAACCCGGCCGGGATGCTCGCGGTGATGTCCTTGACCAGCCCGCCGGAGGCGGCCAGCGCGGCGAGGAACGTCGGGACGGCCCGCACGGCCACCCACGGGACCAGGCTGACCCAGTGGATCGTCGCCAGGCCGCGGGCGTTGCCGTCGGCGGCGTAGCCGTCGGCGCGGTGCACCAGCGCGGTGGTGACCATCTTGCCGACCGGGTCCAGCGCCGCGAGCAGGATGGCGGCCGGCAGCCCGACGCCGATGCCGATCGCGGCCTGTGCGGCCGGGGCCCCGGCGGCGCCCGCGGCCAGCGCGGTGCCGACGATCGCGCCGGTCTGGTAGTCCGGGATGGTGGCGCCGCCGTAGGTGTAGACACCCAGCGCCGCCAGCTCCAGCGTGGCGCCGATCAGCAGGCCGAGCAGCGGGTGGCCGGTGATCAGGCCGGCCACCGAGCCGGCGATCAGCGGGCGCTGGGCGTAGATGAGGAACGGCCCGAGGCCGTCGTACGTGCAGTAGATCGCCCAGAGGGTCAGGGCCAGCGCGACGAGCATGCGGAGCTAGAGCCCTTTCCGGTCGAGCAGGGAGAGGAAATCGGCGGGTTTGTCCTGCGGGAGCAGCTGCGTGACGAGCGGGATGCCGGTGGCGGCGAGCTTGCGGTAGGCGTCGGCCTCGTCCGCGGTGACCGCGACCGAGCGGGTGACCATGGTGGCGGGCTCCCCCGGCCGGGGGGCCACGTTGCCGACGTTGACGACCTCGGGCCGCAGCCCGCCCTCGACGAGGCGGAAGACGTCCCCGGGGTGCTTGGCGATGACCATGGCGCCGGCGCCGGGTTCCCCGGCGAGCGTGGCCTCGACCGACAGCACGTCGGTGGGCAACCCGCGGGCGGCCTGCGGGAGCAGCACCCGCTGGAGTTCGTCGGCGGCGACGTCGTCGTTGCAGACCACCAGCCGGCGCACGCGGAGGCGGCGGGTCCACGCGACGGTGACCTGACCGTGGATGAGCCGGTTGTCGATGCGGACGTGTGCCCCCGTCATTTTTCTCCTCCCGGCCGGCAGGAGACATACTGGTTCGTACCAGTATCTGTGTCAACATGCCGGTGACCGGCCTTCGCGCGGCCGACGGAAGGACCCCTCAGACCTTCCGTCGGCCCACGAGCGCGAAGTCCCCCTGGATTTTTTCTCCCGGACCCTCCCATAAAGGTATATACCAGTATCGACGGTTGTGATCGACTGTCAAGACCCGGTCCCCGGCGAATCCGAAAAATTCTCGACCGGTCGGCCGACCGAAATTGGGGAAACATTCCAGGGGGAATCCGCGCAACCTGACCCGGGCACCGTCGTTAACCGCATCGTCCGTTCAGGGGAGGAAAGCATGCCGGCCGTCAGATCGAACATCGTCCCGCTCCGGCACGCGCGGCCCGGAGTGGTGGCGTACGTGAAGAGCCCGGCCGAGTGGTTCGTCGCGAACAGCGGCTGGATCCAGGGCACCGAGGGCGTCGCGCTGATCGACACCTGCGGCACCGAGCAGGCGACCCTGGAACTGGTGCGCGACGTCCGCAAGTACGCCGGCGACCAGGAGCTCACCGTCGTCATCACGCACGCGCACGGCGAACACCACAACGGACTCGGGGTCGCCCTGCGCGAGGGCGGCACCGCGCTGGCCGCCCCGGGCAGCCTCGAGCTGGTCAAGGCCGGCCCGCAGACGTACGGCAACGTCTTCACGTACACGCGGTGGGGCGTGCTCGAGCCGCCGTCACCCGACGTGGTCCACCCGGTGACCGGCTGGCACGAACTGGACCTGGGCGGCGCGACGGTCGACGTCGTGGCGGTCCCGGGCGTCGCGCACACGGCGGGCGACCTGGTGGTGCACGAGCCGCGGTCGGGCACGCTGTTCGCCGGCGACCTGGTGTGCATCGGCGACACCCCGATCGCGGTGCACGGCTCGATCCCCGGCTGGCTCGACGCGCTCGACTGGCTCCAGGACACCTTCCGCCCGCGCACCCTCGTCCCCGGCCACGGCCCGGTGGCGACCCCCGCCCACCCGGCGTTCCACGCGATGCGCGTCTACCTGGAGTGGCTGCTGGAGGCGACCGTGCGCCAGTCGAACTTCACGAAGCTGGCGAAGCAGGCGTCCCTGCGGTGGCCGTCGTGGCGCAACCCGGAACGCCACATCGGGAACCTGATGCGCGCGTACGCCGACCAGCACGGCCGCAAGCTCGACGTCGACCTGGCGGTCGACGCGGTACTGGCCGCGGCCGGGGGCCGGATCGACCTGGACCTGCTGCTGAACGGCGAGCCGGTCCGGCAGATCTCCTAGGGAGCCGAACCACCCAGGCTTTCCAAGAGCGTCCGCAAGGTCGACGCCAGCTCCTCCCGCTCCCCCGCGTCCAGCGCGGCCAGGATGCGGTGCTCGGTCTCGACGTGCTCGGGCAGCGCCCGGTCGATGACCTCGCCGCCGGCCTCGGTCAGCCGCACCCGGACCCCGCGGCCGTCCGCCTCGTTCGGGGTGCGCTCCACCAGGCCCCGGGCCTCCATCTTGTCCAGGCGCTGGGTGATCGCCCCGGACGTCACCATCGCCGAGCGCATCAGTTCCGTCGGGGTCAGCCGGTACGGCGGCCCGCTGCGGCGCAGGGTCGCGAGGACGTCGAACGTCGCGCGGTCCAGGCCGTGGCGGGCGAACGTCCGGCGCAGCTCCGCGTCGACCAGCGCGCTCAGCCGGGACAGCCGGCCGATCACCGCCATCGGGGAAACGTCGAGGTCGGGGCGCTCGGCGTGCCACTGCGCGAGCACCCGGTCCACGTGGTCGGCCATCTGCACAGCGTAACCGATGCCTTAGTGGTAAGTGAAAGGCTAGCTAGTTACCTTAGTACTGAGGTAATCTACCTTAATGCTAAACAAACAGCTCCTCCTCACCGCCCTCGCCCCGGCCATCTGGGGCACCACCTACCTCGTCACCACCGAGTTCCTGCCGCCCGACCGCCCGCTGCTCGCCGCCGTCATCCGGGCCCTGCCCGCCGGCCTGCTGCTGGTCGCGCTCACCCGCCGCCTGCCGAAGGGCGACTGGTGGTGGCGGTCGCTGGTGCTCGGCACGCTGAACATCGGCGCGTTCCTCGCCCTGCTGTTCGTCGCCGCCTACCGGCTGCCCGGCGGGGTCGCCGCCACCCTCGGCGCCCTGCAGCCGCTGCTGGTCGCCGGTCTGTCCACCGGCCTGCTCGGCGAACGCCTGACCCGGCGCACCGTGCTCGCGGGGATCGCCGGCGTGGCCGGCGTCAGCCTGCTGGTCCTGCAGTCGTCGGCGCGGCTCGACGCGATCGGCGTCGCCGCGGCGGCCGGCGGCGCGGTCGTGATGGCCACCGGCGTCGTGCTGAGCAAGCGCTGGACGTCCCCCGCCCCGCTGCTGGCGACGACCGGCTGGCAGCTCGTCGCGGGCGGGCTGGTGCTCGTGCCGGTCGCGCTGGCCGTCGAGGGCGCGCCGCCCGCGTCGCTGTCCGGGGCGAACCTCGCGGGTTACGCCTACCTCGCGCTGATCGGTGCCGCGTTCGCGTACGCCCTGTGGTTCCGCGGGATCCGCGCGCTGTCCGCCACCCACGTGACGTTCCTCGGGCTGCTGAGCCCGGTCGTGGCCACCCTGCTCGGCTGGCTCGTGCTCGGCCAGCGGCTGACGCCGTGGCAGCTGCTGGGCGCGGTGATCGTGCTGGGCGCCGTCGTGGCGGCGCAGCGGCGGCCGCTGGTCCGGACGGGGGACGATGATTATCAGCCTTTGACAACCGCTCGCCGGGCCGCCGACGCTGAAATGGTCTGAACAACTTGCGATCATCGGCCTCGACGAGGAGGCGCCCGTGCGCACGAAGACGTCCGTCCGGCAACGGCTGGTGGTGCTGGCCGCGGCCCTCGCGGTGGCCGCCGCGACCGCCCCCGCCGCCGAAGCGGTGCCGGCCACCATCCCCCTGAAGATCACCAACAACTCCGGCCGCGGCGATCCCGTCTACCTCTACGACCTGGGCACGAACCTGGCGACCGGGCAGCAGGGCTGGGCGGACGCGAACGGCACGTTCCACGCCTGGCCCGGCGGCGCGGTGCCGCCGATCCCGGCGCCCGACGCGTCGATCCCGGGCCCCGCGAACGGCCAGTCGATCACCATCCGGATCCCGAAGTTCTCCGGCCGGATCTACTTCTCCTACGGGCAGAAGCTGGTGTTCAAGCTCGCCACCGGCGGCCTGGTGCAGCCGGCGGTCCAGAACCCGTCGGACCCCAACGCCGGCATCCTCTTCAACTGGTCGGAGTACACGCTCAACGACGGCGGCCTCTGGATCAACAGCACCCAGGTGGACATGTTCTCCGCGCCGTACGCGGTCGGCGTCCAGCCCGTGGGCGGCACCACGAAGAGCACCGGGCACCTGAAACCGGGCGGCTACAACGGTTTCTACACCGCGCTGCGCGGCCAGCCGGGCGGCTGGGCCAACCTGATCCGGACGCGCTCGGACGGCACGGTCCTGCGCGCGCTGGCGCCTTCCCACGGCATCGAAGCCGGCGCGCTGCCCTCGAACGTGCTGCAGGACTACATCGACCGCGTCTGGACGAAGTACAGCTCGTCGACGCTGACCGTGACGCCGGTGGCCGACCAGCCGAACGTCAAGTACTACGGCCGGGTCTCCGGCAACACCATGAACTTCACGAACACCTCCGGCGGGTTCGTGACGGCGTTCCAGAAACCGGACTCCGACAGCGTCTTCGGCTGCTACAAGAACCTCGACGCGCCGAACGACGTCCGCGGCCAGATTTCGCGCACGCTCTGCGCGGGCTTCAACCGCTCGACGCTGCTGACCAACGCGAACCAGCCGGACCCGAGCTCCGCGGGCTTCTACCAGGACGCCGTGACCAACCAGTACGCGCGCAAGATCCACGCGCAGATGGCCGACGGCAAGGCGTACGCCTTCGCCTTCGACGACGTCGGCCACTACGAGTCGCTGGTCAACGACGGCAACCCGGCGACGGCCTACCTGACGCTCGACCCGTTCAACTAGAGCTTCACGACGGTTCGGCCCGGCGCGACCGGCGTGTCCCCGAGCAGTTCGCCCGGGGGCGCGCCGGTGCGCACCGGCACCGGCTGCGCCCGCCCCCGGACCTCCACCACCGGCGGGCCGCACCCGACCAGCTCCACCACCAGCACGACGAGCACGACAATCCGACCCATCTCCACCACTCCCACCGGGCACACGACACCGGCCTTGGGCCCGGTTCGGAAAGTCCCGCCCTCTCACCGGATCGGCTCAGCCGGACCCGAAGCCGGAACTCGCGTGATTCCGGCCGGAACTCGCGTGATCCGGGCCGTGACGGCTCCAGACACGCGAGTTCCGGGCTCGATCACGCGAGCTCCGGGCTCGATCACGCGAGTTCCGGCTTCCATCACACCGGCCGAGCGGCAGCCGGGTCATCATGGAGCTGTGCGGATCACGGCTTGGTGGGGCGGGCTCAGCCCGCGGCGGCGGCTGATGCTGAGCAGTGTCGCCGTCGCCGTGGTGGCCGTGGTCGTCGCCGCGCTCGTCGCCGCGTCCGGGGCCAAGGCCGCGCCGGACGCCGGGACGCCGGACCAGAACAAGCCCGGCCCGGTGCTGCTGGTCCCCGGCTACGGCGGTGGCCGGGGTGCGCTCGAAACCCTCGCCGAGCGGATCCGGCAGGCCACCGGCCGGACCGCCGAAGTGCTCACCCTGGCCGGCGACGGCACCGGCGACCTCGTCGAACAGGCCGCCGTCCTCGCCGAAGCCGTCGAGAAGGCCTACGAGCAGGGCGCGCCCTCGGTCGACGTCGTCGGGTACTCGGCCGGCGGGATCGTGGTGCGGCTGTGGGTCGGCCGGGAGAACGGCGACCACCAGGCCCGCCGGGTCGTGACGCTCGGCGCGCCGATGCACGGCACCGGCCTGGCCACGGCGGGTGGCGCGCTGGTCCCCGGCGGCTGTCCCACCGCGTGCGTCCAGCTCGCGCCGGGCAGCAGCCTCCTACAGGAGCTGGCCAAGCAGCCGCTCCCGCCGGGCCTGCCGTGGCTTTCGCTCTGGACCGACAACGACGAGACGGTGACGCCGCCGGACTCCGCCCGGGTCGACGGCGCCGTCAACGTGTCCCTCCAGCAGGTCTGCCCGGGCAACCCGGCCGGCCACGGCGACCTGCCCACCGACCCCGCCGTCACCGAGATCGTCCTGCAGGCCCTCGGCACCACCGCGCTCGAAGCGCCCACGGAGTGCCTCAGCTCGTGACGTCCTTCGTCGCGAAGTTCGCCCACGCGGCCCCGAAGAACACCACGATGTAGCCGGCCTGCAGCAGCAGCCCGTGGTCGATGTTGCGCCACAGCACCGGATCGCGGAAGAAGTCGATCCAGGACAGCCAGTAGTGCGTCGGCAGGTAGGGCCGCACGGACGCGGCCGCGTCCAGGGTCTCCAGCACCGTGCTCGTGATGAGCACGGCCAGCCCGCCCAGCGCGGCCCCCAGCGCCGAATCGGACACCGTCGAAAGGAACAGGGTGATCGCCGCGAACCCGAGCAGCGACACGACGATGTAGGTCACCGCGCCCAGCAGCCGCAGGCCGAGCGCGGAGGAGCTGAGCGACTGCCCGGACAGCGACGTCACGCCGGCCGGCTGCCCGCCCGGGCCCGCGACGCCGGGTGTGCCGCCGGTGCCGAACAGGATCACCCCGAGCACCAGCGACGTCAGCACCACGATGACGATCGCCGCGGTCACGTACACCGCGAGCGCCACCATCTTGGCGGCCAGCAGCCTGGTCCGGCCGACCGGCCGCACCAGCAGGTAGCGCAGGGTGCCGGTGGCCGCCTCGCCCGCGACCGCGTCGCCCGCGGCGACGGCGACCGCGATCGGCAGGAACAGCGGCAGCACCAGGGCGAGCGCGGCGGCCGGGTACAGCGCGCCGTCGTTGACCACCGCCGAGAGGAACGCCCCGCCCTGCCCGGGCGGCGGCGCGAAGTCGGCCGTCGCCAGGAAGACGCCGACGATCGCCGGCAGCAGGCACAGCAGCAGCACGCTGAACCAGACCCGCGGCCGCAGCGCGAGCTTCCGCAGTTCGACGCCGATCATCCGGCCGCCCCGAACCGGTCCGAGCCCGGACCCGTCACGTCGAGCACGACCTGCTCGAGCGTCCGCTGTTCGGCGTGGATCGACGTCACGCGCACCCCCGCTTCGACGAGCAGCGCGTTCAGCGCCGCCGGATCGGCGTGCCGGATGACCAGCCGGTCGCCGTCGCGGGCTTCGAGCTGCCCGTCGAGGACCGCGGCCGCTTCGGCCGCGTCCGGCGTGCCGACCAGGATCCGGCCGGTGGCCGCGCGCAGCGTCGCGAGGTCCTCCTCCAGCACGAGCCGGCCGCGGTCGACGACGCCGACGCGCGTGCACAGCTGCTCCACCTCGGCCAGCAGGTGGCTGGAGAGGAACACCGTGGTGCCACCGGCGTTCAGCGCGACCAGCAGCTCGCGGATCTCCTTGATGCCCTGCGGGTCGAGCCCGTTGGTCGGTTCGTCGAGGATCAGCAGCCGCGGCCGCCGCAGCAGGGCGCCGGCGAGCCCGAGCCGTTGCCGCATGCCGAGCGAGTACGCCTTCACCGGCCGCTGGTCGACCCCGCCCAGCCCGACCTGTTCGAGGGCTTCGTCGACGCGACGGCGCCGCGTGCGACGGCCACCCCCGCGGCCGGCGGCGTCGAGCAGCGCCAGGTTCCGGCGCCCGGACAGGTGCGGGTACGCGGCCGGGCCCTCGACGAGCGCACCGACGTCCGGCAGCACCTCGGCGACCCGCTTGGGCACCGGTTTCCCGAGCACCTCGATCTCCCCGGCGGTCGCGTAGACCAGGCCGAGCAGCATCCGGACCAGGGTGGTCTTGCCCGAGCCGTTGGGGCCGAGGAAGCCGTAGCGATCGCCTTCGCGGACTTCGAGGTCGACCGCGTCGACGGCCACCGTCCGGCCGTAGCGCTTGGTCAGCGCGCGCGTGACGATCACGGGCCGCTCCGGCGCAGCCGGGACAGCTCGTCGGCGACGGACTTCAGGACGCCGGGCGTCACCGTCCCGGCGAGCAGGTAGGACCGCCGGGACACCGACGACCGCACGACGCCCAGCGAGAGCGGGGTGATGGACAGCTGCACGACGCTCCCGGCGGCCAGCTTGACCTGCGCCCCACCGGCCTTCCCGGCGGCGTCACCCGCCGCGTTGGCCACCGTCCGCGGAACGGCGATCACGGCGAAGGCGGCCAGCCCCCGCCCGTAGAGGGCGGCGCCCTGCACGCCCCCGAAGTTCTCCGACACGACGGGCCGCCCGGCGAGCGACGTGGGCAGCGGAACCTGGCCGAACGCGCCGAGCGTGTCGGCGACGTCCGGCGCGCTGGTGACGTTGAACCCCGACCCGAGCACCGGCCGCGGCGCCTCGACGACCGGCGTCGTCTGCTCGAGCTGGAGGAACTCGGTGACCAGGATCGGGGCGTCCTGCCCCCGCGCGGTCACCTCGACCCGCACGGCCACCCCGGTCGCCGGATCCGCCCAGACGTCAACCCGCCCGACGGTGGTATCGGGATCGGCGGGCACGAGCCGCACCCCGGACGCGGCAACCCCGGCAACGTTCCGCCCCGGCAGCGCACTGACGGGGTCGCCTTTCGCAGCCCGCAAGATCCGCCGCGCAAGTTCGGGCGGCAGCAGGTCCCCGGCCCGCGGCAGCCGGAGCGCCGGCTCACCGATCAGCTCGGTGAGCGTGTTGTCCCCGTAGTCCCAGGTGTATTCCCCATCGGGCAGCCGGTAGACATCGTGCTCACCGGCGGTCCCGAGAATGTCGACGCGGTACCGATCGGGCCCGGCGTACCAGGCCCGCATCGGCGTCCGCATCGAGAAGAGGGCGGTGACGGCCCCGAGGTTCGGCAGCTCCGGAAGGGCGAGCGACCCGGCGCTTTCGGCGTAACCCTGGTACGGCTTTTCGGCGGAGCCCAGCACAAGGGCCCGAAGCCGCTCGGGATCAACGGCCGCCCCGGCGGGCGAGAGAGCGGCAACAACGGAGGGCACGGAGACAAGCACAGAGGCAACGGCGGCGACCACCGCCCACCGGCGCCGCCTCCCGTACCGCAACACCATCGGCCATCACCTCTGACGTCCTTTGTACGCATGGTCATGGGCCCACAGCTAGTGGAGAAGACCGATCCCGCAACGCGGACGCACTGAGCAGCCCCCGATTTCCACGCTAGCGGAGGGCACCGACAAGCCCGGCGCCCTCCACCGCACGGGCCAGGGGTTACCCACAGTCCGAACCACAACGGCGAGTTGTACACAGCCGACGCGCGAACCGCCGGCCGGCAGCGCAGGCCACCACACCTCCCCGAATACCGACCCCCCTCCAACCCGGCGGCCGGGCGAGCGAGGCAACCAACGACGTCACCAGACCTCCCCCGCCCCTCATCCCAGCCTTCCCTTCAGCCGGCGGGCGGGTTTGTCAAGGCATGCCCTACGACCGGCGGCCGGTGGAGGCGCACCGGGCGCGGTCCGCCGCGTCGGTCCGGGTGTCCGCGCCCGCCG